>JBEBJH010000083.1:0-18096 GCA_040079965.1 Cyclobacteriaceae bacterium
TTTACATTCAGCTTGGCGCGATTAATCCCTAGTTCTTTTACAACCGCCAATGATTGTGCAGCAAAGGCCTCATTTAATTCAATCAGGTCAATGTCATCAAGTTTCAAACCTGCAATCTTCAATGCTTTGGGGATTGCTGCTACGGGACCAATACCCATGATGCGCGGATCAACCCCAGCTGCTGCATAACTCACCATACGTGCAATTGGTTTTAAGTTCAATTGCTTTACCATGCGCTCACTCATTACCGCAACGAAGGCAGCGCCATCCGAAGTTTGAGAAGAGTTTCCCGCTGTTACCGTACCGCCTGCAGCAAATACTGGTTTCAATTTTCCAAGACCTGCCACCGTTGTATCTGCACGAATACCTTCATCGGTAGCTACCACAAACTCTCGGGTTTTCTTTTTCATACTTTCGTCAACATACACTTCCTTCACGGTGATAGGGACCACTTCATCTTTAAACTTTCCATCTTTCCAGGCGGCAGCCGCTTTCATATGCGATTCATAGGAAAACTGATCCTGCTCTTCGCGTGTAATTTTAAATTGCTTTGAAACTTCTTCGGCTGTCAGGCCCATGCTGGTGTAGTAGGTTGGGTTGTCCTTAGCAATTACATAATTCAATGCGGTCTTAAATCCCATGGTTGGCACTAACGACATTGACTCGGTTCCTCCTGCAATGATGATGTCTGCCTGGCCGGCTTGTATCCGTTGACTCGCAATAGCGATGGTTTCTACGCCCGACCCGCAATAGCGGTTTACAATCATCCCGGGTACGTCCATTCCAAGTGCCATCAATGAAATCATGCGACCCATCTGCATGCCTTGTTCTGCCTCGGGCACAGCATTGCCAACAATGAGATCATCGACCATCTTATTCTCAAGTCCGGGAATAGATTTAACCAGGTGTTTGATCACCTCGGCCGCCAGATCATCGGGCCGCGTGAAACGAAACCCTCCTTTTTTAGCTTTACCTACTCCCGTTCTGAATCCTGCTACGATGTATGCGTCCATATTTTCTTTTTTAGTAGTTAGACATAAGTATCAAGTAGTAAGACCAAGTAGCAAAACTTAACGTCTTACTACTTATGTCTTACGTCTAGTTTCTCAAAGGTTTCCCCCCAGTCAATATCGCCTGAATCCGTTCAAGTGTTTTCTTCTCACCCGTAAGCGATAAGAAAGCTTCTCGTTCCAAATCAAGCAGGTACTGTTCACTTACTTCCTGCGGGGAGGTCAGGTCTCCACCACACATGATGTTGGCAATCCACTTCGCAACCTTCGCATCGTGCTCCGAAATAAATTTACCTATCAACATCCCCTGAAGACCTGCGAGAAATAATGCCTGACCGGTTCGGCCTTGCACCTTAATATTCTTCGCTTGCGGTTGCATGGTGTAGCCAGCGTCTGCCAAATCAATAGCTGCTTGTTTCGCATCGGCAATCTGCCGGTCTTTATTCATCGAAACCCTATCTAACTTTTTGAGAATGCCCAGTTCACGGGCCTCCTCTGCAGAAGTGGCCACTTTAGCTGTAGCAATTGTCATGAATGCATTTTGCAATGCATTTAATTCTATATCCCCCTCTTGCATGGCATCACTCACTCGTTTGGTAAACTCTTTTGTTCCGCCACCGCCAGGAATTAGTCCTACACCTACTTCCACCAAACCAATATATGTTTCGGCTGCTGCCTGTGCGATATCGGCATGCATGGTCATTTCACATCCGCCCCCGAGCGTTCTGCCTTGCGGAGCAACAACTACCGGGATAGTTGAGTACCGCAATCGCATCACAGAATTCTGGAAGGCTTTGATCATAAAATCGATCTCGTCATAATCCTGTTCGATGGCATACATGAACACCAACCCAAGATTTGCACCTAACGAAAAGTCAGCACCTTGATGGCCAACAACTAATCCACGATAATCTTTCTCTGCAAGATCAAGTGACTTATTGAGTCCTTCGATTACGCTACTGCCCAACGTATAGCTCTTACTGTGCCAGCCAAAGTTGATAACGCCATCGCCCAGATCGGTAATTTTAGAGTCCGCATTTTTCCAGATTACATTTTCACTCTTGCTTTCAAGGATAATAAAACTTTCTCTTCCGGGAATTGACCTGTACGTCTTACCAGGAATGTCATAGTATTTCTTTTGGCCGCCTTCCATTTTGTAGAAGGATTTATTTCCCGAAGCAAGCATATCATACACCCATTGATTGGGTTTATAACCAGCCGCTTCCATTAAAGGAATGCTTTTCTCAACACCCACTGCATCCCAGGTTTCGAATGGACCAAGGTCCCAACCAAAACCGCCACTCACAGCATCATCAATTCTGAAAAGCTCATCACTGATTTCTGGAATCCGATTGCTAACGTATTGAAACAGTCCGTAGAAACAATCCCGGTAAAAATCTCCCGCTTTGTCTTTGCCTGCCAGCAACACTTTGAAGCGGTCTTTCAGGTTATCGATGGTCTTGGTAGTCTCGAGCGTAGCAAATTTTGCCTTTGCTTTTGGTTTGTATTCCAGAGTTTTTAAATCCAGCGTTAGAATTTCAGTTTCGCCTTTGGCGCTCTTGGTCTTCTTATAAAAACCTTGTCCGGTTTTGTCGCCCAGCCATTTATTCTGTTCTAGTTTAGTTACTACTTCCGGCAGCTTAAACATCTCGCGGCCTTCATCATTTACTAGTCCTGCATATAAATTATTAGACACTTTAACCAAAGTATCTAAACCAACCACATCAGACGTTCTGAAGGTAGCCGACTTCGGCCTTCCGATAACGGGCCCGGTAAGTTTGTCAATCTCATCTACGTTAAGATCATATTTACCCATGGAATCGATCACTTTCAGCAATCCGAAAATTCCTACACGATTTCCAATGAAGGCTGGGGTGTCCTTACATAACACGGTAGTTTTCCCCAAATACAAATCCCCATAGTGCATTAAAAATTTAGTGACTTCTGGGTCCGTTTTAGTGGTAGGAATTATCTCCAATAATTTTAAATAGCGGGGTGGATTAAAGAAGTGTGTGCCTGCAAAGTGTTTTTGAAAATCTTCACTCCTGCCTTCTGCCATCAGATGAATGGGGATCCCCGAGGTATTAGATGTAATCAGGGTTCCGGGTGTTCTGTATTTTTCTACCTCTTCGTAAACTTTCTTTTTTATCTCCAGATTTTCCACAACAACTTCAATGGTCCAATCATATGTTTTGATTTTGGACATATCATCAGTGAAGTTGCCCAACTTCACGCGCGAGGCAAATTTCTTACTGAACAGCGAGGCTGGATTTGCTTTAAGAGTCGCCTCAAAGGCGCTGTTGACAATTCTGTTTTTAACTGCCGGATGATCTAATGCAAGTCCTTTTTTCTTTTCATCATCGGTTAACTCCCTGGGCGCAATGTCGAGAAGAAGCACATCCACACCAATGTTGGCGAAGTGGCACGCAATGCGTGAACCCATAATGCCCGAACCTAATACGGCTACTTTGCGAATCGTTCTGTTCATATCGTTATTAATTGTTATTAGTTGTTGTTGATGGCTCTCAAATAATGAACAACCATCCACTACAACGATCTATTGTAAAACTTTATCGTAAATTTTATTCTCGTCTATTAACTGGTTGATCTCCTTAACTACTTCAAAGAAGACATTCAGTTTACTGGCTGGAATTTCTTCGCGCACCGCATCGTTAAACCGAAGGACTGTTTCCTTGGATTTCTCCTTATGCTTCTTTCCTTCTTTTGTTAAGAATATCCTGACCGAGCGCTTATCAACCTTATCTGCTTCCCGGTAAATCAACCCCTTTTCCTCCATGGACTTTAACAAACGCGTAAGACTTCTTGGTTCAAGGCCCATCATGGGGCCAATCTTGGTTGCCGGGGTGCCTTCTTGTGAGTGAATATTTAAAAGCGCAAAACCAATCGACATGGTGCCATTGTACTTTCCCGCCTGTTGATTGTACATGCGGGCAATGCTGTGCCAGGCAGCCTTGATATTATAGTCGATGGTTTCTTCGCGTTTCATTATTGCAAACGTTGCCGAAGGTATATAAAAATTGTTATGCATGCATACTATCTCTGGCATTTTTTTGTCCAAAATGCCAGTGACTACCAATACCATTTCCCCGATGTCTATGTGTTAAATGTCACCCTCAGGTTTAAAAAACCTGACGAGTTGTAGCTCCAATTACCCATTTAAGCTTGACTGGCAAAACTCCCATTTTCATAAATTCTTGATTAATAGATATTTAGTCATTCTGACCTTATTTTTTATATGATAAAGATCATGTTCGGAGTTGGTCAACAATCATGTGGGAGTTTGTGAAGCCTACTTAATCTTGTATCGCCAACAGGCACAAACCCAAATCAGATGAAAACGAACAGAAAAAAAAACATAACCCGGGCAGTTCTGACACTGGCCATGTCACTTGTTGTTATGATGGGCGTAGCTCAGCAGAGTTACCGCCAAACCGGCTCGCCTATTTTTACTATTGCCGGAACATCGACTATGCACGACTGGACGATGACGTCTCAGGGAGCAACTTATAACGCCACGTTTGAAGTGAGTGGCGATGGCACTCCTACAAAGTTAACGCTCGTAACTGTAACTCTTCCCGCAGAGACTCTGAAAAGCAAGGAAAAAGCAATGGACAAAAACGCGTACAAATCTTTAAATACGGATAAGTATAAGGATATCACATATCAACTTGCTTCTTCAAAAATTACCGGTAAAACCATTACGTGTAGTGGAAACCTCACTATTGCCGGCACCACCAAGCCCATTGATATAGATGTGGTTTATGAAGTGCGCAATGGGGCTTTGTTTTTCAAAGGCTCAAAAAAAATAAAAATGACTGACTTTAAAGTAGAGCCCCCCACATTCATGTTTGGCGCTATCAAAACTGGTGATGATATCACGATAACCTTCGAAGTAACGCTGGCACCCACTAAAATTTAATTCAAAAATTCAATCAAAAATTAATCTAAATCCTTACAGTTATGAAAACGAAAGTAGTCTCATTAAAAAGCCTTGTGATAACACTGGGGCTTCTATTAACAGGTGTGTTGGCCTCCGCCCAGTTGCAACCTGCCATTCAATATTTTAGATATTATGATCAGCGCGGTATAAACGTGTTCGAAACTTCTAAAGAAGACACTGTTGTTTATGACGGTTTAAAACTTCGTATTGGTGCTGGCTTTACCCAAGGGTACCAAAATCTAAATCACAGTAATGGATTGCCCTCTACATCTCCTACTAAATTGTATGAAATGGCTGGTGGTTTCCCATTGGCACAGGCGAATTTCAACATGGACATTCAATTATACGATGGTGTTAGTTTAAACCTGGTTTCTTACATGTCATCTCACCACCACAATGAATTCTGGGTTAAAGGTGGCTACTTACAAGTTGACAAGGTGACTTTCCTTAACAGCGAACTCATGAATAATCTTTGGAAAAACCTGACGTTGAAAGTTGGTCACATGGAAGTCAACTATGGTGACGCTCACTTCCGCAGAAGTGATGGTGGTCAAACCATGTGGAACCCCTGGATTGAAAACAACATCATGGATGAATTTACTACTGAAATAGGTGCCGAATTATATTACAAGAACAAAGGAGTTATTGCCATGTTTGGATTTACGGATGGCGAGATTCAAGGTAACGTAGCGGATCCTGCTACTCCAGATGGTGCTAAACGCAAGCCTTCTCTTTATGGTAAACTTGGGTTTGACAAACAATTACAAGACAATCTTCGGGTACGTTTAACCGGATCAGCGATGACAACTAAATCTTCTGCAAGCAATACTCTTATGGGAGGTGACCGCACAGGATCTAACTACCAGTATGTAATGGAGAATGCACCTGTTACCCTAACCGGTAACGCTTTCTCTGGTCGTTTCAACCCTGGTTATCGCGATAACGTAACTGCTTTCATGGTGAATCCATTCGTGAAGTTTGGTGGCTTGGAAGTATTCGGAACCTGGGAGTATGCATACGGAAAAAATGCTAACGAAAATGGTGAGGTTACAACAGGTACACCTTTTGGATCTGAGGATTATACCAATCGTCAGACTCACCAGACCGCAGGTGAAGCCCTATATCGCTTCGGAAAAAATGAAAAATTTTATGTAGGAGCACGTTACATAAAAGTAACTTCTAATTTGGCTGAAGGTCAGACTGCCACCAATCCTGGTAGTCTTTACAACGTGACTATTGACCGTACTTCTATCGCTGGTGGATGGTTCGTTACCCGCAACATCTTACTTAAAGCAGAGTATGTTACTCAGAAATACGATGGATATCTTCCTACTGGAGCTAACAATAGATTCTTCGATGGTAAATTCGATGGTATAGTTATTCAGGGAGCCATCTCTTTCTAAGAGATCCCCTTGGGTTTGGGTTAAGTTCCGGCCAGTTGGCCGGAACTTTTTTCGTTTTAAGAAGATTGAGTAACTTGGCAGACCGTATGAAAGCATTACTGGGGATTTGTGTGATTTTGATGCTGAGCGCTTTTGCACCTGAAAAGGAGGCCCCGGTTTTAATGCACCGCTTTATTGTGCAGCCCACCAGCAAAATTGTTATTTCAGGTAAAACCAATGTAAATTCATTTCAGTGCTCC
Source organism: Cyclobacteriaceae bacterium (assembly GCA_040079965.1). Lineage (GTDB taxonomy): Bacteria > Bacteroidota > Bacteroidia > Cytophagales > Cyclobacteriaceae > ELB16-189. The sequence continues at coordinate 6,614 of JBEBJH010000083.1, forward strand.
TCTCTCTATTGTGGCCGCGACACCCTTGTGCTCCGCGAAGGGGGGCCTGGCATCCGGCCTGTTTTTGAGAAAGGATATGTAGGTCTGGATGCCTCTGCTTTTAATTGCGGCATGCAAATGATGACCAATGATTTTGGTAAAACCATAAAGTCTAAAGAGTATCCCTCTATTGTGATCGACTTTATTTCCTTCGAACGGGTGCCCGTATATGGATGTACGGAAGAACGGTTTAAAGGCAAGCTTAAAATCTCGCTGGGCGGAGTAACCAATGCCTTTGACGTTGACTGTACCATTGAAGCAAAAAGCAATGGCCTCATTCATTTAAAAGGTGGTAGAAATTTTGTCTTTTCCGATTTCAAACTACAGGCACCTACCCGTATGATGGGCATGGTAAAAGTGGAAGAAGCGCTTGACGTGAATTTCCATCTGGTGTTAAAGCTCGATCCTAATTCCTGATCCGGTCGACTCTCTTTTTCTATTAATACCGCTCCCAAACTCATGAAGTATAAACTTTACATTGGCAAAGTTTCTGGAATTAAAATCTTTATTCACTGGACGTTTGCCCTGCTGATCGCCTGGATTGTATACAACGATGTAAAAGCCGGCCTTGGAACGAATGATATTCTCTGGTCAATCACTTTTGTGCTTGCAATTTTTGGATGTGTAACCCTTCACGAATTAGGGCACTCACTCACCGCTCAACGGTATCATATTAAAACCCGGGATATTACGCTGTTGCCTATTGGTGGTGTTGCCAGTCTTGAATCGATACCAGAAAAACCTAAGGAAGAATTGTTAGTAGCTCTTGCGGGGCCGCTGGTCAACGTGATCATCGCATTACTCCTTTTGCCTTTCATCCATTGGCCCCAAACAACTGATGCACTTCAGGAACTTAGTAAAGTGGGCGGCTCTAATTTCTTACTATCTCTGTTGAGTGTAAACCTAACCCTGGCGGTATTTAATATGATTCCGGCATTCCCGATGGATGGTGGTCGGGTATTGCGAGCGTTGCTATCATATAAAATGAATCGCGTAAAGGCCACACGCATTGCAGCCGGCATCGGTCAGGTTCTGGCGGTTGGATTTGTTATTCTTGGGTTTTATGGCAATCCGTTTTTAGTGTTTATCGGGATTTTCATTTTTCTCGGAGCGCAGTCTGAATCCAATTATGTAAAATCCCGGGCTTTGTATAGTGGTGTTACCATTCGCGAAGTAATGATGCGCGATGTTCCCTTATTAGATGCACATCTTACTATTCGCGAAGCAGCTCAACATTTGCTACTCGGTCAGAATAAAAGCTTTGTTGTGATGAATCAGGGTCAACCTGTAGGCACGTTGAGTCAGGAAGAAATAATAAAAGCCCTGGGTGAACAAGGGGAATCAACACGTGTCGAAAATGCAATGGACAAAAATCTCCTGTACCTTGATGCTGGGATATCCCTTGAAGAGGGATTGAAACAGTTGCAGCTAAGTAAAAAATCGTTGGCTCTCGTCACGGCTCAAAATGCACTTCTCGGTGCAGTCAATGCACAGAATATTGCTGAGTTTTTGATGATTAAGAATGCTCAGAATAGAAAATAAACGAGTCTTATTTTTTTTGACGTTTTAAAACTGCTTTAGAGTAAACTTCAAACTCCTTACCTGGCTCAGCCAGTTCAAAGGTTTCTGTAAATTCATCCTTACTTATAATCTGATAGGTCTCTTTGGCACGAAAGCCAGCGGGAATGTTTTCAATACTTTCTGAAATAAATACGATCGTTTTTCCATCGGGCGAGATAGATTCTGTTTTGTATTGATTCACAAACCCCTCGATGTGAAATTGTCTTAGCACAAACGTCTTCCGGGCTTTGTCATAGCTGATAAAGCCATGATCTTCGTGCACTTCTACTTTAGGATTATCCTTTGATGGGGCATAGGTTGACTTATTTCTTACTTCAATAAATTTTTTGTTTAGTACGATTTGGTACGTGCGTTCATACGTCCCCTTTCCGGGTTGACCTTCGGAGGTTCCCGTCCAGGTTCCGACCATGTTTTTAAATGGAAGCCAGACACTGTCTTGCTTCGACATTTGGCCAAACGAAAGTATGGGGGCAAAAATCAGGGCAAGTAAAATCTTTTTCATGGCGAGTTGTTTAACCTTATGTCCGCTGTCAGTTTTTGAGGCTCTCGAAAACTGACCTAACTAATCAATGCCTTTGAGAACCTCAGGCCGCCACTTACCTGGTCACTACATTTGGTTGCATAGATCTTTTCCCAGTGTTGCTTTGAATTATCCAATAGTTGAAATTAATAAATTTTCTCTGGCGGCAGAACAGTATTTAGGCAAATTCCAGCGTCCCGCCTCGCCTGAGCACAGTTTCATCACACTCAAGAACCGCACCCATCACACTAAACCAATGGCCATTCTCGAATTTAAACATACACTTTTCACCCAAGCACTGGTTCATCGCACTGGAGCACCGTACACATTTCACCCGAGCACTGGCAAATCTCAAAATCCATCTTACCGATTTCGAAATTGACCGTACCCATTGCATTCATGCTCTGGCAAATCTCGAAATCCACCTTACCAATCGCGAAATTCACCGTACCTATCACACTCAAGCACTGGTAAATCTCAAAATCCACCTTACCAATCTCGAAATTCACTGAACTCATTACACCCGAGCATTGGTCAAATCTCAAAATCCACCGTACCGATCGCGAAATCCACCGTACTCATTACACCCGGGCACTGGCAAATCTCGAAATTGACTGTACACTTTTCACCTAAGCTTCGGTTCATCACACTGGAACACCGTACCAATTGTACTAAAGCACTGGCGAATCCCGGTGCGCTCCGGACAATTACAGGTAAGCTCCAGGAATTTACAACTGGACAAAGGAACACGGTCACACAGACTCAAAACGTTACCGATAAGTATGAAAACTGAACAGGTTGAGCTACACTTTTTACGCATTGTCATCTGGCGAAAAAAAATATCATTGGTCGATCACATCATTCCAGACGGTACAAAAAATGCACTCAAACGTGCCAATGGGTTTTGAGTTTCACATTGCAAGCAAAATATAGTTTTCAAAAATTAGTGTCTTACGCACAACACGCTGAAACCGCTTACGTGTATAGCAATAACAAACTTAAAAAGTTATGTCCTATGTAAAAACAATGCAAGCCTTTGGGAAGCTCACGGGCATCTGCACCGGGTTAGGAGGAACCTATAACCCCGGACAACAAAACCTCCAGGTGAATGCGATGATCACCTTATTGAACAGCGCACAACAAGCTTGGGAAGAAGTGAAGGAAGCCCAGAAGGCCTACGACAATGCTACCAACAACCGCGAACTAGGGTTCCGAAAAATACGCAAGCTCAGCTCCAGCGTATATGGCATGCTAAAAACATGCGGAACCAACAAGTTGTTGTTGGCGGATGCCTTGAACAGTAAACGCAGGATCTGGGGCGCACGAATTTCAAAGCCATCGGTGGTGGACACAGAAAAGCCAGAAGAAGAGAAGCCAGAGGTGCGATCTTCATACGGCAAGGCCTACGTGACCATAGCCGAGTACTTTGACACTCTTGTGAAAACAGTTGCTTCGGAACCGAAGTATAATCCAAACGAGCCGGAACTGACGCTGACTAGCTTAGAGGAAACGCTGGCCGGTTTGTTCACCTTGAACAAGGCGGTAACGGTGGCTGAGATCAGGCTGGAAGAAGCTCGTATTAAACGCAACACGGTTTATTACATTGCTCCTGAAAACCTGGTGGATACTGCGGTAGCGGTTAAGACCTACGTGCGAAGTGCTTTTGGCTTCCAAAGCCAGCAGCACCAACAAGTACAGAAACTTCGTTTCACCAAACCCAACGTGTAATGCGACACATCGCTAATTGAAAACCTCCGTGGTCAGACTGCGGAGGTTTTTTTGTTTTAAGACTATCGGAGAATCATTTAAATAAAAAAGCAAAGAGTAAAACTCCCTGCCCTTTTATATACAACTAGATTTTTTCTACTGCTTAAGCGACCTTACAAAATTTACTACCTGCCAAATTTCTTCTTCATCAGGAATTTTCTTTTTGAATGTTGGCATTTCGTCACGGCCTTCTAAGATTTTATAAAACAGAGAGCCATCACTTTGTTTTTGAGCGTCAGCCGTTGTCAAATCACCAACCTCGGTATCAAGCTGTGCAGCTTTTGTCCCATCCCCTAAACCGGTCTTTCCATGACATGATTGACAGTGCTTTGTCCACAGTGTTTTTCCTGCTTTAATTGATTCTGCATCCGATTTTACGGGATTGGTCATTTTCACATATTTATCAGGAACGGTCCATGGCTTTGCCTGGTAAACTGTAAAAGAAAAAAGAAGCATGCTTGTTAACAGCAGTGCTATTACATAAACATTTGATTTCATAAGTATAATAATTAAAATTTAGTGACTGTCTATACATTTTTATGTGCCTTTCCCACCTTGCGAATCTGAATGATTTGATAAATCAGATATAAAATAAAACCCCACACGATTAGAATAATCAAATTCGGAAAAATAAGCAGCCACAGCGGTGTCTTGTCACGGGTAGCGAATAGCGTTCGCTTTGCAAAACTATTGTCTGATTGGAGTGGTGTTCCCCATTTCACTCCTTTGCTTGAACTTATGCTCCCATACACATCACTGTCATCTATTTTTGCGGCAATAAAAATATCACCTTCAGCATCCCCAGGAATATTAAGCGCAAATTCAGAACTTGCTTCACCCAATTCGTCGGTTATATACAATTCCTCTTCGCCCGCATTCAGGTCGCTCAGTAATCTCTTAACAACAAATTTTATTTCCGTTTCAGGCGCAGGTTTCCAACTACTATTTTCAAATACAAGCACTTTTGCCTTCATGGTTCGAATGCTATCCTCCTCATTCAACGTAAGTTCAATTTGTGCTTTTGTTATTTCAATTTCTGAGGATATATCTTCAAATTTCTCATCGCCAGTAACAGTAGCTATGAACTTGAGCACAGCAGAAGTATCTAATTCATAAGTGAACGCAGCAGGAATGGTTAGGAACGCAGTCCCTTTGTCACTGGATTTAATTCTACCAAGAAAGCCTTTGGATGATTCTTCATTAAAGAAAAAGTTTATCTCAACATCATGTACAGGCTCAAACCTCTTTCCAACTTTGGTTTTTGCAGAGGTTTTTAACATTGGCAATTGGCCGTTTTCCTGTCTCTGATAAGTAAGGTCTAGTCGAAGGGTTGTCTTCTCAGCTTCCTGAGCAATAGCAGGCATACCTATAAGGGAAATACACCCGATGAAGACTACAGATAAAATCTTCAGGCTTTTCATAGTTTATGTGCTTTTGAGTGTTCCTCAATCGTCTCATGAATCGGTATGATCGGAAAGAGCCTGACGAACACCGTTATGATAAGCAAAGCTCCTGCCAGTGTTCCAACCGTAATAAACCATTCTTCCCAGGTAGGATAATAATGTGCATACGATTCTGGCGCATTTGAAATGGGCAAAAAAGGACTCAACAACGTTGGCGTAACAATAAGAAATCGTTTAAACCAGGCACCCACTACTACAAATAGCCCCATCACAAACATGGGAAGAGGTTTTCTTCCTGAAGGAAACAATAAGACTGCTATTGGTATTATCATACCTACCAGAATGGCGGACCAAAACAAATATGAAAACTCACCCGTAAACAATCCCATCAAGTGGTGTTCTTCCGCTTTCTTCATTTTGAAGGCAGGAACCAGATACTCATTGATATTGAAATACAGGTACAAAAAGGCGAGCATAACCACAATTTTGCCCATGTAGTTAAAATGCTTTTCCGTTATGTACTCTTGAAGATTATAGGCTCTGCGAAAAACATACATGGCAACGACTACTCCACCCGCGCCTACCAGAAATGCACCCGAAACGAAATAGGCTCCAAAATTTGTACTATCCCAACCGGGTCGATACGTTGTAGCAAATAGCCATGAGGTCACAGTATGAATAGCTAATGCCACCGGTATAATCATAATTGAAATAACTTTGACAGCATTTTCACTTATTCGAAATTGTTCTGCCGTGCCCTGCCAAAAGGACCCAATAAGCTTATAAATTTTTTGATTCATGCTCCCTGCTTTGCTGTGCTTAATCATAATCTTCAAATCAGGAAGTAGCGGAAAATAAAGAAATAAAATACTGAGTGTGAGATAGGTGGTTATTACAATAACATCCCATATGATAGGTGATTGAAGCCGGCCGTGTAGAAACAAATTGGTGAACCGCTCAGGGCGTCCCATGTCAACAATAATAATAAGGCCTGCAAACATGATAGCCGATACTGCAATAATTTCAGAAATGCGTGTTAACGGTGTTCGCCAACTGACATTGGTTAACCGAAAAATTGCAGTAATCAGTGAACCAACTAAACTGATCGCTACAAAAAAAACAAAATTGGAAATGTAAATTCCCCATGAAGCGTAGTCACGCATTCCGGTTACACCTAACCCATTTTGCACCTGCCGATAATACCCAATAATACCACCAATGCTTAACATGACTAATACAGTAGTCCAAATGATGCCGGGTTTCCCAAACTTCTTCGGCAATAGATCGGCTGTAATTTTATCAATAGAAACTTGAGATAGTGTGCTCATGATTTCGCAGCTTGGTTATTTTTTAAACCTTCTTCAAATGGGAACAGGCGATCAACAGGAGGTAAATAATATACCCGCGGTTTGGTTCCCAGATCTTCCATTAAGCGATATCCCGAACGATCGCGAATTAATTCACTAAAGCGAACAGTTTCTGATCCGTTCGTTACAGTATCTTCATTCATGTCGCCAAAGAAAAAGACCCCATTAGGACAAGCCGAAACACAATGCGGCAGTTCTCCTTTACGCGCCATATCCGGACAAAAATCACATTTAGAAACAGTGCCTATTTTGGGAGGGCAACTTGTTTCAGAAGAGTATTGCATTGCTAACACTTCAGGTGGAAGCATGGGTTCGTCCCAATTGAAAACACGTGTAGAATATGGGCAGGCCGCCATGCAAAACCTACAACCAATACAACGGTCAGCATCAATGCCAACAATGCCATCCTGACGTTTAAAAGTTGCATCGACCGGGCACACTTTGACACACGGAGGTTCATCGCAATGCATGCAGGTGGTGGGTTGCCAATAGGGGGCTGTATGCTCTGCGTCTTGCATGGGATATACTTTTATCCAGTTTTGTGCATCCGCCACAAAGTGCGCATGATTACAAGACTCCTGGCATTTTTTCAAATTGCGGCAACGCGAAAGATCAATCACCATCACAAATTTCTTTCCTTCAATACCCATGCGCTCAGCCATGTGCGTGATGGAAGGTATTTCTTCGGTGGGCTTCAAAAAGGCTTTGTCTACTTCAATGATCTCACCGGTAGTAGAAAGTAGCTTAACCATTTCTCCGGAGGGTTGCACGGCTTCCTCTGCTGCGGCTGCTGAGAATGGATCTTTGGAGGAACACCCTGCTGCAATTCCACCCAGCAATGCTCCTTTAATAAAATTTCGCCTGGGCATTTTATCCCGTGAGCCAATTTTTGGTAGGTCAATCATAATAAACTTATTTCTTTATCCAGTTTTGCACATCCGCCTTGGTAGCGACTTTCTTTGTGCCTGGCAACTTGTCTGCATCAATTTCAACCAGTCTTCCGTCTTGTGCTAAAAATTTAATGGTCTTCTTTTTCTCGGGTGGCTTGCCGCCCTTAAAAAAATAGGTGGCTATTGCCGCCAGGCTTAAGCCCGCCAATAAAAATTCTTTTCTGTTTTGCTTTTCCATAATTTTTTGAAAATAAGCTATCGTTGCTTCTCCAAAGTTCCTACACACAAACAAAGACCGGGCGTTGAAAAACAGGAGCCAGCATTCTGGCTCCCATTGATCATCAAACTAATCAATTGACTTAGAAATTCCACAACCGGGTGATGTTAAAACCTATCAGGAACTGGCCTTCGCGATAATCATTCTGATTATACATGTTATTTAACTGTGGGATTATATATTGGTAGTTAGAGAGGAATACCTGAAAGGCGTGTGCACTTGTATTAAACTCTACTCCAAAGGCAATATTAGGCTGTGGATTGTTTGTAGTATGTTGCGTAAGCGGTTGGTCATAGTTTACCATAATCACTGTGCCCGGAGTTACTTTATACCGGGCTCCTACAGATATTGCGAAGTGATCATTCTCCATTTTACCAAGAAGAACTCCCTCTTCATTGAGGTATCCTTCTACTGCATTAAAGTGCGATAGACTGGGAGCCACCTGTACCGAGAAATTATCGGTCACTTTACGCGCGATAATCAGTTGTCCAAAATACGATAGCCTGTCTGTGTTGTTTACAAAGTTCTCAGCAGGCCGGGTGTCAACAGCCATGTTTCCAAAAAGAGTTACGCTTACTGGCCAACCACCCGAAGTCATTTGCTTTACCAACGCATACTTGGCGGTTAAGTCCCAGGTGAGGTGTACTTTTGCGAATCCAAATCCTACAATAAGTTTTTCGATGGGTACATAGCTCATGCCTATCCGAATGTTGGAAGGCGCATAGATACCATAGAAGTCCTCGTAGCCATTATTCACCGTTCCAAAGCGGTGCATGATATCCATTTGCATGGTCCCCTTCACGGGCACCATAACGCTTTGGTTATCGATTATCCAGGTGCTTTCAAATGTGTTTTTCACCGGCTTTGCTGCCTTGGTCACGACAGCAGTCGAATCCTGAGCATTAAGCAGGACGGTGCCGCTCATCAGCAATACTGAGAGTAACAAAGCCGGGATCGTTTTATAATTGTATCTTGATTTCATACTGTTTTTAATTAGTTGTTGAGTGCTCCTTGTTCAATCCACGCCAGAATATTCGCGTTTATGGTTGCATCCGATCCGGAGGGTGGCATAGGTAATGTTTTCTGGCCCGAAACCCACAAGTACAGTTCACTGTTTTTGGGATCATTTACGTTCACATAATTTCCGTTGATCAAAGAATTGTAAGCGTTAGCAGGCAATAAATTCGGAGAGACATTGCCATTGTGGCATCCCGAGACGGCACAGCTCTCGGTAAAAATCGGAATGATGTCTGCAGAGAATGTAACTTCACCAACATCTATGTTCTCTTCCACTTTGATCACTTCATCGTAATAGCATGAACTCATTACGGTCGCAATCAGAGCGAGAAGTATTCCATTTCTAATTTTAATTATTTTCATGGCAGTTTTTATTAACTAAAAAATGGGACTATTACAGTTCCATGTTTCGTTCTATTTCTTAAACTTCAAAACCAGATTAGGCTTGATACCATGAGCTTTATCAGCCCTGTCAAAAATGGAAACTCCAAATGGTTGATCTTCCAGGCTTGTAAAATCTACATCTTGATTAACAGCATCTGTTGTTTTAAGCAATCTCTTGATTTCTACAACCCAGCCTGTTCCAGTGTAAACACCAACTGCAGATATATCTCCATAGTTTCCAACAATGGGCTCAGTAATAATGAATGGTATTGCCTTAGGTCCAACATCAGCTCCTGCCCGTTGATATCCTGTTTCAACATTAGGGTCTATTGTGGAGTTGTCTGCAAGGGTGAGCACACCATTTTCATCAACTGCGGTCACTAATTTTGCAGTACCTGCGGTAATCTCAGCTTTTTCAATCCAATCGTAATTTTCACGGGTAGGAATCAAATACTTAGGCACAGCTACTACTGTAGCGGTTCCTGTAATGGTTAAGCTTATGGTATTGTTTGTTGTGCCTCCTGAAACTTTGCTATCACTCTTCCTTCCGTTTGGTCTCTGGTTATCTTGATACTGATCATCAGCCAGGCCGCCCATTCCTCCATCTCTTACGCTTTTCCAATGCCACATGTCAACTCGTTCGTTGCTTGCATTGGTATAATGCCGCGCTGTTCCGCCTGATACACCTGGAGTAGTTGGAAGACCGGTTGCGGGATCTACCGTAAGATTGGTATGACAGGTTGAATAGCAAGTCTTTGTATCAAACCCTAATGTAGATTTGTTGATATTGAATAAGAATGCAAGCTTGTCCTCATTAAATGCCTTTCTGGTTTCCAGGCTATTTGTAAACGTGGGGTATGCACTTTCCTGTTTCCATCTTTTGGCTGTAGGATCGAAATACCACGTTTGATGTTTAGTGCTTTTATCATCGTCAATCCATTCGGCCAGTAAATAAATATTCTGATCATCGTAGAGTGACCTTAATGTTAAATCATTGGTATTTCCAACATAGCCGGTAAATACATCATTCTCCGGGTTCGGCACCTCAACTTGAGTAGAGAGTTTGGTTGCCTGATCCCAGACCGCTTCAATAGTTCCGTCTAAAGTAGGCGGTGTTGTAACTTTTACAGAAATTAATTCATTCGTAGCCGCTGGTGTTGCGGGTTCAATGATCGTGTCTTCATTTGTACAACTGGCTAGGTAGCCTACGTAGCCTAAGATGACTAGTATTATGGTGAGGCCTTGACTAATTTTTGGTTTGGAGAGTTTCATAACTGTTCAGTTTTAAGTGTTCCTATGCGTTATTGTTTATTAATAACTAAAGTTGCCGTTTCTCAAAAATGAAACTGCTGACAACCCTCACGCGAAATCATGATTCATATCATGAATAGAGGTCAATCCTGAGGAGATTCTGAATTTTTGTGGCGGCATTAACCGCTTAGCTGAGATAACTTAGAAGATGGCAGAATTTATGCTCGAATGAGCTGTGGTGATTCTACGTTGTCATTGAACTTAACAAATCCTCGGAAGCTGTTCTCCCGTAAGATAATTCACAACCCGTTTGCCACCAATGCGGCTGGCCATTACCACCTGGCCGGGATGCGTAGAAACAACTTGACCTATTATAGCAGCGGATTTACCAATTTCATCCTTTTGCATGAGAGTCAATACCTGATCAGCTACTGTTGCATCAACTATGGCAATAAACAACCCTTCATTGGCCACATATAACGGATCGAGCCCCAGCATTTCGCAGGCACCTTCTACCTGGTCATCCACCGGAATGTCTTTTTGAACCAGCTCTATCCCCAGTTTTGACTGACCAACCAGTTCATTCATTACGGTAGCCACACCGCCTCGTGTTGGATCGCGCAAAAAATGAATGTGCTCACCTGCATGATCAAGAAGTTTTTTGACCAGATGATTCAGGTTGGTGGTATCGCTTTCAATTGTGGTTTCAAATTCCAACCCTTTACGTTGCGACATGATTGCAATACCATGCGTGGCCATCTTGCCACTCAGGATAATTTTATCGCCTGCCTTTATCCTACTGAAATGAATATTTGCTTTCGGGTGAATGGTGCCAATACCCGAAGTATTGATAAAAATCTGATCGCCTTTGCCGCGTTCCACCACCTTGGTATCCCCGGTAACGATCTTCACCCCGGCTTTATCGCTCGCAGTTTTAATGGCAAGCAAAATCTCCCAGAAGTCTTCCATGCGCAAGCCCTCTTCAAT
>JBEBJH010000084.1:0-18039 GCA_040079965.1 Cyclobacteriaceae bacterium
GCCGAACCCGAACGGTGGAAAGAATGGAATTCACTGTTTGAAGAAATGAATCCAACTAGCTTCACCTCGCAAAAGTTGTATCTGATTAACCCGGTGCGAAGAAAGTATCTGTTGAAACAGGTAGTGCAAGCAAGTGAAGCAAAAAATTCTGCAGCACCTAAACCTGTTATGAGATCCAAACCGAAAATGAATTAACCTATGTATAAGAGACTTCAACCCGTACTGCAAAAAGAACTTGAATCCATTCGCGAAGCTGGTCTCTTCAAAAAGGAAAGAATTATTATTACCCCACAGGGGGCCGATATCAAAACTCAGGATGGCAAAGAGGTAATTAATTTTTGTGCGAATAACTACCTGGGGCTGTCATCGCATCCCAGGGTGATAGCTGCTGCCAAACGTGCGATTGATACCCATGGTTTCGGCATGTCATCGGTGCGCTTTATTTGCGGTACGCAGGATATTCATAAAGAGCTTGAAAAAAAGATTTCTGAATTCCTGGGTACAGAGGATACTATTTTATATGGTGCAGCCTTTGATGCCAATGGCGGAGTGTTCGAGCCTTTATTCGGAGAAAAGGATGCCATCATTTCTGATGAATTAAACCATGCGTCTATTATTGATGGTGTGCGATTGTGTAAAGCCATGCGCTATCGTTACAAGCACAACGATATGGTTGACCTGAAAGTGCAATTGGAGGAGGCCCGCAAGGCCGGAGCCAACCAGATTATTATTGTTACCGATGGCGCGTTCTCTATGGATGGAACCATCGCGCAACTGGATAAGATTTGCGATCTGGCCGATCAATTCGAAGCTTTAGTGATGACAGACGAATGTCATTCTTCTGGCTTCATCGGTAAAACAGGGCGCGGAGTTCCTGAACACTGTGGTGTAATAGGACGTGTTGATATTATCACAGGCACGTTGGGCAAAGCGTTAGGTGGTGCTTCCGGAGGATTTACTTCGGGTCGAAAAGAGATTATTGAAATGTTGCGTCAGCGTTCAAGACCGTATTTATTCTCCAACACGTTGGCGCCCTCTATTACTGGCGCATCCATTGAAGTATTTAACATGCTTTCAGAAACAACTGCGCTGCGCGATAAACTGGAGCAAAGCACAAAATACTTTCGCGATAAAATGACCGCTGCCGGATTTGACATTAAGCCAGGGGTTCACCCCATTGTGCCTATTATGTTATATGAAGCTCCGCTGGCTCAGAAGTTTGCTGAGCAACTGTTGGAAAAAGGAATTTATGTGATAGGATTTTTCTTTCCGGTAGTAGCAAAGGGTAAAGCCAGAATCCGGGTACAGATCTCAGCCGCCCATGAACGCCATCATTTAGACAAAGCGCTTCAAGCCTTTACCGAAGTGGGGAAGGAGTTGGGGGTTTTGAAATGAAATTTCCAACTAACGCAAGAGAAAATGTGTCTAACGATCAATGCAACCCAAGGACACATGAAGAATTTTAAATTATTAGTGCTTTTTAGCTTGATCTCATGTGCAAGTGATGGCAACCTATGCCCTGAGAAATGGCAACTGGTTAAAATGACTGGAAATGTTGCGGGCGTTCCTCCTTCAACAGGAAGTAATATGGGCTGGCAGGAATGTTACCTACTATATCCGGATAACACCTTTAAAAAAATTAGGGAACAAAATAATCAAACTACTGAAGTTGATGGTAGTTATAAAGAATTACCGCTGTCAGACGGTGTTTATCTCGAGCTTGTTTTTAAAAATGACAATAATCTGATAGGAAGTTGTAGTGGGGATAAAAAGGAATTGCTGAAAAAAAGCACGGACCAACTCATCTCGACCTGGTGGAATTGCGATGGCCCGGGCTTGTTCTATGAGAAGACACACTTTGATTGTGTCCAATAACTTACCTCACCTTCTTTGGTATCAACTCCGACTCAGAAGAGAAAAGTCCGAACACTGCTGCCGTATTAGTAGTGGGCACGAAGTAAATTTTGTTCCGCTTTCCTTTCAGTTTTAGACTATACAAGTTGAAGAACGGAATGAGCTTTACACTCTTCACATCCGACCAATCATAACTTTTCACTTTCGTGGGATTGATCACAGCAATTTTCTTTCTGCCAATAGCCACCCGCTTGATCCGTTGAGCAATCAATAGGTGTAACGAAAAAAATATCAGCGCAAGCGTAAAAAAGGCAAAGGCGACAAATCTGTTTTTTGGAGAATCTCCAAATTGGAGTAAGATGAGTGCTGAGGCCAGTCCTTGAAGCGCGCTAAGCGCCAGGAAAAAATACCTGGCAAGGTAAAATTTAACCGGGTTTGCTTCTTCCATCAATCATAATTAGTTGGTTTACAAGCGCTAAGGTAAATAAAAAGTTATCAATAATAATAATATCACTGCGCCATACCTCTTTATGTCCCTTTGAACAGATAAGAAGAGCGGATAACACTATCTATTTTTCGTTTTCTATTACAACCGGGAAATCCTGACCGCGCGAAAACGTGTATGGATATTGTGGCTTACCTTTCAGTTTTTTGGTCATCTCCGGTACTTGGTCATCAAGGTATGATTTCAATTCATAGATAGTAACCTTTCCATCTTTAGGTGCACCATCTGCGTCACCCTGCAATGCTTTAATAAGAAGATAAGTGAACAACCCATGACCCAACTCGGCAAACTCTGTTGCAAACTGTTCACTGCCTGCAGAGGCCATTACATGAATGCCAGCGCTGCGGGAAAGCTGGGCGATTGCTTTTTCTTCAGCCACGCCACGGGTAGCCAGTAACTCTACCGATGCGCCAGACTGGCAAGCATCCATAACGATAAGCTGTTTCAAGGCTTTGATGTTCTTTAATTTTTCTTGCAGCACACTCGCTTCAATAGCGTCTTTTTGCAGCGACATCAGATCATATAAGCGGCTGCTTTCGGATGGAATAAAGAAGAACTGATTATCTACCATGCTGCCGTGGCCGGCATAATAGAAGATGAAAACATCTTCCTGGTGAATTTTGCCAGACAGCTCTTCAAGCTTTTTTAAAATGTTGGACTTAGAGGCTTCGGCATCATATAAACTGTGCAATTCAATATTCTTGAATAAGCTTCCCTTTTCATCCATCACCTTACCAAAGGCTTCGGCATCAGGCCTTGCATAGTTAAGAAGCATTTTAGGATTTTTATAAAGGTTAATTCCAACAGACAAAATATAACATACACTACTTTTGCCCGAACGCTCTGAAAAAACTTCTACTGACTGCGGATCAGATTCTATTTTTTCTTTATTGCTGGCGGAAGCGGTAATGGTATTCGAGCCTCCTACCAGGCTAATTACATGCCGGTAGGTTGTGCTCTCACCTTTGCGGGTCGGGAGTTTTAAACCTGCTTTATCAATCGGTATACTTTTTCCATTGTGAAACAGTTTTACGTTTTCAATTCCGTTACCGGTATCGGTAATGCGAATCAACACCTCTGCTTGTGTAGCGTCCGGGCCTGGCAAAGTGGCAACTTTAACTCCCGGAGGTGGCGAGGTGTTCAGTTTTCCTTGAATGCCTTTGTATTCATCGTTGCCACGATTTTGAAATATTTTGGGCAGCAGATCAGGCCGATAGAATTCATCAAAGAATTGATCTACACCATAAGTCTTCATACCATTGACAAAGTGGATGTATTGTCGGGCATCCTGCGTGCCATTAAAATAGCCTTCGGGATTTTTAACCATCCACTCTTTTTCGCCAAAGTGAATATGTTCAAAAAATTCTTTCCCCGAATTAAGATCCCAGAATTTAGTGGCGCCATCTACGCTGTGACTGATCAGCATTTTATTATCTGGGCTAAGAACGAGCGAGGTGATTTCGGCATTGTGCCCTTCAAAGGTGCGCACCACTTTTGAAGTAGTGAGGTCCCAAAACCGAATTACACGGTCGGCCCCAGCCGAATAAACATTTTTTTCATCTGCACTGTAAATTGCTACATGGACTGCTCCGGAATGACCTTTCAATTTTGTAGTCATCAACGCGGTGCCAATATCCCACAGGCGAATGCTTCCATCCCAGCTTGCTGTGAGTAAGGTCTTTTGATCAGCGCTCAATTGCAAGGAAGAAACCTGATCCTGATGACCAATAAATTTCCTAACTGGTTCTTGTGAATCTATTTCCCACATGGTAAGTTCCTTGTGTTGTGCTGAGAGAAGATAGAGGTCGTTTGGGCCCCAACCAATGGTGTATGCGGAACCAAATTCCTTGAACTCCCAGTACCGCAGAAGTTTTTTGGTTTTGAGATCGTGAATTTTCATGGTGGCATCCCAACTTGAAGTAGTCACCTCAGTTTCATCATCATTAAACTGAATGTCAAGAATCGGATGGCGGTAGGATTGAATTGTCTGGATCGAATCACCCGATTGGGTATCCCATAAAATTATTTTGCCATCACCACCACCCGTCACCAGGCGTTTGCCATCGTTAGAAAGGTCATAGCAAAGCACCGCTTTTTTATGCCCCGTGTATTCCATCAGCGCTTTGCCCGAGGCGATATCCCAACGCTTTACTTTGGTTCCAAATTTTCCTTTGATGAGTTCCTTTCCATTCTTTGAAATCATCAAGTAGTTTTTGAATCGAACGTATTTTGCCATGCCGGCATCCCAGTAGTTGTCCTGATCGTACGTGAGCCCTCCTTTATCGCGATCATTTAAAAATCCGGTTAGCATTCCTGTTTTTTTGTTTTTTTCAACATCCCAGATAGTTATCGTGTTATCATCACTGGTGATCAGAATCTTCTTACTATCCAGGGTAAAAGCACACTCGTTTATCTCTTCAGTCAGGTTAGGATCAATTTTTTGGATCAATTTTCCTGACTCGGTATCATAGATTGTGACCAATGTGTCTTCGGCTACCATAAGTTTTTTTCCGTCCGGACTTATCACCAATGCCCGTAATTCATCCACTTTATCAATAAGCTGTTTTACCAGTTGACCAGTTTCGAGATTGTATTTTTTTACCGGCCCGTTGTGCGAAGCCATAAAGAAATTCTTTTTATCAGGGCTAAATGCCAGTGACGTGAAACAACCTCCGCACCAGCCTTCTGTAAACTCAAATTTAAACGTCTGCTTCCATTCAGAAGTCTTGTAAACAGTTGCTACCCGGTTGTCTTCTCCAAAGCCAATCCATTTGCTGTCCGGGCTTATGGCAATACTTATTCCATACCCTCTTCCTTTATCAGGGTCCACCGGAATTGCGGCAAGGATTTTTTTTGATTGAAAATCGTAAACACGGGCACTGTCACCATAGCCACCGGTAATAAAAAATTTCCCATCAGGGCTTAAGGCAACATCCGTAAGGATTTCCCGATCGGGCTCTACTTTATAAATCTCTTTACCAGTTTTTGTTTCCCAAATTCTTACTGATTTATCACCACTGGACGTGATCAGATATTTTCCATCGCTCGAAAAGTCAAGGCTATTCACAGTTGCCTCATGACCAAGAAAACTGCGTACTTCACGTCCTGTACTAAGCTCCCACAGTTTAGCAGATTTATCGCGACTACCAGTAGCTACATAATTGCTATCTGGGCTCACCACTACAGCAATCACCGCAAGTTCATGGCCTTTTTGAATAATCGTTTCTAAGGATTGACCCATTGTAAAAAACGAAGCAGAAATCATGATGAGTAATAAAATTGACCTCATGCCATGTATTTGTTAGGTGTAATAAATTTTACTGAGTTTTTGCCTCCTGTGGTTCCAGAGGTTCACTTTCGATAGTTATTTCCTCCCAGTTTTTAGGCTCTTCCTTGTGCAGGTATTCCAGGATACGTTGTTCAACCTGTTTCAACTTAAGCGTGCGTAGGTATTTTCCATTTCGCGCTAAAATGAGCCGGCCGGTTTCTTCAGAGATTGCAACCACCAAGGTGTCGGTAACTTCGCTCATGCCCATGGCGGACCGATGCCTTAATCCAAAATAGGATGGAAGATTATCATTTTCACTTACCGGCAACACGCAGCGTGCAGCTTTGATGCGCCCCTTATAAATAATAATAGCGCCATCATGCAACGGACTGTTTTTATTAAAGACAGAAAGCAATAATCGCTTACTCACTTTAGCATCGAGGGGATCACCTGTTTCGGCATAAAATTTTAATTCAATATCGCGAGAGAACACAATCAAGGCCCCTGTTCGAGAAGCTTTTAAAGTTTTGATGGCCTCAATCAATTCATGCACATCAAAGTCGTCATGATGTTCTGCGCCCCAGTTGGTAATATTTTTAAAAATGCTGTCACGATTGATTTCTGTGGTTCGGCCTATCAGTAAAAGAAACTTTCTGATTTCCGGCTGAAATAAGATGATCATGGCCAATACTCCCACACCCATAAACTGTCCGAGAATAGTGGCCAGTAATTCCATTTGCGCTGCGCGCACAATCAGGTACACTAAATAGAGTGCCAGTATGCCCAGGAAGATATTTACTGCGAGACTTCCACGAATTAGTTTGTATACCTGGTAGAGCAGAATAGCCACGAGGGTAATGTCGATCAGATCTACCCAACCAACTTCCAGAAACCCTATTTTATAGGCCAGAATCATCTAAAACAAAGGTAATGAAACAGTTTGTCTATTTTGAATTATAACCAACCCACGAGGGTAATAACCTCGCGTGCTTCTTTTACATCATGAACACGTAAAATGGAAGCACCTTTTATCAAGGCAATTGTATTAAGCACAGAAGTTCCGTTTAAAGAGTCGTCAGGGGTTATTTCAAGTGTGCGCCAGATCATTGACTTGCGTGAAAGGCCAACCAATAAAGGTCTTTCAAGAACCTGAAATTGATTTAGGTTTTTCAGCAGCTCAAAATTTTGAGTAACCGTCTTGGCGAAACCAAAACCCGGATCAATGATCACATCCTTTACACCAGCAGCAATCAATTCATGAATTTTCTGATGAAAATAATCCAATACTTCTTTTACTAAGTTTTCATATTGAGTGAGTTGATTCATGGTTTGTGGTGTGCCCCTCATATGCATGGCTATGTAAGGCACCTGAAGCGCGGCTACAGTTTCAAACATCTTTGGGTCAAGTTGACCTGCTGAGATATCATTGACTAATTCAGCGCCCTCGTTCACAGCCACATTTGCAATCTGCGATCGAAAGGTATCAATTGACAAAATGACTGTTGGAAATTCCTTTTTGATAGCTTGAATAACAGGAACAACACGGGTAAGTTCTTCCTCCTCCGTAATATTAACTGCACCTGGACGTGAAGAATAGCCCCCCACATCAATAAAGTCAGCGCCTTCGTGTATCATTTTTTCGACCTGCAGCAGAAAGGTACTGCCTTGGTTATACCGGCTACCATCATAGAAGCTATCCGGGGTAACATTTAGAATACCCATTACTTTAGGTGAGGTTAAGTGGATGATCTTACCCTGCACCCGGAGTGTTTTGTTGACCGAAAATAATTTACTTTGCACTACGATTATGAATGAGAAAACTGCCCACGAATATAAAGAGGTGATTGCCTCCTGCAAAGCATTATTTGCCCGTAAGACTCACGATTATGGAACGGCCTGGCGCGTATTGCGACTTTCCTCTATTACAGATCAGATTTACATAAAAGCTCAACGCATTCGCAGTATTCAGGAGAAGGGCACACAAAAAGTCGAAGATCCAATCAAAGATGAATTTGTGGGCATAATCAACTACTGTGTCATTGCCATGATCCAACTAAAACTCGCAGAATCCGTGAAGATGGATTTAACGTTTGCCGAACTGGAACCTCTATACGATGCGGCTGTCAATGAAACGTTTGATCTGCTTCAAAATAAAAATCATGATTATGCCGAAGCCTGGCGCGATATGCGTGTAAGTTCAATGACCGACATTATTCTTATGAAATTGTTAAGAGTGAAACAAATTGAAGACAATCAAGGTAAAACACTGGCAAGCGAAGGTGTAAGAGCGAACTACCAGGATATGATTAATTATTCGGTGTTTTGCTTGATTAAATTGAATTAAATAAATCGATTCTGGATGCCTGATACTAGCTTTAGTATACCAGATTTCCAGTATTAAGAAACCAGTATTCATGTATGTTTAGAAAAGTAATTGATTCCTTCTCCCGTTTTTTTGTAGGTGGCCTATTGATTTTTTCCGGCCTTATCAAGTTGAATGACCCAATCGGCACTCAAATAAAAATGGAGGAGTATTTTGAAGTATTTGCAGAAGACTTCGGTTCATTTTTCCATTACTTCATTCCCTGGGCATTAGAGATTGGCATGATCATGATCATTCTCGAGCTGGCGCTGGGGGCAGCGATCTTGATTTACTGGCGCATGAACCTGACGGCCTGGCTGCTTTTATTAATGATGACATTCTTCACATTCTTAACTTTCTATTCAGCTTACTTTAATAAAGTTACGGATTGCGGTTGCTTTGGGGATGCCATAAAACTCACACCATGGGAATCGTTTAGTAAAGACGTGGTGCTGATGGTATTTGTTTTACACCTGTTTTGGTATAGAAAGAATCATAAGCCAGCGCTCCCATTGCGTATGGGCAATGCCCTTGTAGTGGGTGTTGTTGCGATCTGTTTTTTCTTCGGGGTGTATGCGATTCGGCATTTGCCATTTATAGATTTCCGTGCCTACCGAATTGGCAATAACGTGCCTCAACAAATGATTGCCCCTGAACAACCGATTATTGAATACCTATTTGAAAAAGAGGGCAAAGAAGTACGCGAGACAAAATTTCTATCCGCAGACGATGGATATAAATATGTTTCTTCACGTGTATTAAATGAGGATAAAACCAAACCAAAGATTACGGATTATTCAGTAAGCAGCCCGGAAGGAGAGGATATGACGCAGTACACCTTTCAAGGAGCCAAACTACTGCTTGTAATTTTTGATGTAAACAAAGTCTCTACGACCAATATTGCTTCAATAAGGGAATTGACAAAGCAACTGGAAGGCAAAGTAGATTGCTTTGTTCTAACGTCTTCTGCTTCGAATGCAATGGAAACGTTCCGTCACGAACATCAATTGGCAGTGCCTTATTATTACGCAGATGCTACGGTGCTAAAAACCATTATCCGCTCCAATCCAGGTATTGCCTTATGGAACAATGGCACCGTTCTAGGCAACTGGCATCATAATGATACGCCTACAGCTACTGAAATACTGGAGTTATTAAAATGAAAATCTTTTTGATAGGACTACCGGGCTGTGGAAAGTCAACGCTTGGAAAGCAGCTAGCTGAAGAATTGAATGTACCCTTTGTTGATCTCGATTCTGAGATTGAGAAATCTATTGGAATCCCTGTTAAAAATATCTTTAAGAAGTATGGAGAATCCTTCTTCCGTAAAGAGGAGTCCGAACAGCTTCATAGGGTTGGAGATGGGCCCGATGATTTTGTGATGGCAACCGGGGGCGGTGTTCCTGTTTTTTTCGATAATATGAAATTTATGAATCAACGCGGACGCACTATTTTTTTAGATGTGCCGGCCCGCGAAATCTCCCAACGCATTCTCAGAACAAAATTGGAAGATCGTCCATTGTTGGGAAGCACACATCCTGAAGAGCTAAAGGATCAGATTGAGTTTTTACGATCGCAAAGAATCACTTATTATCAGCAAGCACACATCCGGCTTGTAAACGAGACAATTCAACTCCCGGATATTTTAAGTGCTTTAAATGACCAGCCTTAGAAGGAGAATCCAACGGTCAGCATTGCAAACGTTGTTTTGTTTTCGAGTGTAACCAGTGGGCTATCTATTGAATTTATACTATAGGGGCGATAGGAGTTCTTTCCTTGCGAAAAAACTAAAGCGAAATCAGCGTAAAGCTTTTTACCGCGATAACCTAAGCCGCCTGATAGTGATGTGATTTGCCTGCTGACACCATTTTGTTCTGATTTGAATGGATCGGGCATAAATGAATAACCCGCTCTTGCCCTGAAACTGTTGAGGCGATATTCACCGCCCAACCTATAGTTGATCGTGTTTTGATACAATGTGGTAATTTTCTCATTGTCCGAACTGAATGATATTCCAGAAATGTCCGAGGAATATTTTGCCCCGGCATAATTTACCATCTCAACATCAGCGGTAATAAAACCAAATTTTTCAAAAAAAACAGAGGTGCCGACATTCAACCGGCCTGGAGTTTTTAAATGATATTCAGAAATTACATCATCACTTTCTTCTTTTACATCACTTAATAGGTCACCGTCACCATAATAGTCAAAGTTATTCCACAGCGTGTTGACGGTAGCCCGATACGTATCAGTTATGTTGTAACGAGTAGGTGTTGTATATGAAATTCCAACCTGAACCATGTCAATGGGCCGGGCAATTAATCCAAAAGTTCCGTTTATGCCGCTGCCGTTGATTTCAATTTCTTCTTCAAGCACGAGGTTATCCAGGGGGGTGAATCCGGGATCCAGTTCGAAAGTAAAATTTGATTCTGTATATGTCTTTTTTGCCTGGTACCGCAGCGAGGCTATACCCAATCCAGCGCCAAAGAATATTTTATCGGATAAATTGGCACCATAAGATAAACTCCATTGATTTTGAGCTCCTCCTGTATTTACAGTCTCCTTTTGATAAACAGTGCGGATATCATTTGGATTGTTGGGATAAGTGCCTAGCACCGAAAGGTAATCAAAGGGTGAAGCATTCGGATTTACAAAAGTTGAGTCTTCGATTAAATAGTTATTGTAGGCGAGCCCGGTTGGAGAATTAAAATTGTCTCCGTCCTTTAGGAATGAATCGGGCTCGAGGCCGGTAGCATCTTCAATAAAATAATCAATGATTGAATTTTTGGAATTGGTGCCCTCATAATTAAAACTCTGATTAAAGTTGTTGGTTCTGTTAAAGCTCACCGCAAAAGCTCCACTTAAGAAACCTGAGCGGCCCCCTTTCTCTGATTGTAAAACAAGCCCAAAGCCAGGAATGTGGAAATTATTTTCTGTTTGAGAAGTTGTGTTATTTAAATAATTAGTTTGGTTAGTTGCAGAGTTAAAGCCTGGCGAAAAGGTAAACTCCGAGCGATTAAACATCCCTAATCCGGCTGGGTTTGAGTAAGCAGAACTATAGTCACCACCAAGACTGGTTTGTGCACCACTCATTGCCTGCATACGGGCACTTCCTCCTGGTTTTGTCCTGCTAAACATGAGTGCCGTTTCTGTGAAACTTTGCGCACCCAATATCCCAGGCAAAAGCATGATAATCCCTACGAGCCACTTGCTCCCGTTTTTCATACCCGAAAATTATTTTGGTTTCTGTTAGTCTCTGCCCCTTCTTGCTCCGCCCGAAGATCCTCCACTGGATGTTCCGCCACTGCTGCGGCTGCCACCACCACTCGAGAAGCTACTGTTGCCACTTGACCAGTTTGAACTACGCGATCCGCTGTCATTAAAGAAAGAACCAGAATTACTGCGGCCATTAATAGCACTGCCGTTGTTCATAGATCTTCCAGAGTTACTCCAGGTTGAATGGCTAGGATTCGTTTCTGGATTTGTCCGCCAGCCACGTTGGTAATAGCTTCCAGAAGTAATGTTATCGTTATTTGCTATACGACCCGAAGATCCGCGACTACGACCTTGTGTATCTATAGTTCCTGTTGAACGGTTACTCGATGTTACATTATTATTCAAATCGTTGCTTCGTGAAGAGCGTTTTCCATAAACAACTCCAGATCCATTGGAGTCGCCTCCACCAATGATAACAACAGGGGGCTGATACCAACCTGAGTTACCATAGTATCCGCCATACCCATAGTTCATGCCCATACCCCAGGAATTCATTCCATAATAAGAACTTCCCCAAGGATTATAAGCCCCAA
The DNA here is from genome assembly GCA_040079965.1 of Cyclobacteriaceae bacterium. Lineage (GTDB taxonomy): Bacteria > Bacteroidota > Bacteroidia > Cytophagales > Cyclobacteriaceae > ELB16-189. The sequence continues at coordinate 11,799 of JBEBJH010000084.1, forward strand.
GCCCCCACGTCATGGAAAGGGCGGTACTCCAACCAGATCCATAGAAGCTGTTGTAACCGTAAGGACTACCATAACCATACGGGGAGTAAAAGCTGTTATAAGGACTTCCAAAACCTGACATGCCTCCGTAATATGAGGAGTATGGATTGTATAAAGCAGAACAGTTGCAATTGGCGTTAGCGTAATTAGAATATCCCGAATTACTGGAAATGTTCTGGTTAACACTGGTTGGTGTATAGTTCGGGACAAAGTAAGAAACCGGCTCATTGGAAGCTGATGGACTTATTTTTGATTGTGATAGGTATTCAGGATTAACATTACGTGCCGAATAACTGTCGGTTGGGTTGATGGTAGAGATTACCTCCATATCCTTTGAAGGCACTTGCATTTTTAAAGGCTTTGAAGCCGCAAGCACCACCCTGTCCTTTGACCTGAAATACATGTCATCATGCTCTACGTTCTGGGCACCAGCAACAAAAGTTACCAATGCAGACAGGATGCTTAAGAAAGTGATTCTGGATTTCATAATGTTTCGTTTTTATCAAACACTCTATACTAACGCCAATCCGGTTTTCCCGGTATATCCATACAACAAGTTTAACGCTAAAAATGTGCGAAAACCAGCTATTTAACTTTGGTAGTTATGCCATTTTCAAAGCTTAAAATTTCGCCTTGAACCGGATTAACCACCCTTTCCTCTTCTATATTTGCGGACTGTTCAAAATTACGAAATAATTACGACTGAATTCTGATGGGAAAAGAGATAACAAGCCGCAGCGAAGACTACTCACAATGGTACATAGATCTGGTTAAGAAGGCCGATTTGGCTGAAAATTCTGATGTGCGCGGTTGTATGGTGATTAAACCTTATGGCTATAGCATCTGGGAAAAAATGCAGCAGGCATTAGACAAAATGTTTAAAGATACAGGGCATGTGAATGCCTATTTTCCGCTGTTTGTACCTAAAAGTATGTTTGAGGCAGAGGAGAAGAATGCAGAAGGTTTTGCCAAGGAGTGTGCAATTGTAACTCATTATCGGTTAAAAACTGATCCTAATAAAAAAGGGAAATTGATAGTAGATCCGGAAGCTAAACTGGATGAAGAATTGATCGTGAGGCCAACCAGTGAAGCAATTATCTGGAGCACGTATAAACGATGGGTACAATCGTATCGGGATTTGCCATTGCTTATAAACCAATGGGCCAATGTTGTGCGTTGGGAAATGCGCACCCGTTTGTTTTTACGCACTGCAGAATTTCTTTGGCAGGAAGGTCATACAGCCCATGCTACTAAGCAAGAGGCTATACAAGAAACTGAGCAAATGTTGAATGTATATGCAGAATTTGCTGAAACATTTATGGCCATGCCAGTGATCAAAGGAAAAAAATCGGAAGGTGAGCGGTTTCCGGGTGCTGTAGATACATATTGCATTGAGGCCATGATGCAAGATGGTAAGGCATTACAGGCCGGCACGTCTCATTTTTTGGGTCAGAACTTTGCCAATGCTTTTGATGTGCAGTTTACCAACAAAGACGGTAAACTCGAGAAAGTCTGGGGTACCTCATGGGGCGTAAGCACCCGGTTGATAGGGGCTCTGATAATGGCACATTCGGATGATGATGGGTTGGTGCTTCCTCCTAAGTTGGCCCCCATCCACGTGGTGATTGTTCCCATTTTCAAGAATGAGGATGAACTCAAACGGATTTCGGAGCAAGCAGAAGCTATTGCAAGTGCTTTGCGTAAGAAAGGTTGTTCTGTAAAATTTGACAACCGTGATACCCATAAGCCGGGCTTCAAATTTGCCGAGTATGAATTAAAAGGAGTTCCAGTTCGTATTGCCATAGGTCCACGAGATTTAGAGAACCGTACGGTTGAAGTAGCCCGCAGAGATACCAAAGCCAAACAAGTGATGTCCATCGATACGGTTGCTGATGATATTCCGGCTTTGTTAGACAGCATTCAGGAAAATATTTACCAGAAGGCCCTGGCATTCCGAACTTCAATGATGACTCCTGTAGGTTCCTATGAGGAATTCAAAAAAGTATTGGATGATAAGGGTGGATTTGTCCTGGCTCATTGGGATGGCACTCCGGAAACCGAAGCGGCCATAAAAGAGGAAACCAAAGCAACCATTCGCTGTATCCCACTGGATACTAAGTCTGAAAATGGGGTTTGTGTCTATTCTGGTAAGCCTTCAACACAGAGAGTATTGTTTGCAAGGGCTTATTAATAAGTCAATCAATAAAAAATCAACCTTAAAATTGATTACTTTTAAGACCTGAGGAATTTTTTAAACACTAAAACAACTGAATTGAAGTGATAGAGTGGATTACCGTAATTTCTTTGATTCTCTTTGGTCTGTTCCTGATCATTGCTGAAATCATTTTTGTGCCAGGTACCACGTTGGTAGGAATACTAGGCTTTATTTTCCTTTTGTTAGGTGTTGGGCTCAGTTTTAACTATTTCGGAAGTGAAACCGGATGGACCACCGTGGGGGTATCCGCAGTGGCATCAGGCCTGATTGTATATTATTCATTTAAAGCCAATATCTGGGGTCGGTTTTCTTTGAAGTCTTCCATTAAAAGTAAAGTAAATGAAGGAGAAGTAGACTCACTAACTGTGGGCACCGAAGGACTGACTGTTTCTGCGTTGCGACCAATAGGAAAGGCTACTCTGGGGGAGAAAATGTATGAGGTTAAAACACTTGGCGAATACTTAGACAGTGGCAGCCGGGTACGGGTAATTAAAATTATAATGAATCAAATAATCGTAGAACCTATAAACTAATACTATGGAACTTGGAGGCTTAGCATTAATCTTTTCCGTTTTTATCGGAATCATCTTATTCTTTATGTTTATGTACTTTGTTCCGGTGGGCCTGTGGATCACAGCCATTTTTGCCGGGGTTAAAGTAACCATTGGTGAATTGATCGGAATGCGCATTCGGAAAGTACCACCCGGAGTGATTGTGAATTCATTGATCACAGCTACCAAGGCGGGATTGACAGTAACAACACGTGAATTGGAGACTCACTACCTTGCTGGTGGTGATGTGCCGAATGTAATCAGGGCGTTGATTTCTGCCGAGAAGGCTAATATTAGTCTTAGCTTTAAACAAGCTACCGCTATTAACCTCGCAGGTCGGGATGTTTTTGAAGCAGTACAGATTTCAGTTAATCCAAAAGTAATTAATACACCTAAAGTAGCTGCGGTAGCCGCTGACGGGATTCAATTAATAGCCATCGCCCGGGTTACGGTACGCGCCAGTCTTGCCCAGTTGGTGGGTGGTGCCGGTGAAGAAACCATTTTGGCTCGCGTAGGCGAAGGAATAGTTACATCAATTGGCTCAGCTCAATCACATAAAGAAGTACTCGCTAATCCAGATAAAATTTCAAAACTGGTTTTATCTCGGGGGTTAGATGCTGGTACTGCGTTTGAAATTCTTTCTATTGACATTGCTGATGTGGATGTAGGTGCAAACATTGGTGCTAAACTGCAAACTGATCAGGCTGCTGCCGACTTGCGCGTAGCTGAAGCTCGTGCAGAAGAAAGAAGAGCTATGGCTGTTGCCTTAGAACAAGAGATGATCGCCAAAGCACAGGAAGCCCGAGCTAATGTAATTCAAGCAGAGGCTGAAATTCCAAAGGCAATTGCTCAAGCGTTTATAAATGGCAATTTGGGAGTGATGGATTATTATAAGATGCAGAATGTGCAGGCAGATACAGAGATGCGTCAGTCAATTTCAGGATCGGGTAAGTCAGGGCAATCTCCGAACAATCCGGTTAAGTGAAAATACTTATAGTGAAGATAAAGGGCCGGAAGGCCCTTTATTATTTTAGGAGCAATTCTCTCCAGTCAGATTTTTTTAGCGCCAGGTATTGGTTGCGCGCTGAGTCATAAGAAAGCGTATCGTAAATGGGAGGAATAATGCTGAGCCCTGTGACGGATATTAAACCGAATTTCCCTTCACGGCCAGCTATAACAAATCCATTTTCTAACTCCTGCAGATGATCAAACCGTGGTTCAATCAGAATACTTCCATTTTGATCTACTAAACCAATCAACCCTTTTTTGTACAGTCGTAATTTTTTATTGTATTGTACCTGAATGGAATCGTACTGATACTCTATTACCGTTTTTCCATTTTTATCAATAACTCCTGTTTTTCCATTTTTTCGAACAATTGAAACGCCATTAATAAATCTTTCTACTGATTCGAAGTTGGGGTTGATTACTATTTGATCTTGCTGATTCAGGTAACCCCACTTGCCAATCAATTTTACAGGTGCTAGTCCTTCATGAAATTCGCCAATTCCATCATAGCGATTGGCAATTCGCAACCGCCCGCGTGAATCAACAAATCCAAACTTACCATCGCGTTTTATTCCACGCATGCCTTCACTTTCCGGAAAAACTTCTTCCAGTTTGTCGAGTAGGAGCGGTTCAACTCGTTGAAGAAGACGACCGTGGTAGTCAAGGGTTTTTATAGTCCCGTCAGGAAGAGTTTCGATCCAATAGTCGTCTTTGAACTCGATCTGGTTATCCGTGAAGTAGATGACTTCACCCGTTACCTTCCTGAGAAATTTATTCTGTGGCTGAAGCTGGAGATAACAGGAGTCGTTTACCAACCGCAATTCAAAAGGTTGTGGCGCCACCAGCCAGTCTTCACGCATGTTAATAATACCAAACTGATTTTTGAATTTTACCACTAACTGGGTAGCTGAAATCTCAAAAAGTGAGTCAAATACGCAATGAATAATTTCTTCTCCGGCTTCATTCAGCGCTCCCCAATACCCATAATTCCTTACCGGGTAAATCCCTTGCATCTTACTGGCTATCCAATTATAGTTCTTTTGGGTTTTGACTGATTGCCGAACGTCTGTCAATGACCAACCTGCTGTCTTTTTATAAACGCGGGCGATATCATCTTCAATTATTAAAGAGTCATAGATCAGGGGAATGTGAATGGTATTGTCGGAGCCAATTACCCCTCTCTTTCCTTTTTTGGAAACCACAAATTGATCGCTTCCAAAAGGATAGAGGTGATCATATTGTGCTGGCAGAAGAACTTTTAACGATGAGTCAAGTAGTCCGTATTTTTGAGAGTATTTATAAATCGAGATTCCATTTGCGATGAGGCGTATCTCATCTGCTTGAAATTTCTTTTGAATTTCGTTCCGTTCATTTAGAATAATCCATTCATGATGTGGAAGTGCAATGACTTTTTCTTCCTCTATTTTAATGGCTTGATAGTTTGGGTCTACAACCATTCGACCATCCCGATCCAACAAGCCTTGATTTAAGTTTTGATAAATAATGGCCCGGCTTTTATTGAAACCTGAGATACTGTCAATTTTAAATTCTGTTATGGCCCGGCCGTCTTCTCCAAACAAAGCAATTTTTCCTGCTTCGTTTTCTACGGCATAACGCAACGTGCCAAGTGGATAAATCCGCTTGTATACAACAGGAATAATCAGCTGGTTTTCCAGATCAGTAAGTCCATATAGAAACCGGGCATTTTGTAAATTGAAAACGACTGCCCGAAGTCCGTTGATGTTAATACCATCATACTCAAAAGGGATTTTGATTTCGCCTCTAAGATTCAGACACCCAGTCTTTGTCTGGACAGGATTGATTTTTTTTGTTGCGACAATGTATTCTCCGCTTGAATAGACAAGCCTTTCATATTCGGCCTTGGTAACAAACTCTTTTTTTAGATTGAGGATACCCCAGTGATTATTTAATCGGTAGCCGGTAACATCGCCAATAACAGAAAAACTGCCATCCGACCAACCCAATGCTTCGAAGGAGGCAGGCACCACCACTTTACCCTGCTGGTCTTTGATACCCATTTTTCCGTTCTCTTCGAAAACAAGAAACGAGTCGGCCAGGCAGGCTGAGCCGATTAAGAATAGCAACAGAAACAACGCGCCTTTCATGACTCTGTAAAGGTAGACGGTTACAAACGATTTATAAATTTTTTTGAGAAACGGTAGTTAGATTGACGTATGCTTATTCCAAATGACAATAAGCATAATGACAAAGCATCAATGTTCCTTCAACCGGTAAGATCTTCCGGTGTATCCAGATCAATTTCACCCTTGGGAAACTCTACCAAAAGCATGGTTCCTTGGTAGTCTTGGATAATTTTTCGGGCACCCTGAGCATCATCTAGTTGAAGGAGCTGGTTGAACAGAGAACGGCTGAAAAGCGCAGGGACTCCATTTGTCTGATTATAGGT
>JBEBJH010000342.1:0-3657 GCA_040079965.1 Cyclobacteriaceae bacterium
CTTGTATTCCGAAAGGTTACGAATACACCTCCACCGGGCCCGCCAACCCATCCGGAAGTTGCCATATCCAATTTACCATCTCCATCCAGGTCGGTTGTACTCAAACCTGCTCCGTTGGTGCCGCTTACACCCGTAAGAAAATCAACCCGCGCAGCAAATGATGAGGCTGTCAGGTCGCCCCCTAATCCCAGATTGCGATACACGCCAATTCCTGAATTATCCTCGGAAGCAACAACCAGGTCGTTCCATCCATCGCCATCCATATCGGCAAGGGATAATCCACCATATCCTCCAGTGATTGTGATGTCAAATTTCGGGGCGAACGAGGCAGGGATTATTCTTCCGCCATCGCTGAAGGTTGGTGTGAATGGCTGCTCTGAAAGTTTCGATAGACCGGTAGTTTTATTGATCACCGTTATCTGGCCGTATTGAGCCCCGGGTGGAACGGTAACCGTTAATGAAGTTGCGCTGGCGCTGGTGATGGTTCCGGCCACTCCACCAAAGTAAACGGCATTGTTTGCAGCAGAAGGGTCGAAATTGTTTCCGCTGATGGTAACGGATGTTCCCGGATTTCCGGAAGTGAGAGAAATTGAACTAATAGACGGTGAAGGAAGTATGGTGCGTTGATTGAGAACCACATTATCAATAGCGCCACTAAATGTGTTAACAGTTCCGTCTGTGTAATCAATGTTGAACCGGAATGCGTATGCACCAAGCACCCCGGAAAGGTGTTGCATCATATCGACCTTCGTGGCCAGAGGACCGGTTGTACCGCCAAGCCTCCACCCGGCTGTTTCATCAAGCCGGATAGTATGGGTTGACCAAGCCGGGGCCTGTGCCGGAAATGAAGGAAGGTTTAACACAATTTTCGAACCTGATTGGACACTTATTTGTACATCGCCAACCGCACCGTGTGTTGTAGGTGTGTAGTTAAGCTGCATGTCGAAGGTGAGTTCCTGGCCATAGCAGAAGTACTGAATGTTACCCCCAAATTTGGAGGGCGATGTAAAGAAATAAGGTTGTGAAGAAGTCGTACCGGCCGATATATAACCGCCCGGATTTCCACCCGTGCTGTTGTAATTTACCGTAAGAGGAGCGCTATGATTATTGTCTGAACATGTCCACCCATCTGCATCAGTATCGAAGGTACTGGTGATTTGAGCGCTTACTGAGAACGCAAATAGCGAGAAGACTAATAGGAAATAGGGTATTTTGAACATGTAACTACCTACTTACAAAAAAAGTAAAGCGGCAGTTACTAATATACTAATTATTAATACATGATAGAAGCTCTATTTCTTTAGCGTGAGGTAGCCGGTTTCACTTTTTCGTCCACTCATAAATGCAATTTTATAAAAGTAGGTACCGGAGGGTAGCTCGCCACCATTATCATTCAATCCGTGAAAAACGTTGGTGGTATTATTATAATCAGAGACTTCAAAAACCTTGCTGCCCCAACGATTGTAAATGGTTACATGATTATTTTGTGTGTCGGGAATGATGTCAATGTATCGAATGATGAATTTCTCATTTATGTTATCTCCGTTTGGAGAGAGGGCATTGAATACTTCAATATCGCCTATCACTTCTATTTCAAATTGCTGTATGGTACAACTACCGGCCAGGTCGCAAGCACGAATTGATAACGTTTCGGTGCCTGAAAAATTAATACCGGCATAATCAAGCGTTAAGATACCGTTCGCATCAATGCTGGCAAGAGCACCGCTTGACGGAGCAACCGTTACCTGAAGCGAGCTTATATCCAATGGACTACCACCGGTTGTTATTAAGGGTATCAGATCAAGAGTTGTTTCTCCTTGAATAGGCAAGGTGATAGGGGTAGTCAAAATCACCGGAGGGGCATTTATACTAATAATATAGTCTTCCGATTGAAGTATCAGGCCTGTCACAATTGAACTTGTCACTTCCACATAGTAGGTTCCGGCATCTGCCGGTATTGAACTCGTCTTTGTAAATGTTGCAGATGTAGCGCCTGCAACCGATGAGCCATCTTTAAACCACTGATATGAATTTGCAGTACCTGAAGTGGCAAAAGGAATGTTGATGGGGGAATTTTCATTTACAGATTGGGTTCCACCGGGAGGCAGTTTGGCCTGCGGGCTATAAACGTAGCCCGTTATACCCATGTTCGATTCGAGATCACCAAATTCAAGCCGGTTATTTTCAACGTCAAGTTGGGTGATAAGAGCAGGTGGAAATGTTGGAAGAGCGTCAAGCTGATTGTTCGTCATATACAACTCTTTAATATTAGTCCAGGAAAGGTATTCAACGGGTACAGGTCCGGTAAAACTATTGTCGTTGATTTGAAAGGTCTCCAGATTGACGAGGCTTTGATAGGCTATTGGAAGCGTGCCGGTAAGAAGGTTGTCGGCTACTTCAAGGTGTTTTAACTGAATGCATAGCGCAAGTTCAACAGGTAGAGTTCCACTAAGTTGATTGGTAAAAATATCCAGTATCTCGAGATTGACTAAGTTCCCAAGCTCCTTAGGGATGGGTCCGGTTAATTGATTGACATGTAAAAACAAGTTTGTCAGTAAAGTGTTGTTCCCCAGTTCTGGAGGGATTGAGCCTGTCAATTGATTTTCACTGAGGTCGAGTTGAAATAAGCCAATTATATTACCCAAAGAAATTGGGATTGACCCGGTAAGCTGGTTCTGACCCAATATCAAAAACCTAAGCGATGCAGCATTTCCAAGCTGCGATGGAATTGTTCCGGTGAGTTGGTTGTCCCAGAGTTCCAGGAATTGCAACGCACTCAGGTTACCGAGTTCCGGTGGGATGGTCCCAGTCAGTTGATTATCCGCCAGATTCAATATCTGGAGCGTTGTAATATTTCCCAATTCAACAGGAATTGTGCCTGTCAGTTGGTTTGACCGCAATTGTAAATATATAAGGGAAGGCAAGGTGCCAAGCCCAATTGGAATTGCGCCAAATAAATTGTTTTCTGCTAAAGAAAGGTTCGTAAGGTTTGGAAGATCATCGATTTCAGCAGGAATCGGTCCTGTAAGATTGTTATTATCCAATGCTATTTCGGTAATGTTGCAACCCGTAACGGTTACACCAAACCAGATGGCCTCATCACCGTTGAGCCAATTTGTGTTGTTCGTCCAGGAAGCACCTGCAGTTGAATTGTACAATGCAACTAAAGCAGAGCGTTGAACTGCCGGAACGCAAGATGTTACTACTGTGAAATTTGTTCCGCTCGTTGCCATGTTGCATCCCACCTGCACACTGATTGTTCCTGAGGTAGCCGCGACCGGTACGGAGGTAGTGATGCTGGTTGAGGTGCTAGCCGTAACAGTAGCCAGCGTGCCATTGAATTTAACAATGTTGTTTGCAGGAATTAAATCAAAATTTGTTCCGGTAATGGTAACAGAAGTTCCTACCTGGCCGCTTGTCGGAGTAAAAGAAGCGATGGTTGGTGAAGGCCCCTCTAGGACTGCGTTGCGGATTACGGAAAGAGTATTCGATGAAGGACTAACGGTAATTATCTCTGGTTTCCCATCACCATCAAGGTCACCCGCGCTTATTGCACCTGAGAATATCGCAGCGAAATCCACGGCTGCCGAAAAGGATCCGGAGTTGATTACGCCAGTGGCTGTAATATTTTTGAACATGGAAACTTTTCCAAGGCCC
>JBEBJH010000085.1:0-17746 GCA_040079965.1 Cyclobacteriaceae bacterium
AGACAGATATATATATGATGTGACTTTAAAGCTACTTGAAATAAGCAGATTGGAAGCGGATATATAAAAAGCCAGAATAAGTAACGAAACAGATAATTTTATACTCGCTACTCCCTCTTGAAAACCTCTGGCGATCTGGTATGCTAAGTAGAGTAGAATTACCGCATTAAATAATGTGAATTGGGCAAATCCTATTGAAAAAAAAGTTATATTCGTTAACGCCAGCGATACACACAAAAAATATGTTAACTTATTCATTCAGGTGATTTTATTTAACCATGACGATGGATAAGCTTTAGAAAACCAGTTGCTATTTTCTCAATATTTGTATCCTCCATAACTATAGGATCAGTGAAACTATCACTTACATAGCCTTCAAATGTATTCTTCAATAAATAATTACTGAACTCTAAACGATTGTCGGCTTGATTTTCTAACTCAGCAACCAAATCAGTTAGATTATCATACTTTAACAAATCCTCTAAGCTAACCTGCTTGCAACTATTGATTCTGTTAAAGAAAACTCTAGCAAAAGTAATTGATGGTTTTTTCATCAGGGCCGCTTCATAGGCCATTGTGCCACTAACCGTAGCTACCAGCTGACTTCTTTCGATCAATAATTTTGAATTTATTTTTTCATTTGCCAAAATGATATTAGGGTACCTTAAGAGGTTTTTGTAAAAACGGTAGGAACGATCGCCCACCGCATTGGTGTGTTCCTTCAAGACCAGCTTCCAGCCAGCCGGCAATAATCTCCAAAGATTAGTCACAACCATTGCTTGATCCTCATAGTATCGACCATGGACATCAATGGAATTCTCGGGCTGCTTATGAAATCCAAAAAAAATAAATTTCTCCTTCTCAATTTCCTCCAGAGGCACTGTTCGAATACGGTTGTAGTATGCCGTCTTGTTGATCTCTTCTGTGCTGGCAATCCTGAACCTGGTTAGTGCGTTTGTCACCACATTCGGATCGTTCTTTTCAATGTTCTGTCCTGTGAAAAACCTCATAGCTCTGTTCCATCTTCCAGCCAATGAAAGATTTTTTTTTAGCATATCATCAATGAGTCCCAAGTATTTGGGTTTTTCCATTTTGATTTCCGTGTTATCTGTAGGCTGATCAAACTCGAGCATCAAGTACTCATTTTCATCGACAAAAAACCCAAAGCGACTGTTCGGTATCCGAATATCGCTGCACTGTAAATAGCGACAGTTCAATTCAGTGCGCTTTTTTGTCATTCGTTGGAGAAGAAGTTCGTGAGCCCAGGTGATTTCTCCAATGATGAATCGTGCTTTGTTCTTCGCAAGTAAATCATAGATCGGCTTCTGAATATTGGTTAGAAATTTCAGGCCATTGTTCAATTCATGCTTCAAAACGCGATCTCCAAACAATAATTCATTCAACTTGAAGTCATCAATCATGGAGTTTGGCTTATTAATAAATGAGCGATTGATATACAGGATTTTCCCGGTGTCGTAATGCTCATTCAGGAAATCATATTGATCCTGCTTGCTCACGATCCAGCAAACCTCTACGCCTTCTTTCTCGAGTTTCTGTGCAACTGCATGAAATAACCAGGTTTTGTAAAAATTCCCGACAAAACAGATGCTTGTAGTCTTGCTTAATCCATTCATTCTTTCCGTTTTAAATTTATAGCTATTCCTGATAACCCAAGCTTTCTTAGCCCAAAAAGAACTAATACAATATTTAACAGGCCAGCAACTACCATAATTATTGAGAGTTGCAATAAATCAACATCTCCAAAAACTTTCAAAAGCATTACATAAACTACAGAAGAAATTATCGAGTAATATAAAATCAACCTATTTTTATTCATCACTCCAAAGTATAATTCCAAATAGCCAATAAAACACCACAAAACTATATATAAGATGAAAAATACGGTAGATAGGTTAAACGGAATTTGGATATACGAATCAAATAGAAAATTTGTGAAATGAATCAACACAACAACTATCAGGATCGAAAACAGAATTACCAGGCTATATTGCTTAAATATTTTTACGTTGAATCTCTTACTTATGTCCATAAACAATGATTTGGAAAAATATGAAGCATATGCTGTGTGACTCAATTGAATAATCAGCCCAATTCTCATAATATAAGATATCTGAACCATCTCCGATTCAGATAAATGACCATAGGCATATATTTTGGCGTAGTTATTAATAAAACTCATTGCCAATAAATTTAATATTATGGGCCATGAGAAAGTCAAAGCATTCTTAACAAATGTTCTGAATTCTTGAAACTCAAAAAGGGATCTTTCGACCAGAAATTTCCCCCCTACAAGAAGCACTAATACTACTGATGGTAAAAGAAAAAACACCGCTGAATTTTGCCATTTAAATTGATAAGCCAATACCAATAGGATAAAGGATGATAGATTGACGATTATTGTTATTAAATAAATTTTTGATGGCCTATCCTCTAATCGATAAATGTTTGAGTTGAAGTTGACAAAAAAAGTAAATAGTGTCCTTGTCATTACGATCATGTATAAAATCAATGATACGGAGTTGCTGATGTGCAAATAAGCAGCAAACACGAAACATATGACACAGTAAAAAAAAAGTAAAGCCCTAAAAAAAATCCGGGCTTTCTCAACAAACAACCCCTTGCTTTCAGCTTCCTTATAGCCCCAAAAGAGGTAATTGCTGAGCCCCAGTTCTATCGATATCATAGTAATTGCTGCATACGAAAAAGCAACCTCTACCATGGTATAAAGCGACTTATCCTTTAAAACCAATAAAATAGAAAGTGGTAAAGCGAACGAAATAACTTTATCTAAATACGTTAGTACAAAATAATGTATTAGGTTTCTTTTGTTGCGGTAGCTACTTAAAAGAACTCTCAACATACCGAAAAGCGGTCTGCACTAGTCCGTATATTTTTACCCAGATGAATGATGTTAATAATATCATTCATTGGTCTGAGGTATACAAATAGAGCCCAGTATTATTAACACATCGAGCCAAAGAATGATCTTCAACATAAATAATTTTGAGAATATTATTCTAAATCCGATAGTCTAATTTATTTCCTGCTTTTCAAATACTTCTTCACACAATTCAAACCCCTCAACTCTTTTAAACCTTTTACGTTGATCCTCCGCAAGTTCTATAAAACGCAGTGGTTGATTTACATAGGCTCCGGGCCTAAGTAAGGATTTTGAAATAGAAGAGTTTGAGCCTACAACGACCCCATCCGCTATTTTTATACCACCGTTTAAAACAGACTTTGAACCAATATTGACATTACTACCGATCTCAATTGATCCATCTAATCGAAACCTACCTGGACCTGTTCTATCGTGGTAATATGCATGAGTCCATAGTTGGCTATCATGACCCGCAATGGTACTGAAGTTTCCTATGATTATACTCCGAGTACAGTCAATACTATGTCTTGAAGTGATTTTCGAAAGTACACCTAACTTTAATTGTGCCTCACCATATGTAGAGCCGACTGGCGCCCTATATCCCTTGTTATGATTTCCAATCCCGGCTGTTTTACTTAAAATTACATCAAATGGCCCAGTCAATTTATTGTAATTACCAATATATCCTTCTTCATCAATAGACAAGCCATTGATGTTTATAAAATTATAGTTACCAATCCAAGACGATTTATTCAAAACCAATAACCTATCAATCCAAAGAAATGAAATCCCTATTTTTGATTTTGGATGCACCTTATGACCTAATAAATTGAGAATCCAATAGATTATCCGAACAGGTAATGTAAGACAAAGCAGGAGAGTTATTAATTTTCGCAGTGTTTTCATAATTCTGAAACAATCAAGTCTTCACGATAAGTCTGTTTATATAGCTATTATAAGGATTATCTTTCATTTCAATAGGCACATAGTTTTCAATACCAATGGGGTGAAGTGAGTATTGTATTTGTAGCAGAAGACGATTTTTTGAGTTAGGCAATAGGCCCTTATGAAAGCCATACGTATCGACCAAGAAAGTCGCCCCCTTTGGCTTCACAAAGCGTATTACATTTTCTTTTCCAAAAGTACTTACAATTTCCGCATCTGAGTATCTTCGAATCTTTCGAAATAATGGTGATTTAGAAGTCTTTCGAACGTAAACGTGGGGCCCAGATTCCTCATCAACATCAGTCAAATAGATAAACAGTTTGCAAAATCGCCAATCGTCAAGGTCTCTATGAAATAATTGAGCATGCTCCGCTTGCTTTCGTCCACCAAACGACCACCACATGTTAATATTTGAAATGGTGGGCTTAGCTCCTAGAAATTCCTGAACTATTTGGAGAAGCCCCGAATCATTTGCAATATCAAGTATAGGCTTAAACTTAATTAGATCCTCGCGACCATAATTTGCAACGTGCGTCTCAAGCGGTGCGTTCCTATGATCAATGGGTTCTGAATCAGAACGATATGAATCATAGCATTTGATCTGCTCTGAATAATTTACTATTGCTTCAACTTTTTCAGTGCTGAGCTTATGATCCAAAATCGTATACCCATCGTTTGTAAGATTGTTAACATGAGCATTTATTCTTTCCTTCAGAACAAACGCAGATTCCTTATCCGGAATAGTAATCCTTCCAAGACTTCTCGCCTTCATGTTAATAATGCCATCCATTAACATTTTATTAGTTATTTTTCTCATTAAGAAAAAACCTAATTTATTTAGCAGCATGCCTATATAATTTAATCTTTATTTATTCTATACACTTAGAGCGTCACAACTATCAACTCTTCTTTATTGAAAATATGGTGACAACACTTGATACATCTTTAGCAAGTTGATCCGTATGTGATATTCTGTTGGGTGCATCATGGTTAAAGAAAATGCTTGCAACGTATCCGTTAAACAAATTTTGTATCTGAATTGTGGAGTTAATTCTATCGAATGATGCCGGCCTCAAATCATACCCACCATGAACTTTTACCGCCTGCTCTTCTGTCAATGTCGAGTATTCAACACCAATAGCAACTACTCCGTTATTCTTAAGAATTCGAATTAATTCATTTGCAAACTTATGGGGCTCATTACTATAACTAAGTGTCCAACCGCAAATAACAACATCAAAAAAAGAATCCTGAAATCGTGTGTTGTGCATATCACCAACTTCAATAAAAGGAGAATAAGAGATTAAGTCTAATCCAATGATATTATTGGATTTAAAGCCGTGACCAATTAAGCTTAGAATATCATCCTCGTTTCTTGGACCAATAACCAATATCTTTGAATCCTTTGAGATATTCTCAAGCACTGACACTGGTTTTATCAGTTTGTCCATGCGTACACCTCCAAAATTAGATAAAGACTTAAGATTGTGCTTTATCGTATGATCAATCGCATCCTTCGATTCTGATATTTTTAACTTCCGAATAAGTTTTGTAAAATAATAGAATCTTAACTTACCAACAAACCATCTTATTTCTCTTACTACCAGAAGTTGCTTTAAAATATTTTTCATGAGAGATTAAAATTAAGTTTGTTAATGAGTAAAATTCTGACTCAAAGGTGTTCCGGTAGTTAGCTTTCGGTTCGCTTTTTTTCCAAGAATCTGATCATAATATTTTGGGGCTAACCCATCGCCTGGACGTATAACCCTAATGTTTTCTTTCGTAAAAACATCACCTTCATTTACATCCTTAACCACATAAATTGAACGCTTAAAAGCTTTACTTTTTTCTTCTGCCTTCTGACTGGTGAGTTGCACGTTGCCTATTGCTAAAAAAGCTGTTTCGCTTTCCCTAACAAGGAACTTCATTTCTTCCGGCTCCATGCTGAAAGCACTGTCTACTCCTCCATCAGTTCTTCGTACAGTAAAATGTTTCTCAATCACCCTGGCACCCAAAGCCACGGAAGCAATACTTGCGCCAATCCCCATTGTATGATCACTTAACCCGATCACACAATCAGGAAAGATTTGCTGCAAAACTGGGATAGTAACAAGATTGGTATTTTCCGGAGTAGCTGGGTAAGTACTAGTACATTTCAGCAATACAATCTGATTACACCCATTTTCCCTTAGCACTTGAACTGACTCTACAATGTCTGAAACATCGGCAATACCAGTGCTCATTATTACAGGTTTTTTTGTTTGTGCTACTCTTTTTAAAAGAGGATGATCTGTGTTTTCGAAGGATGCAATTTTATAACAAGGCACATTTAAAGTTTCTAGAAAATCAACGGCCGTTTCATCAAAAGGTGTGCTAAAGCAAATTAATCCAAACTCTCGAGCATACTCAAAAAGTGGTTTGTGCCATTCCCAAGGTGTATGCGCTTCTTCATATAATTCATAAAGATTTCTTCCATGCCATAGAGAATTTTTGTCAGTTATATCAAATAATCCCCCCCGATGATTAATTGTCATCGTATCCGCTGTATAGGTCTGCAGCTTAACTGCATGTACCCCCGTCTCCGCTGCAATCCTAATGATTTCCTTGGCTCGATCAAGTGATTGATTGTGATTTCCAGACATTTCAGCAATTATAAACGGCTTATTCTGCTTGGAAATAATGTGCTTTCCAATTGTAATGGTGGTCATACTTTTAAAAATGAAAGTTCAAATTTACTTGAATTAGAGTATTTTAGACTTACTATTTCTCTAAAACCAGCACTACGGAAGGCCTTTATCGAGGGAATATTGGAATTCTGAACATAACCGATGATTTTTTCTACAGTTCGGACCTCTATTAATTTCTGCATGCCCTTAACCAAAACCGGGTAACCAAGTCCTTTGCCTCGCCAATTCTTATCAATCTGGTAGCTTATCACATAGGCGCCATGCTCTTCTCTAGAAAAATCAAATCTGATCTGGGCTATTGGGCCTTTGTCCATTTCAACTATAAAGTACTCGCAAAGGGGATCAGAAATTTTCCTTGCAAACCACTGAACGTGCTCTTGCCAAAGAATTTCTGAATTTGAATACGAGTACTTTCTTACTTCAGGATCATTAGCCCACTTGAAGACCAAAGCAACATCCTTCTCCACTGCCTTCCTAAATTTTAAGTTAGCAGAAATACTTATGGATATAAATAAATCTTTGACACGCTGAAGTGATGAACCATCAATCAATCCATCAGACTTGCCCGATGCTACCTTGTTTGCGTTATTTCTATTGACAGTTACGAATTCCATAAATTCAGAATAATCAAATGCCAGTTTCTGCCTAAGCAAGTATTCTTTTATGCATTGCTGATTTTTGGCTGTCTGATTCACAAACAATACTCCACCCGTGCTCAGAAATTCTAGCGCCACAGTGCTGGGTGTCAGAATTGCCATGGCGCATTGATTCATCGCATTAAACATTTCCAGTGCAGTAAGTCCCTGCTTTACTGTAATAAAAGAGTGAGAACGAACTATTGGTTCAAGGGATGCCTTATAAGGATAGCTTTGCCCTATAATAACTAAAATCCTGCCCGAAAATCCTGATTCAAGGACTTCGTGCAGAATTCTTTGAGTTTCATTTCCAGAATCTGCTCCACCCATATTTAATAAAAGCATATCGCTTGGGCTCTTCTTAGATTGCATTCTTAAGAATGGCTTGCGAAGAAAAAGGTAGTCAAACCCTATGTATAATTGTGTGTAGAACTCTTTTGAATACTCACTTGCATCAATTGTTCCGCAAAAATTAATTACGCCATCTGCTACAAAGTGTCGATTTGGAATATCATCTATAGCAATTACCGATGCGGCAGATTTTTTTACAATACTTTCGTATTCAGTCGTGAATGAATAACCATCCAACACAACTATCTCACGGCCCGTTAAATAAGAACTAAGTTCTCCATTAAAATCGTCAATACTGGCAGGTTTAGGAAGTGAAATTATCTGAAGAGTTATTTTTTTTACCTCATCAAGAACATAAGCCTCAGGCTCACAAATCGCAAAATAAATTTCAAAATCATCATGCAATAATTCTGCTAGTGCCAGACACCTTGAGATATGTCCTAATCCGATATTTCGGTTGCCATCTGCGCGAAAAAGAATATGCCGCTTCTTCAATCTAGTACTTTCTTACTAAAATTCCTTTTTTACCAAGATAATGTTTCGCCTCCAGCGGGGTTTTCTCGGTGAAATGAAATATGCTAGCCGCTGCCACTGCAGAGGCATGTCCTGTGGTAAGTGCTTGATACATGTCTTCATAATCACTTGCTCCACCGGAAGCGATTACAGGAATTGTTACGGAATCTGAAATTCTCTTTATTAAATCTATGTCATATCCAGTCATTGCTCCATCATTAATTATTGAGGTAATTAGCAATTCACCGGCTCCCCTGAGTTCCATCTCCTTCGCCCATTTTACAGGGTCCTTTCCGGTAGAAATTTTTCCACTGTTTTTAAGACACTCATACGTCCCGTCAGCATCCTTATAAACATCGATACTAACAACAATACATTGCGTTCCAAATAAATCAGCTCCTTTTGAAACAATCTCTGGATTTGAATAACAACTGCTATTGATCGATACTTTATCTGCTCCTGCCCGCAAAAGTTTTTTTATATGATCAACACCCTTAACTCCTCCTCCTACTGTAAGCGGCACAAAACACTCATCCGCAATTTCATCAATCACATCATAATCGGGCTCACGATCCTGTTCAGTCGCTGTAATGTCAACAATAATCAGCTCATCAACCTGACGGGTATTATAAACTTTTATAGCTGGCAATAAAGATCCAACCCTTCTCCAACTATTAAAACCTACACCCTTTACGATTCCAATATCCTTCCATAGAATCGTAGGAATAATTCTGGCCTTCAGCATTTCAATTAATTGATAAAAAATTCCGTATTATCTGAAAACCAGCTCTTGAGCTTTTTTCCGGATGAAATTGTACTCCCGTGATTTTGTCTTTGCTCACAATCGATGGAAAATCTAAACCGTAATGGGTTGTAGTAAGAATATCTTCCTTATGTGTTGTTTTAAAAAAGTAGCTATGGACAAAATAGAAATCTGTTGAGGGCTGAAGCTTTTCCAGAATTGCATGATCCTGCTGTTTATGTATTTCGTTCCAACCGATGTGAGGGACACGAAACGTACTACCTGGATTTTCATTATAAATTTTGATTACCTCACCCTGGATCAAACCAAGCCCTAGATGTTCACCTCCTTCAAAGCCCTTTTCAGCTAGAAGCTGCATTCCTAAACAAATACCGAGTATGGGAACATTCTCTTCAAGTACGTTTTTTCTTATCGCCTTATCCCATCCGGCAGAAATAATATTCTTCATTGCATCTCCAAAAGCACCTACGCCCGGCAGAACAAGATGAGAGGCCTTTTCAGCATCCCTTGGGTTATCACTTATAAAGGCCGAAGCTCCACATTCTTCAAAGGCTCTTTTTACTGACCCAAGATTACACATGCCATAGTCGATTATAAGGACGCTCATGGTTTTTGGTTACTCCGCGTATTTGATTTTTTTTAAATTCCCCAGTTTATCCTTTATCAAATTTCCTCTTGAATCAGTTGAAAAAACTTTTTTATTAGTAAACCGGTCGCATACTTTAATGAATTCATCGAGGGTCATATCTAGAGGAGCAAGAATTTCTTCAATGGGTTTATTCAGATAAGTCCACGGAAACTTGCCATCATGCTTGTTTACAAAATCAACCGCAAATTCACGGGTAATCCTGCCTCTTCTTAAGTGCAAGCAAGTGATATCTGTTGCTCGCCCAAATCCGAATTTTAAGAATTTAAAGTAATCATGAATCCCGGTTTGATAATTATCAAGATTCTCATAATTAACTATAGAGCCTTCAACAACCGTTGATTTAGTCACAAAACCATTGGCTTGAGCAATTAATGCATTACTATATCCATCCCACGGAAAATAATAACCTAAGAAAATTCCTGTTGCACCAACTCTCGCCAATTCTTCATCCGATGGATAGCTGTAGGGGATCAGGTGGTGTTTTTCAATCGCCTCCATTCCGATAAGATCAGAAACACGTAACCCTAATAGGCCTCCAAATTCTTCAAGCCATCTCCGGTTCAGTACGTTATTTTGACTCGCAGAAGCGGGTCCCCCATATTCATTTTGTGAATTCTCGCCCCACACAATTAGTGGTACGTTAAACTCAACTGCCGCCCTTACTGGTATAGTAAAAATTCCCACATGCTCGGGCCAGGAAATATCACCAACTTGAGTGAGTCCAATTCGGTTTAATTTTCTTCTAACATTAATATTTGGTGAAAATTCAATATAATCCACTCCAAAACTTTTAATGTTCTCAATGTTTTTTCTGCCGATATCCGATAAATGACAAGTGGTTGCAGTCACACAAAGAGGGTTTAGTCCAAGCTGTAACACTTTCAATACTTGGTAAGTGCTATCTTTCCCACCGCTAACCGGTATAATACAATCCCAATTTGTACTATCTTTAGATCGATACCGATCAATTACCTGAAAGAATTCCTTTCTTCTCGTTTCCCAGTCTATTTCCTTTCGTTTTTCAAAACTACGACATGCATTACATACACCTTCTTCGTCCAGAAATAGATCCGGCTTGGTATCGGGCATCACACAGCGGGTACAGTATTTCATAATTCTATTTCTTTCTGTTTTATCTGATTATTCAATGTGGCCAATTCTGGATTAGTTTCAATTATCTGTAAAAGATCTGAATAGGGTAGTAATTCTGCATTATGCTGTTCGAACAGCGATTTAATAAGAGTCCAATCCTCATAAGTGTCCAAAGTCCAGCGTAAATGACTGAAATCTTCTTTTGATAGGTGATCAACAATTACTGTTCTACCCGACCTATTTTGATTTATATAAGGCGTGACATGCTCCTTATCTGTGTCCAGGGTGGCATGAAGGTAGGCCTCTCTAAGAAGGTCGAATGAAAAAATTTCAAAGTCGAGACCACGCGGGTATGTTCTTGCTAAACAGTTTGAATAATACACACTAGGGTTATTCAAATTCAGGTACTGAGATAAACCTTCCCTAATAATGTTGCCATCAATTAACGGGCAATCCGATGTTACCCGGATAATAACCTCAATTTGGTTCTCTACAGCGCACCCATGAAATCTTTCAAGGACATTATTTTCATCTCCACGGAAGCAGGAAAGACCTAAGGAATTGGAAATATTTACAACTGGATCATCAAAAATATTAGTAGTCGTAGCTACAAAAATGGGAATTTGACTCCAGGCCAATCTATTAACATGGTGCTCTAAGACAGTCTTATTATTTGCCTTAAGTAAGATTTTACCAGGCAAACGCGTGCTTGTCATTCTGGCCTGCGTTATGATTCCTACCTTAGGCATCACTTTTTTCCAAGAGGTACATAAAGTCAACATTACCTTTCTCTGCTTCCGTAAGGTAGGGGTAAACCTCTTCTTTCAACAGCACCAAATCCTTGAATTGATCTCTCATTAATTTACCATAGTTGGCCTTCCATAAGAATCCTTCGTTGCCTCGGTAATTAATAGAGGTTACCTTATCCGCGTAATATTCAAATCCCCAAAGGTATTTCTTGGAACATCGATACATCTCTGAAAAAACCTTTGGCAAATTTCCTGGAGCAATATGAATAAGCACTCCACTCGTGAAAACCAGGTCAAAAAAATTATCCTTAAAGGGGATATCAAATGCTGAACCTTGAATAATATTAATGCCTTCAGTATATTCCTTTGCTCTCTGAACAGCATAATCTTGTAATTCAATTCCGTACAAGGAGGTGAATCCCATCGATTTAAGTTCAGCCAGCTGCATGCCCGTATTACATCCCACTTCAAGAATACGAGTATCCTTCGGTATTGAACTTAAAAAGGTTTCATTCATCTTGGTTCTTGACACACCATACCAAGTCAGATAGGCCTTATTGAATTCTTCATTGTGTCTACTGTTTCTATCAGTGTAGTTCTTGCCAAAGTCACCACCCCAGAAATTCTCTTGTTCGTTTTTAATCATAAGCTTTTTTGAAATTCTAAAATTGTTTTGATAACCAAATTTTGTTCGTCTTCCGAAAGGGTTGGATACATTGGGAGGCTTAAGCATTCACTATAATACTCTTCAGCGTTAATGCATTTTACTTCATGATACCCACTATTTTGATAATACGGCATCCTGTAAACCGGTATATAATGTACTTGCGCAAAAATATTTTTTTTCCTAAGATGGTTGTACAATCCTAATCTATCCTTTACTTTAATTATATACAAGTGATAGGCATGCGAGATCCCTCGCACTTCCAAATCCTGTTCATTGGAAAGTGTCCTTATCGAAGTAATAGGTTTAAAAGCCTCATCGTATTTCCGTGCAATTGCTTTTCTTTTTAGCAAACCGTCATCCGCCTTTTTCAACTGCGAAATCCCAAGTGCACAAAGAATGTCTGGAATCCTGTAATTAAAACCAAGTTCCTGCATTTCATAATACCATCCGCCATCATTACGTTCCAGAAAGGATGGGTCTTTGGTAATGCCGTGTGTCCGGAGTTTTAATAACTTATGAAAAAGTTTTTCATCATTTGTGGTGATCATCCCTCCCTCACCCGTTGCAATATGCTTAACCGGATGAAATGAGAAAATGGCCAGGTCAGCAAAATTTCCGTTTCCGCAGCGTTGTACTTTCTTTTTTGAATCCGTAAAAAAACCACCTGGGGCGTGGCATGCGTCTTCAATTATCCAAAGACCATATTCATCTGCGAGTTTACTGAATTCTTCTAGATTCACCGGATATCCAGCAAAATCAACGGGGATCAATCCATTAAAGTACCCCTTAGGGTTTGAGGTCAATAATTTTCTAACCTCATTAATATCTAACACTCCGGTAGCTGGATCAATATCCACAAATTGAACTTTCCCTCCACAATACAAAATACAATTAGAAGAGGCTGCAAATGTTATCGGTGTAGTGATAACATTTGACTCACTATTTACGCCTAGTGCCAAGGCACATAAATGAAGTGCTGCTGTCCCATTCGAAACAGCAACGGCATATTTACTCCCTACATAGGATGCAAATTTTGATTCAAATTCAGCCACTTTAGGTCCTTGTGTCAGAAAATCTGAATACAATGCTTCAACCAAGGCGGTCTCATCATCCTGGTCTATTGATTGTCTTCCATAGGGAATGGAATTGCTCATTTAGCGATTATTTCAAAATTAGGATCAATGTATTGCTTTATTAAATGCCGTAAGCCTTCAACTGTTTCCCATTGATCATTGTCGCCAGAGTTATAGCTGAATCCTTGAATTACTGCTTTAGCGTTGAATTGCAATTTATAATCATTAACATCGAACATTGGCTGTTGCGGTAATATTGCATAATATTTACCCAAGTCTAATGTGTTATATGAATCCGAAATGGTTATCATTTCCTCATGTAATTTCTCGCCCGGACGAACACCAACTTCAATCTGTTTGCATTCCGGAGCAATGGCCGTTGCAACATCAATAATTCTGTATGATGGAATTTTTGGTACAAAAATTTCTCCACCCCATGCATTTTCAATTGCATAAAAAACCATTTCACATCCATCTTGAAGAGAAATATTAAACCTGGTCATTCTCTTATCGGTAATGGGCAATACTCCATCTCTTTTTTTATTCAAAAAAAATGGCATCACTGAGCCATTGGACCCCATCACATTTCCATAACGTACAACTGAAAAAGTTATGTCTCGTTTTCCCTTAATGTTATTCGCAGCAATAAATAATTTATCGGACGCTAATTTAGTGGCTCCATATAAATTGATAGGAGCAGCAGCCTTGTCTGTAGAAAGTGCAACTACTTTTTTTACTCCGCAAACTAAAGACGCATTGATTACATTCTCAGCACCAAGAATATTTGTTTTGACACACTCCATTGGGTTATATTCAGCCAAATGCACGTGTTTCATTGCAGCGGCATGAATGACAATATCAATCCCTTCAAATGCACTAATTAACCTCTTTTCGTCTCGCACATCACCAATAAAATATCTTAATGCGGGATACTTTGATTCAGGATACTCCAAGGCCATTTGATAGTGCTTTTGCTCATCTCTTGAAAAAATGACCAGTCTTTTAACTTCAGGAAATTTTTGAAGGATCAATTTGGTAAACATTTTTCCAAAAGATCCTGTACCTCCTGTTATTAGAATACTCTTATTGTTAAGCATAAAATAATTATCAATATTAAAATCAATGCATCCAATTTAGAGATGCAAAGATAAAGAATAACCTTATCTTACAGAAGGGTCAAATACCACTCAATCGTCTGTAAGATTCCACTTTCGAAATTTTCCTCCGCCTTCCATCCTAATTCATTTTCAATTTTGGAAGCATCAATGGCATAACGCTTGTCATGGCCTGCCCGATCTTTTACATACGTGATTTGTTCCTTATAAGATTTGAGGTCAGGTCTGGTCTTTTTACTATCCAAAATTTCACAGATTGTATACACGATCTGGTTATTGGTCCGTTCGTTCCTACCTCCAATATTGTAGGTATCACCATTAGTTCCCTTATGAAACACCAAGTCAATTCCCTTGGCATGATCCAATACATACAACCAATCGCGCACATTCATACCATCACCATAGATTGGAATTGGTTGGCCGCTTATCGCTTTTCGAATAATGGTAGGGATTAGTTTTTCTTTGTGCTGTTTAGGGCCATAGTTATTCGAGCAATTGGTGGTAACTACATTTAGGCCATAGGTGTGAAAATAACTTCGCACCAACAAATCACTGCTTGCCTTGGAGGCAGAATAAGGACTATTAGGTGCATAGGGAGTCGTCTCTTTAAAAAGACCTTCCCTGCCTAAGGTGCCATACACTTCATCCGTGGATACATGCAAAAATCTATTTCTATCGCATTCAGATTTAAATTCGAAAGGCGCATTCATCCAACTTTTACGAGCTACATCCAGCAAAGTAAAGGTTCCATTGATATTGGTGCGAATAAACGCCTCAGGACCAGAAATCGAATTGTCGACATGGGATTCTGCAGCAAAGTGAATCACACCATTAAAACTATATTCCTTAAATAAGGATTCAACTAACGCGCGATCACAAATATCCCCATTAACAAAAGTGTAATTTGGATTTTTCTCCACTTCTTTCAGGTTCGCCAGGTTACCCGCATAGGTAAGAGCATCAAGGTTAACAATCTTGAAGCCGGGATGGCTACTAATAAAGTATGGTATGAAGTTCGATCCGATAAATCCCGCTCCTCCTGTTACAAGTATTGTCTTCATTTCCGTTAATTGAAATTAAAATTGGCCTCAGATAGTAAAGGAAGTTTTTTGTCCTTTTCAGAAAGCGTTAAGTTTTCACCTAAAAGAATATCCGATAATCCTAATGAAGGGTCATTGAAATTAATGCCGCCATCAGCTTCCCTGTTATAAAATTCATCAGTCTTATAAAATACCTCCGCATATTCACTCAGGACTAAAAACCCGTGGGCAAATCCCTTGGGAACTAACAGCTGCCTTTTATTATCTGCCGAGAGTTCTAACCTAAAATGTATTCCGAACGTTGATTTGTTTCTTCTTAAATCAACAACAATATCCAGTATGGATCCGGACAAAACCCTCACTAGCTTTGTCTGAGCATATGGTGCATTTTGAAAATGGAGCCCACGCAAAACACCTTTTTTTGACCTCGACTGATTGTCTTGAACAAAATCAGTTTCAATCCCGCTTTCCTCAAGGGTCTTCTGGCTATACGATTCCATAAAATACCCTCTTTCATCTTCTATTACTTTTGGTTCCAGGATAAACAGATTATCAAATTCAGTAACAATTATTTTCATTCGCCTGATCTCTTTTTTATTCTTTCATTCATTATTTTCATAAGGTATTGACCATACTGATTTTTCAGTAACGGTTTTGCCAATTCGGCCAACTGTTCCTTTGAAATATAACCTTTGCGGAAAGCTATCTCTTCAAGACAGGCAACTTTCAACCCTTGGCGCTCTTCGATGGATTCAACAAAATTAGAAGCCTGCAGCATCGATTGATGGGTTCCTGTATCCAACCAGGCCATGCCTCTGCCTAACAATTTTACGGTAAGGGATTTTTCTTCAAGATAAATTCTATTCAGATCCGTTATTTCAAGTTCACCCCGTGGTGAGGGCTTTACCTTCTTCGCTTTTTCCACTACTGTGTCGTCATAAAAATACAACCCAGTTACTGCATAATTTGATTTTGGATGTTTTGGTTTTTCCTCAATGGAAATAACCTGGTCATTATCGTCAAACTCAACAACCCCATAACGCTCAGGATCGTTTACATAATATCCAAATACAGTAGCGCCATTCTGAATTTTTCCAGCCTCTTCCAACAAACCTGAGAAACTATACCCATAGAAAATGTTATCTCCAAGCACCAGGCAGGCTGAATCTCCATTAAGGAAAGTCTCTCCAATTAAAAAAGCCTGGGCCAGACCATCCGGTGAGGGCTGCTCCCTATACTCCAGCTTAATTCCTAGTTGTGAGCCATCCCCTAATAAATTCTGAAACAGGGGCAAGTCCTGAGGCGTAGAAATAATAAGGATCTCCCGAAGATCAGCGAGCATCAGCACAGATAAGGGATAATAAATCATGGGCTTGTCGTAGATGGGTAAAATCTGCTTTGAAACAGATTTAGTCAGGGGGTATAACCGAGTGCCTGATCCTCCTGCCAAGATAATTCCCTTCATGCTGCTTTAAATTTGCGGGCAAAGGTACAAAAAGACACTGGAAGTGAGCCTTACCTAGAAACCCTAATTTGATGAGCTAGTTCTATTGAGGGTCTGGCCTCCTGTAAACCAAAACCATTACCCTTTAATAGCTCCTGATAGCTGATTGTATGCAAATCCGTAAATCCATCACTAAATTCAATTTCCCGACCGTTCATTTGCAAAGACCGAAATGTTCTCTTACCCTGAGCTTTTATAGGTGTTGGTAAATGTTCCTCGTTGATACTTAACGACCAATGCACATTTGCTTTGGCCAGTTTTATAAACCCGGATGCATGGTCAAGCTCATACTTCTCGAGTTTCATATCCTTTACTTCTCCGAATATCCATAACAACATATCGAAAAAATGAATGCCAATGTTGGTTGCGATGCCGCCTGATTTGGCCTCCTCCCCTTTCCAACTATGGTGATACCATTTGCCTCGGGAAGTAATGTAAGTGAGATCAACATCATACACTTTAAAGGGATCACCCATCAAAACCTCTTCTCGTAATTTGATTATTGATGGATGGAGTCGAAGTTGCAGGATTGTATAAATCTTTTTTCCCGTTTCTTTTTCTATTTCATCAAGCGCATCCACGTTCCATGGATTTAGCACCAAAGGTTTTTCACAAATAGCGTCTGCTTGCTGGCGTAAGGCAAAACGGATGTGGGAATCATGAAGATAATTCGGAGAACAAATACTAACATAATCCACTTTATGCCCTTGTCTTCGTAACTTATCAATATGTCGGTCAAACCTTTCAAACTCGGTAAAGAAATCTGCATGCGGAAAGTAGCTATCGATAATGCCGACACTGTCAAACTTATCCATAGCAGCCACAAGATTATTCCCTGTCTCTTTTATGGCTTTTAAATGTCTTGGGGCAATAAAACCAGCCGCTCCAATCAATGCAAAATTCTTCATGCTATAACTTTATAACTCTTCCGTTACTTAATTGATATTTTTCTTTGCTTTCGAGGCATTCAGCAAACCCCTGGTTATCAAATTTCAATTTGTGTCCGTACTCACTCATCCATCCTGTTTGTTTGGCAGGATTACCAACTACCAGTGCATAGG
>JBEBJH010000086.1:0-17689 GCA_040079965.1 Cyclobacteriaceae bacterium
CTCCATTCTGCGTGATGATTCGCTCGACTTTGATGCCCTGATTCAAAATACTTTCAAGAATGAACCGTATGATCGCGTAGAGTTCAATATCTATTTTGGATCCACTCAATCCGATCATCTTGATCGACTCGCACTTCAACTTTTTCAAATGGTGCAAGCACCCTCGTTGCGGGCCATCTTCTCTAAAAAGAACAAATGGGTACTTCAAAGCATCCGACCCATCAGCTTAGGTGAAGTCCCTGAACTTGACAAGCCCTTGCTTGTTGAAGCGCTAGAACGCTACCTACTACGCAAACGTGATTTTCGTCCGGATAAAAAGAAATATGACCTGGCAATTCTGGTTAACCCGGATGACAAAAATCCACCCTCCGATGATCGGGCGTTAAAACGATTTTATCGGGCCGCTATTGAAGCAGGATTTAATACTGAATTTATCACCAAAAATGACTTTGATCAAATCATTCAATACGATGCGCTCTTTATTCGTGAGACTACCAATGTCAACCATCATACCTTTCGCTTCGCAAAAAAGGCAGAATCATTAGGACTGGTTGTGATTGATGACCCTGACTCCATTTTAAAGTGCACCAATAAAGTATACCTGCACGAACTTTTGAATTCAAACAAAATACTAACCCCCAAGTCATTTGTAATCACAGAAGAGAATTGTGATAGCCTGGAAACCAAAATGGAATTTCCGTTCATTTTAAAGCAACCCGATGGCGCATTCTCCAAAGGTGTATTTAAAATCGAATCGCTGGAAGAGTTCAAAAAAATCCGCGAGAGCATGTTTGAAAAATCGGATTTACTGATCGCACAGGAATTTTTACCCACAAACTTCGATTGGCGTGTAGGCATCATTGACGGGCAAGTTATCTACGTCTGCAAATATTTTATGGCCACAAAACATTGGCAAATTGTAAACTGGAACGCCAAAGAGCAATCGCGCGATGGCGAGGTGGAGAGCATCCCCATCGACCAGGCTCCCTCAGGCTTATTGAAAGTAGCTTTAAAGGCCACCTCCCTGATTGGCAAGGGACTGTATGGTGTTGATATGAAAGAGGTGGATGGAAAATTTTATGTGATTGAAATAAATGACAACCCGAACATAGATGCAGGTGTTGAAGATAAAATTCTGAAAGACCGGCTCTATGAAATTATCATGGAAGTATTTCTCAATAAAATCAAATCCGAAAAATGAGTTCATCACCGTATCATTTGTTTGAAGGCTTCGGCATTGAGTTGGAGTACATGATTGTTGATAAAGAAACCCTACAGGTAAAACCCATTGCCGATGATCTTCTGAAACATGAGTTGGGAAGTATTGGCAGCGACTTTGAAAACGGAATCATCACATGGTCCAATGAATTGGTACTACATGTTATTGAGATAAAATCCACCAGGCCGGAATCAGACTTACAAGCCCTTGAAAAAGCGTTCAGCAGAAATGTGTCCTATATAAATTCAATCTTAAATGAATGGAATGCCATGCTGCTACCTTCGGCTGCGCATCCGTTCATGGACCCATTTGCAGATACTCAGCTTTGGCCACACGACAATAATGAGGTATATGCTCTGTACGACAAGATTTTTAATTCCAAAGGACATGGCTGGTCAAATCTTCAAAGCACGCACCTGAATTTACCGTTTTACGGTGATGAGGAATTCGCAAAGCTTCATGCAGCCATTCGGCTTATACTCCCATTACTGCCAGGCCTGTGCGCCAGTTCACCTAGTCTTGATGGTAAGCCATCCGGAATGTTAGACACTCGCTTGCAATTTTACAAAACCAATCAATCCAAAATACCTGTCATCACAGGAAACATAATTCCGGAAGAGGTTTATTCACATGGCGACTATACTAAAAGAATTTATCAACCCATTGCCAAAGAAATTGCTATTCACGATATAGAAAATATTCTTGATCCGGTTTGGGTTAACTCACGGGGAGCCATCGCCCGTTTCGATCGGGGCTCAATAGAAATCAGAGTCATGGACATTCAGGAATGTCCGGCCGTTGACATGGCTATTGTAAATACGGTAGTGGACACTCTCAAACTGTTGGTTTCAGAAAAACTGATTTCATTGAAAGATCAAATGACCATGGACACGCACATGTTGGCCCAACTTTTTGACAAGACAACGGTTACGGGTTTATCAACACCGATTGTTGATAATTCATTTCTTTCTGCATTTGAATTAACTACTCCAGCCACTATAAAAGAAATCTGGAAAACCATTCTTACGAATATTCCTGCAACGAGTACCTATCAAAAATCCCAACAAGCAATCATTCATAACATTCTTGAAAAAGGATCATTATCAGAACGAATCCTGAGTTCATTAACGCCAGAAATTATCCCAGAAAAAATACATTCTGTTTACAGACGCTTAGGTGCATGCCTGGAGGAAAATAAATTCTTCACACCTTAATTTATGTTCCCTTCTGTTATCCTCAGTTGCGAACATGCTGGTAATGAAGTGCCTGAATATCTGTTCTATCTATTTAGGTCTGAGCCAAGCATACTTGAAACACATCGGGGTTGGGACATTGGAGCCTGGAAGCTAGCCCAATTTCTCTCAGCCAGATTGAATGCTCCTTTACTTGGTTGCCACACTACTAGGCTTTTAATTGAAGCCAATCGGTCGTCAAACAGCAATGAGCTATTCTCCACATTTAGTTCTCCACTAACAGAAACTGAAAAAGAGAAATTGGTAAGAGATTTCTATCTTCCTTATCGAAATCAGATTCAGAACCTGGTTGAAGAAGCTACAAAGCCCGTCCTACATCTTTCTATTCATTCATTTACCCCCATTTGGAATGGAGCTGAACGAACTGTAGATATTGGAATTCTTTTTGATCCGGACAGACCCTCAGAATCCAAGTATAGTCATCACCTAAAAGAGGCGTTGGAAAAAACGTTGCCTCATCTTATCACTAAATACAATGCGCCTTATAAAGGCACTGATGATGGTATCACCACCTGGCTGAGGAAACTCTATCCGGATGCAGTTTATACTGGAATTGAAATTGAGGTGAATCAAAAATTTGCATCCAGCCTCAATATTATTCAAAGTGAGATAGCTCAATCGATACAATCAACCTTACTCTGACTTCAATTTTTTTACTAAATTTCTAAGGATGAATCGTTTGAAGGCTTGGGTCAGGGCTTTTTTTGGTCTCTCGCGCAGAGAAACACAAGGCTTTCTGATTCTTCTTCCATTAATGCTAATAAGCGTCCTCATTATGCCAACCTATCATCTCTGGCAGACTCATCAAAAACAAGATTTTTCCAAAGAGCAAAAAGAACTTGATAGCTTATTAACCCTCTGGACATGGGAAGAAAAACAGGACAGCATTTTACAGGAAGCTGAACATGTTCTCTTCACATTTAATCCCAACACAGCAACGAAAGAAGATTTAGTAAGCCTTGGATTTTCTACTTATTTAACGAACCGCATTGATAATTATCGCTTAAAAAAAGGTCGGTTCATTATTAAGTCAGACTTAATGAAAATCTATGGCATGGATTCCAGTCTTTATAAGCGGATATTTACCTTTATTGATTTACCGGAAGAAAGAGAATCTAAAAAGGCTGAACTACATGAACCCAAAGAAACTGCAGCAATCTTACCGAAAGAAAAATTTGATGTAAACCTGGCGGACACTACCCAACTGATTAGAGTCTATGGAGTCGGAAGCAAACTATCACAGCGCATTATCAAATACAGAAATCAATTGGGTGGATTCGTTTCCATGGATCAGGTGCGCGAAGTTTATGGATTGGATACAGTTGTAGTCAATGAATTAAATCGAAAAGCCTTTGTCGCCTCAGATTATCAACCAAAAAAAATCGATCTCAATGCAGCTACTGAAAAAGAGTTATCCACTCACCCCTACATTAAATACTCTTTGGCGAAAGCCATTGCAGCCTACCGCTTCCAACACGGCAATTTTAATTCCGTTGAAGACCTTAAGAAAATAGCGCTGGTAGATGAAACGTTTTATAACAGAATAAAATCATACCTTACCCTAAATCCCTAACGTGGCCAGTCCGGACCAGACCAAAAAACTACTTACCACTTACCTGAGGAGACTAACCAATCTGTCAGGCAATAATCGCTCTCTATTTTTACCTCGTCTTACATCAGATCAATTCATCGATATTCAGGAACTGAGTCAATTAAATGGAGAGAATGCCTTTTCCATTATCAAATCGCTAATCGCTGAGAAGCAAAAAATGATTTGCCCGGTCTTGGATACGCGCATGGAATCCGCCAATGAAGTGAGTAAAAAATTAAAGAAGTTACAGCGTATCGATCAGTTTATTTTCGAAGAACGGGGCTCCAAAGATCTGCATGTAGGTTGGCCCATCGTACAAGGGAAATTTATGGATGGCACGCTGGTGCGCTGCCCACTCCTTTTTTTTCCTGTTTCGCTAAAAGTTCTAAATAATCAATGGGTACTTGAACCACGCGAAGAAGCTGGTATCTCCTTTAATAAATCATTTCTGCTGGCCTATGCGTTTTACAACAAAGTAAAGGTGAGCGATGCCTTGCTTGAAGAAACCTTTGAAGAAATTGATCGCGAAAGCACCTCTTTTAAAACAGCTCTTTACCAACTATTAGAGAAAAACAAGTTGGAAATCCATTTCAATCCAGATAACTATCGTGACGAACTTACCACCTTCGTTAATGTCAAGAAGGAAGAATTTGAAGAGGGATTAAAAAATGGCGAGTTAAAATTATTTCCTAAGGCAGTACTTGGCATCTTTCCACAGGCTGGCTCTTACCTTGTGCCCGACTATCTTCACTTATTGGAGGGAGAAACCATTCAAGATCTTGAGGAATTCTTTCAGGAACGCTCTGCAGAACCTCAAACTCATAAAAATAATTTTCTTCAGGAAATAAAGGAGGAGAAGGTCTATTCTGTATTTCCGCAAGACATCTGGCAAGAGAATGCCTTCAAAGCTGTCAAGGTGGGCCATTCCCTGGTTGTACAAGGCCCACCAGGTACTGGCAAGTCCCAACTCATTTGCAATCTGATTGGCGATGCTATGGCCTCCGGCAAACGTATTTTGGTTGTCTGTCAGAAACGCGCTGCATTGGATGTAGTGTTCGCGCGAATGAAAGCACATCAATTGAGTGATTACCTTGCCTTGGTTCACGACTTTAAAAATGACCGAAAAGAGATTTTTGAAAAAATTGCGAGACAAATTGAACGAGTTGATGAGTACAAATCAAGAAACATAAGTTTGGATGCGATTCAACTGGAGCGCAGGTTTTTACAACTCAGCCATCGCATTGATCAAATCACCGAAGAACTCGAAGACTTCAAACAAGCCCTCTTTGATGAATCTGAATGTGGTACTACCATCAAAGAATTGTACTTGCAGTCTGATCCGTCCAAAGAAGTAATCAATCTTAAACAAGAGTTTCAGCACTTTCGTTTTGATACCCTTCCCGACTTTCTACGTAAATTAAATGGCTATGTGCACTATGCGTTAAATTTTCAACGAACAGACTATCCATGGAAAGATAGAAAATCATTTAGCACATTTTCGTCTATGGATCAGTCTCATATAAGAAATGCGATCCAGGAGATTACCGATTTCTTTGGCTCCCTATCAGAATATCTGATTACTCATTTTGGTACACGGTTAGATTGGGAACAATATGAAGCCTTGATTGAAATGGACCCTCAGGTGAAGGAAATCAAAAACTTGCTGGACCATGAGGATTCGTACTTCTATTTTCAAAACATGGTGACTGAACAGGATGAAGAAACCAGTGCCCTCTGGTTATCCAATGTTGAGAAAAACCTAATGAGCTGTTTCGATGAAATCGGGCCAGAAGTACACACGCCAGCCTTTCAACTTGGGAATCTTCAGAAAGCGCTGTACCGAAGTATGAAGGCCCGAAAAAGTCTTTTCGGATTGGTGCGGTGGGAATTATTTTCAAAAGATAAGTTTCTAATTAAGCGTACGTTGGTTCAGAATAATCTGGAAAGTACCAAACAAGGTTTTAAAACACTTGAGCGGAAACTGGATAACCGACTTAATCTGGAACATAATCTCTCTAAACTTAAAGCCAAAGCGTGGCTGCGGAATGTACCGGAGACCATGAATCAAAAGGATTTTATTCAATGGTTTGCTGATCAACATTTTGCATTACAGGCAAAATTGAACTTCAACTCTATTCGCGGAATAAAAAATATTATTAATCCAACCACTCTTTCGTTACCGGAATTTATTAAAAAAATTGACGCACTATTCAATCTCCTGACACCCTTACCGGCACATCGGGCTCGCTGGCAAAACTTTCTGACTCCAGCTCAAATCAATGCGATCACGCAACAACCAGGATTCGCCCAACGACTTTCTGAAAATCTAAAAGCTGATTTTGATTCACTTTGTGAATTTGACAAACTGAGTGAAAGTCTTTCTCAGGATGAGCGTATCATTTTGAATAAACTGTATGAACAAGAAAAAAGCTGGGATGAGTATGCGTTGAAAAATTTATTTGTAAATAGTCTTAGCCTCGCCTGGATTGATCACCTGGAAGCAAAGAATCCAGAACTACGCATGGTATCCTCAGGAAAGATCAACCTGCTGGAAAATGAACTGCGGGATTTGCTAAAAGATAAGCATGAGAATAGCGAAGAAATAATTCTATTGCGGGCCCGCGAAAAAGTAATTGATGACCTGAAATTCAATCGGCTTAACAATCGGGTTACCTATCGTGATCTTCTACACCAGGTAACGAAGAAGAAAAAAATCTGGCCTGTTAGGAAACTCATCGCAGAATTTGAAGAAGAAGTATTTAAACTTGTGCCCTGCTGGCTAGCCTCCCCTGAATCTGTTTCTGCCATTTTTCCGATGACAGAACTTTTTGATTTGGTTATTTTCGATGAAGCTTCACAGTGTTTTGCAGAGCGAGGCATTCCTGCCCTCTATCGTGGCAAGCAAGCGGTTGTTGCCGGAGATGCCATGCAGCTGAAGCCCGGAGATCTCTATCAATCTCGCTGGCAGGAAGAGGATGAGACACATCCTGATGCGGAAATTGATTCGTTACTTGAACTGAGTAGTCGCTACCTAATGAGTGTACAATTGCAAGGCCACTATCGAAGCAAATCGCTGGAGTTAATTGACTTCTCGAATCATTATTTCTATAAAGGAAACCTGCAACTATTACCTGATATGCAGGTGATTAATAGTTCTGAGCCCTGTTTGAAATATGAAAAAATTGAGGGGCAGTGGGAAAATAATACCAATCTGCAGGAAGCAGAGTATGTGACCACGCTGGTTACAACTCTAATCCATGATTTTCCGGAAAAAGAAATTGGAATAGTCACCTTCAATGCACCGCAGCAATATTTGATTCTTGATCTCCTTGAGAATGCGCTTCAGGCAATCCCGTCTACTGTTTTTGTAAAGAATATTGAAAATGTGCAAGGCGATGAACGGGATATCATCATTTTTTCTGTTGGTTATGCACCAGATAAAAAGGGAACTGTGCGTGCACAGTTTGGTAGTCTGAACGCAGCGGGAGGCGAGAATCGGTTAAATGTTGCCGTTAGTCGTGCACGCGAAAAAATAATCGTTGTTACGAGTTTCTGGCCTGATCAACTTCAGGTTGAGGATACACTCAATGCTGGACCTAAACTTTTGAAGCAGTATCTTCAATTTGTACTAGACGTATCCAAAGGTGAATTTGAACCTTTTGCACCGACCACTCCGGAAAGAAAGAACAATCGCAGTTTGAAAGAAGAAATTAAAAAATGGTCGGTACAAAAGTGGCCCGATTATGAGCTGAAAGAAAATAAACTTCCATTTTACGATCTCACGGCACAAAAGGAGACCCGTATGATTGGTGCCCTTCTCACGGATGATAATTTTTATTACCAGAGTTTAAGCCCCAAAGCAGATCACGCACTCACTCCTCAATTACTTGAATTAAAACGTTGGCCCTTCTTGCGTTTGTACAGCCGCAACTATTGGCAAGATCCTGACAAGTTCTTCAATGAAGTCGGGAAATTTCTAAATCAATAACTACTTTCTGTAGTCCAGTGCCGGGGGGCGATCTCCGATCAATGCCTCATACTTAAAATTCTCACCAGTACGTTTACGGAATTCTTTCCATGCAGTATCAATTAACGTTGGGTTTGAATAAACATCGATGATGCTTAGGGCCAACGTCTTTGCAGCCATCATCATGCCCTTGTGCCCGATGGAAGTGCCTCCTGCGGCAACTGCTTGCCAGCTATGGGCCGCAGTACCCGGCACCCAGGTAGCTGTGGTTAAGCCTGCGGTAGGTACAACCCAACTTACATCCCCTACATCGGTTGATCCACCTGAAAGCAAATCAACCTCGCTAACAGAACTGGTTGATGAAAGAGGTGGGGGTGTAACCGTAAAGGTCTTCTGAATTTTTTCAGCAAACTCTTTCTCTTCCGGTGTGTAGATATAACCTCCTACGGCACGCAAGTTGGCATCCATTAATTTTGCCAATGTTTCATTAGGCAATAAGTCATAGACACCCCCTGTAATCTCCCACTCAACTTTTGTATCCGTGCCCAATGCTGCACCTTGGGCTGCACGCGTAAGGCGTTCCCACATATCCTTCACTTCAGTTCGTTTTGGATGACGCACATAATAGTACACTTCCGCGAAAGCGGGAACCACGTTGGGGGCCTCACCCCCACGGGTAATCACATAATGAATCCGCGACTCCTGAGTGATGTGCTCGCGCATCATGTTTACCATATCGTTCATGGCCTCAACACCATCCAGTGCCGAACGTCCGCGCTCAGGCGATGCGGCTGCATGCGCTGCAATTCCGGTAAAGCGAAACTTTCCGGTCTTGTTTGCCAACGAGCTTCCCGCACTGGCGTTGTTTTGCGCACCTGGGTGCCAATGAAAAACCACGTCAACATCTTTAAATAATCCCCCGCGCACCATATATACTTTTCCTGAACCGCCCTCTTCTGCAGGTGTACCATAAAAACGAATTGTGCCACCTTTCTTATTGGCGATCAACCAGTCCTTAACTGCGATAGCTGCAGCGGCAGAGGCTGTTCCAAAAAGATGATGACCACAGGCATGCCCGGCTGACCGGCCTTCGACTTTCTTTATTTCAGGCACTAAATCCTGCGATACTCCCGGTAAGGCATCGAACTCTCCTAAGATTCCTATAACTGGCTTGCCTGATCCATAGGTAGCAATAAATGCCGTTGGCATGCCGGCAACTCCGGCTTCAATTTTAAAACCCGCCTCGGCTAATGTTTGCTGCAATAGCGTAGAACTCTTTGTTTCCTGAAAACCAACTTCTGCAAACTGCCAGATTTTATTTGCTACTGAAGTATAGGAACTATATCCTGAATCGATGGATTTAATTACATCCTGTTTTGTCTTCTGCCCCAGGGCAAAAGTTGATGAAACCAGAACCAGACAGAAAACTTTCTTCATAACCGTTAGATTTGAAGTAAAAGTAAAATTTTATTCTGTCGAAGCTGTTACTTTTTTATGGGTGGCGTCAGGCCGAAGTTGAAACATCAAGCTTACCGGAGGTCCGCATCGTTTCGGAATGCTGACTTATATCCAACCCGAGACGTTCATCCTCAGGCGACACACGCATGCGGGTAATCAGGCCTGTGATTTTAAAGATGAGATAAGATCCGCCAAACGTAAATACTGCTACAATCACAAGAGCATACATATGGAATTTAAATGTTTCAATCTCACCATTCACCAACCCTACATCTTTGGCAAAGATGGCAGTCATGATCATTCCAACAATGCCACCAACACCATGACATGGGAAGACATCCAGTGTGTCATCCAGGGATGTCTTTTGTTTGTAGTAAACAGCCATATTGCTAACGAGCGCGGCTACAAAGCCAATGAAAACACTTTGACCAAGATTTACAAAACCTGCAGCCGGGGTAATTGCTACCAACCCTACAACAGCACCAATGCAAGCGCCCATAGCTGAAATTTTTCTTCCTACCAACGCATCGAACATAACCCAGGTAATCATTGCCGAAGCGGAAGCCATATTAGTAGTTGCAAAAGCCTGCACTGCCAAACCGTTTGCAGCCAATGCAGAGCCGGCATTGAATCCAAACCATCCAAACCAAAGCATACCGGTACCTAAAATGATAAAAGGAATATTAGCTGGTTGATGTTGCTTGTCTTCGCGCTTGCCCAGAATATAAGCACCTGCCAAAGCAGCAAAACCTGCCGACATGTGAACTACACTACCCCCTGCAAAGTCAAGAACCCCCCACTTTCTCAAAAATCCATCAGGATGCCAGGTCCAATGTGCCAGCGGACAATAAATCAGCAATGAAAAAAGGCACATGAAGATTAAGTAGGAAGTAAACTTTACGCGTTCAGCAAAACTACCCGTGATAAGTGCAGGAGTAATGATTGCAAACTTCAATTGAAACAACGCAAAGAGCAGAAACGGAAAAGTGGGTGCCAGACTTGGATGTGGATTGAGACCAACATTTTTAAAGGCAAAAAAAGTTGTTGGATTTCCGATGAAGCCTCCTATGCTATCCCCAAAGGCTAAGCTGAACCCAACTAAGTACCATAATAAACTTATAACTCCAAGCGCGATGAAACTCTGGAGCATAGTTGAGATCACATTTTTGAAACTCACCATGCCTCCATAAAAGAATGACAAGCCGGGCGTCATGAAAAGAACAAAGGCTGTGGCCACAATCATCCATGCAGTATCGGCCTTATCAATGGTATTGGCTGCATCGCTGATAGGATCGCTGGAGTTGAAGAGTACAAGAAGTTGGAGAATGATCAGAATTGCGAAAATAACAATCCAGCGAGTTTTTGGCTTGCTCATGGTAGGGAGGTAGATTTATGCCAAATTTCGATTAAATAGGTTTATAAAATACCTAATCCACTCAAAATATTAATGGAATCGTTTTCGATAGGGCCATTTTTGACCTATCACTTAAAATATAAGGTGTTTTTTAAAATTCGGTCATCAATCAGCTTATCCCAACTAACTCTTCCCTTTTACTTGGCTTTGAATATCCTCAGCGATTGATAAGATTACTTTGACCTGTCATCTAAGAGCCTAATTACAATCAAGGACTCATTTACCTTCTATCATGATATCCTTTCGATTTTCACAACGCATATAGATTTCATCATTCAAATAGTTACTTTCCGAAACTAATTTCTAAACCATGAAAAAGATCTTTCTCATTTTTAGTCTTTTCGTTTCTACCGGTCTGTTGGCTCAGGTTACAAAAGCTCCTGAAATAAAGGAGGGTGAAGGCCCTTATACGCAACTAATCATTCGCGGAGTAATGCTGATTGATGGTACCGGGGCGCCACCCGTAGGACCAGTTGATATTGTTGTAAAACAAAATCGCATTGTAAATATTGTGAGTCTTGGTCTTCCCACCCCAGGTATGGCAAGTAGCTCCAACAGGCCTAAACTCGAAGCCGGTGGCAAAGAGCTAAACTGCGAAGGCATGTACCTGATGCCCGGCTTTGTAGATATGCATGGTCATATTGGTGGTGGCCAGGCACCCATAGCAGAATATGTTTTTAAATTATGGATGGCCCATGGGGTTACCACGATTCGTGAGCCCGGTTCTGGCAATGGATTGGAGTGGGTACTGGATCAAAAAGCAAAGAGTGAAAAAAATCTGATTACCGCTCCTCGCATTAAAGCGTATGTAACATTTGGATCAGGAAGTAAAGAAGCTATACGCACACCTGAACAGGCACGTGCCTGGGTGAATGAAAATAAAATGAAAGGGGCAGATGGCATTAAATTCTTTGGTGCTGCGCCCGAAATTATGGATGCCGCACTTCGTGAAAACAAACGACTGGGTTTACGCTCGGCTTGTCATCACGCACAGTTAGGTGTTGCCCGCTGGAACGTTCTCAATTCTGCAAAGGCGGGACTTACTACTATGGAACACTGGTATGGGTTGCCTGAAGCTATGTTGACTAGCTCAACCTTGCAGAACTACCCGCTAAATTATAACTACGCCAACGAACAACATCGGTTTGAAGAAGCTGGTAGATTGTGGAAGCAGGCAGCAGCTCCATTCACCGAAAAATGGAATGCGGTGATGGATTCTTTGCTGGCCCTTGATTTTACCTTAGACCCTACGTTCGATACCTATGAAGCTGCACGTGACTTACACAAGGCCCGCAGACAAGAATGGCATGAGACTTACACCCTGCCACAGTTGTGGGCATTCTACCAACCTAGTCGGGTTGCGCACGGTTCGTTCTGGTTTTCGTGGGGAACGGAACAAGAGGTTGCGTGGCGTGAAAACTTCAGGTTGTGGATGACCTTTGTGAATGAGTATAAAAACCGTGGCGGACGGGTAACTACCGGCTCCGACAATGCCTTCATTTTTCAACTCTATGGATTTGGATACATCCGTGAATTAGAATTGTTACGCGAAGCAGGCTTCCATCCGCTAGAAGTAATCCGCTCAGCTACTTTGTACGGTGCCCAGGCGCTGGGTATGGATAAAGAAATTGGCTCAGTTGAAATCGGGAAGCTGGCCGACTTTGCCATTGTAGATCAGAATCCATTGGAGAATTTGCAAGTGTTATATGGCGTTGGCGCGATTAAACTGATGGACGACAACACAGTGAAACGCGTTGGTGGGGTTAAGTACACTGTAAAAGATGGTATTGTGTACGATGCTAAAAAACTTTTGGCCGATGCAAAGAAAATTGTTGATCAGGAAAAAGCGAAAGCAGGCTTTGTGTTGAAGCAGCCGGGTATAGATTAACTAAACCATTACTTAATTACATGATGAAAAAAGTTTTTGGACTTTCTCTGCTGATGTTTACGGCATCCGCGTGCATTGTCAATAATCCGGAACAAGCTGCTGCGGAAGCCCCCGAAGTCTATTCGCTGTTGGGTCTTGAATATTATGCGCCTGCTAAACACAATCCCAAACTCGATAGCAATCTCGCAATTGCTAAGAAAAACTTTGAAGCTGATCCTTCTGAAGAAAATTACATCTGGCTGGGTCGCAGAACAGCATACCTTACCCGATACAATGAAGCTATAAATATCTTTAGTGAAGGTATCGACAAATATCCACAGTCGTACAGGCTTTATCGTCACCGTGGGCATCGCTACATCTCGCAACGGAAATTTGATGCTGCTATTACCGACTTAAACAAAGCCGTTGAACTCATGCAAGGCGCACCTATTGAAATAGAGCCCGATGGTCAACCCAATAAATTAAACAAGCCACTCTCCTCCACCCAATTCAACGTGTGGTATCATCTTGGATTGGCGCATTACCTGAAAGGAGAATTTGAGGCGGCAGAAAAAGGTTATCTGGAATGTCTGAAGGTTTCTGATAACGATGACCTGGTTACGGCAACCGTTGATTGGCTCTACATGACGTACCGCAGAATGGGCAAGAAAGAAGAGGCCTCAAAACTTCTTGAACTGATCACACCGGCTATGACCATCATTGAAAATGATTCCTACTTTAAAAGACTGAATATGTATAAAGGCAAACTGCCTGTTGATTCGGTACTAAATGTGAGCAGCATGAACGAAGATGTTGATCTCGCCCTCGCTACGCAGGGCTATGGCGTGGGCAACTGGTATTTATACAATGGCGATACTACCAAGTCCTTAGAAACATTTCAAAGGGTTGTTGCCGGCAAGCACTTTTCTGCTTTTGGCTTCATTGCCTCCGAAGCGGATTTGGCGAGATTGAGAGAGTAATTTATTTGGTAGTCCCGCCCAGAATCGAACTGGGATCAAAAGTTTAGGAAACTTCTATTCTATCCATTGAACTACGGGACCAAGGGACCGCAAAACTAAGATTTTTTCCACGAAACTTAATTTATTATTTCGGCTACCAATTTCTCCTCTACAAGCTTACCATCCTTCATGGAAACAAAATAGGAATTATACTTTGCCTCTGTGGAAACAACCTTAAAGGGTTTGCCATTTTTAAAGATGATACCCGAATAATCATCCATGGCATAGCCCGCTTTAAAAATTCCGCTCTCAATATTCTTATGATACAAAGGTCTGCGGTATTCTTCGCTGTGATAATGCGGTGAATGACTGAACGGAAGAAATCCCAGACCCTCCACAACTGTAAGTTCTTTGGGGCGCGAATCAGTAGTTCCATTATTAAACCAGCATAGCGAACCGGCACTTCCGCCAGCCAGTACAATTCCTTTTTCCAAAGCCTTCTTCAATACTACATCAATCCCCTGCGCTTTCCAGATTGCAATCATGTTAAGTGTGTTTCCACCGCCCACTACAATCGCCTCCATACCCAACAACACATTTTCAAACGATTCCTTTTGGTTGTATGAACTAATCCAAACCTTCTGCACATAAGGTTCTACCGACAAGTCATGCACCAGCTCATACCACCTGATGATCGCTTGTTCACTATCCCCTGAAGCAGTCGGCAGAAAACAGATTTTAGGGCGCTCCTTACCGGTTAGCTTAATGATTTGCTTGATGAAGGCTTTATTCTGACCACCGCCATAGGGAAAAATATATTGATCCTGAGCCAGGATAGCAACAGAAGTTAAGATCGTCATGCAAAGGGTAATAAATAACTTTTTCATATAGGTCTATTTATAATTTAATGAAATCAATTCGTCCAAACAGCCCCGACTCCTGCATCCCACACTTGCTTATTAAAAGCAGGAAGATCCTTATCGAGTATTTCACGACCCCGGGCTTGCAGCGTTGACCAAACTGCATTCAACTCCTTAAGCCGGTCGGTGGTTGGTTTAATCACTTTTGGAATATCGCTCTCGGCATGATTAATCATGAATAAATAATTGGCTGTGAACTTATTTGGAAAATTCTCCACATCGTCATAGGCTTTTGATTTTCTCTGCACCATGTCTTCATCCCATTGTTTCATACGTTGTGTTAATGCCTGGCCGGCTTTTTTTACGGCACTGTATTTTTCATCGGTCGGGAGGGTTGTTAACAAACGATCCAGTTGTTCTCTTTTGCTATAGATCGAGTTGATCATCTGATGCATCTTATTCAGTTCACCCTCCATCGTGCTCATTAAAGTATGATACTCCTGATATGTTTTTGCATCGGTTGGATACAAGGGGTTCGCTAAAATCTCGAAATCTGTTGTGGTCGTTTTATCTCCTGCTTTTAATGATAAAGTATATTTACCCGGAGAAGCTTTATGGCCGCGGTAACTGCTTTCAACATATACATTGGGCACGCCCAACATGGTTGGATACCGAAGATTCCAGACAAACCGATTAAGCCCTTTTGATTTTGACAATGTTGGATCGGCAGGAGGTGCCCCATCATACTGTTTGCGTGTAGAGTCGCGTAAAGAGCTAAACGAGCGAACAAGGGTACCCTGCGCATCCTTAATTTCGAGAACCACATTTTCAGAAGTC
This sequence comes from Cyclobacteriaceae bacterium, assembly GCA_040079965.1. Taxonomy (GTDB): domain Bacteria; phylum Bacteroidota; class Bacteroidia; order Cytophagales; family Cyclobacteriaceae; genus ELB16-189. The sequence continues at coordinate 15,426 of JBEBJH010000086.1, forward strand.
TTTAACTCGGGTAGTTGATAATAAATAACCAGTCCGGTTGCAGGGTTTACACCGCGATAAGGATTCGTGCCATCAAAATCAGGAGATGATCCGTCTAATTCACTATATCCATTTACCAACATGGCTGGTTCAGGCTGAAACAAAGAAAGTGTAGGCTCTGAATTTTTATATTGACGAACCAGGCCAAGATCATCTAACACCCAAAAGGATCTTCCGGACGTGGCAGCAATAAGATCTCCCTGATGAACCCGGAGATCGGTAATAGGAGTGATTGGCAAATTCAATTGGAATGAAGACCAGTCTTTACCACCGTTCCATGAAATAAATACTCCCAGCTCAGTGCCTGCAAAAAGTAAATCTTTACGTTTATCATCTTCGCGAACGACCCGCGTAAAGGCGTTGTTAGGAATTCCGTTGTTGATTTTAGTCCAGCTCTTCCCATAGTCAGTAGTTTTATAAAGACCTGGTGTATGATCATTAAACTTATAACGCGTAGTGGCGATATAAGCAGTTGCAGGATCGTGCGGAGATACTTCAATCGCATTGATCAGACATTCCTGTAGTCCTGCCGGAGTAACATTTTGCCAACTGGCACCACCATCGCGGGTAACATGTACAAAGCCATCATCACTTCCGGTCCAAATAACTCCTTTTTCGAGAGGCGATTCGATTACATAACTAAGCGTTCCATAATTTTCTGCTCCAACAGCTTCGTTTGTATAGGGTCCGCCTCCCTTTCCCTGTTTGGATTTCTCATTCCGGGTAAGATCGGGCGATGCTTCTGTCCATGTAACACCCATATCGGTTGTCTTTAACAAAAGCTGCGCTCCATGATAAAAGGTGTTTGGCTCATGCTTCGACCAAATGATCGGTGCGTTCCAATTGTAGCGATACTTAATGTCCTTGGCATCCATCCCTAAATACTGAATGGGTGCTGGCATAATATTGGTACCTGCACTGGCTTTTGTATCAAGAACTTCAATCGTACCCTGGTAGCTACCGCCCATTACATAGCGTGGATCGTCCGGATTGAAAGCAAGAAAAGCACTTTCACCGCCAGCAGAAGAGGTCCAGCTTGCTGTGGTAATTCCCCCACTTCCTAATTCACGGCTTGAAATAACTACCGATGTATTGTCTTGCTGACCGGCATAAATTCGATAAGGAAAATTATTATCTACATTGATCCGATAAAATTGTGCGGTAGGCATATTGTCTTGTGCCGACCATGTTTTCCCATAGTTTACTGAAATGCCAGCGCCACCATCATTAGCGATCACCATATTTTTTGGATTGTTCGGGTTAATCCACAGGTCGTGAAAATCACCATGGGTTCCGGAGAGATACTCCCATGTTTTCCCGCCATCTTCCGAACGCAAAGCAGGCGCGCTCAAAACATAGATGGTGTTATCGTCTTTCGGATCAGTAAAGAGTTCGATGTAATACCATGCACGTTGCACCAGACGATGATCATTTGTAACGCGCGACCAGTTTTCGCCAGCATTATTCGAAACAAACAACCCACCTTGCTCTTTATCAGAATCACTTTCTATTAAAGCATAAACACGTTCTGAGTTAGATCGGCAAACAGCCACTGACATCTTTCCAATTTCATTGGGTAATCCCTTTTGAATTTTCTGCCAGCTCTCACCACCATCGGTGGATTTATAAAGACCACTTGTTGGGCCTCCACTAATTACCTTCCAGGGCAGGCGGCCATACTCAGTCATGGCAGCATAAAGAATGCGCGGGTTGTTCATGTCCATTGATAGCTCTACGCATCCCGTTTTATCATCTACATACAAGACTTTAGACCAGGTAGTACCACCATCAGTAGATTTGAAAACACCCCGGTCTTGAGATTTTCCATACAATGCCCCTTGCGCTGCTACATACACAAGGTTTGGATCTTTCGGGTGAATGGCAATGCGCGAAATATGTTGTGTCAGGTCAAGGCCAATTTTTTTCCATGTTTTTCCGGCATCGGTTGATTTGTAAACACCATCACCATGGTGAGTCATTACTCCACGCACTGCATGTTCGCCCATGCCCACGTAAACAACATTGGGATCACTCTCCGCCACAGCGATCGCACCTACAGAACCAGTTTTAAAAAACCCGTCCGAGATATTTTTCCAACTGATGCCCATATCATCGGTTTTCCAAAGGCCACCGCCGGTAGTGCCCATATAATAGCTGTTCATATCTCCAACCACTCCGGTGGCAGTAACCGACCGGCCACCTCTGAAAGCTGTCTCTTATACACA
>JBEBJH010000087.1:0-17404 GCA_040079965.1 Cyclobacteriaceae bacterium
GGTTGATAAATCGATGTTGGGGTTGAACATATAATTAGTAAGGCTCATCAGGGGTTGACCTTTGCGTAGCTCGTCACCGACCTTAACTGGCTCCAGATTAGTGATCGTACCCTCATCCTGCATGGGGGGTTCGTTCACCTTTTCACCAACCTTAATAGAATAAGTTCTTTGGTTTTTAACTATCCGATCTCCCGCCTTAACTTTAAAACCCATGAAAATGCCGTTGTCTGGGGCATTTACTGTATAGTTTTTCTTAAAAATCCGGTCTTTGGCAGGAATAAAACCCAGCGTATCAATAATAACCTCTACCTTCTCAACGCCATACGATTCTTGAGTAATCTTTTCACTTCTCTGGATAATGGGTACCTGACCATTTTGAATGAAGTCTGCAAGGGAATCCCAATTGGCTGTATATCTTCTGTTTACGCTTTGAAAAACAATTTCTGCCTCACGGATCAATTTCAATTTTTCAATAATGGCCGATTCAGTCGTTGTTATCGATTCACGCTCTTCAATGGTGCCTTGTACACTGCGATATAGCCGATAAGCCAGAAAAAGACTGGCCAGAAGAAGTACTCCAGTAAGGATTTTTGTCAAGTTCATTGGTTACAGGTTTAGCTTGCAATTATAAATATTTTATGGCGTTTAAAACAACCAATTATAACTTAAAATAGCCCCTCAAATCGACTATTTTTAATGCATCTGGGGCTTTTTCAAAAATCCCATGGAGTTCGCCTGAATTTAGTTGGTCAATTTCCTGACGGTCAAAAAATTTTACTTCCTGAATGATCTGTTGGCCCTCCATTTCCGGGTCCACACCTTTTTTAAGAGGTCCACCTTTTAAAAAGGTTAAAAAGAATAACTCAACAGCATGTAGCGGCTCGTGAATAAATTCGGTAGCAAACAAAAAGTTACCAATTTCAACATCCAGCCCGGTTTCTTCTTTAAATTCTCTTTTAAGACAAGCCTCAGCAGTTTCGCCAAACTGTAGACCCCCGCCAGGAGGAGCCCAGAAATCACCAGGATTGAGTCCATGATGATTAACCAACAAGATTTTATTTTGGTCAATGCAAACTCCACAAACTCTTACCCGCAATTGATTTCCAAAAACTTGATGAACCGGGTTGGACATAGTTACGTTAAACTTTTATAAAGATCTACAAAATAAAAGAACCGCCTATCAGTTCTTCTTTTGACTAGTTTTAAATTTGGTAAAAAATATGAGTATGATAAGATTCTGTTTTTTTATTGGTTTTGTGTGCGTGACGTTGCTGTTGCAGGCTCAAACTAATCCAGAGCCCCAGGGCCCCGCGATTACCTGGGAGAAAGTTACCCATGATTTTGGAGATATTATTCAGGGCGAAAAAGTTAGCCACATTTTTAAGTTTACAAATACAGGAAATGAACCGTTAGTGGTTACCAATGTGGAAGTAACGTGCGGATGTACTACTCCTAAAGGTTGGCCCCGCGACCCGATCATGCCCGGAGGCCAGGGCGAGCTAACCGTTGGGTTTAATAGTACAGGCAAATTTGGTAAACAGAATAAAGTGGTCACGGTAACTTCCAATTCGGTAGGTATCACTAATCAGATAATGATCACCGCCAATGTGTTAGAAAAAAAAGATCCTAATTAGCTTTTTTTAACACAGCGTAAAATAAGAGCCCCCAGCCTCCAATCAGAAACAACCCACCAATAGGTGTAATCAGGGCAACTGAGGTAGTGTTTAATAAAGCCAGTACAAATAGGCTTCCGCTGAAAAGGAACATACCAACAAGCATAAATAGGGCACTCCATGACAAAGTTTTTGGATTGTATCGGTCCATTAAAAGCCCGATTGCAAGCAGTGCCAGGGTATGGTAAAAATGATACCGAACAGCAAGTTCATAGGTGTCCAGTCGGCCATTCTCTATCAGCAAGGGTTTCAGTGCATGGGCTCCAAATGCTCCCAGTGATACCGCCAACACGCCAGAGAAAGAAGCAACTAGAAGAGTTTGTCGTGAATTGATCATGAGCTTGCACTATACTTTCGTTCACCAAAAATAGCGGTGCCTACCCGCACCATGGTACTTCCTTCTGCTAAAGCAATTTTGTAATCAGCGCTCATGCCAATGGAGAGCTCATTCATTTGCATGGCTGCAGGCAGCGTCATTGATTTTAACTGGTCGAAGAGTTTACGAATAGATCGAAACTCATCTCGTATTTGTTCCTGATTACTGGTAAAAGTAGCCATCCCCATTAAACCACTGATTTCAAGATTCGGAAATTTGTCAGTTAAGTTTTCTTTAGCCAACTGAATAACTTCATCAGGCTCGAAACCAAACTTGGTCTCTTCGTGGGCAATATATACCTGCAGTAAACAGGAGATTTTTCTGTTAACTTTTCTTGCCTGTTTATCAATCTCTTCCAATAACTTAATTGAATCCACAGAATGAATCAACGAAACAAAGGGCGCAATGTATTTCACTTTATTTGTCTGCAGGTGTCCGATCATGTGCCATTCAATGTCCTTTGGTAGAGCTTCGTATTTAGAAGTCATCTCCTGAGCCTTATTTTCTCCAAAGAGTCTTTGTCCGGCCTCATAGGCTTCAAACACGTTCTCTATAGGTTGCGTTTTACTGACTGCAATCAGCCTGCATTTCGTGCCGTTCAACTCGGCCTGTAGTGCTTTTATACTATTTTTAACCACCATTTAATAATTTCGCCCGTTCAATATCTTAACTTTTCAGTTTACACAAAGTTATGGCCATACTCGGAACCTTACTCAAAAAAGGAATTAAACTTAGAGAAAACCTTGAGCAGGAATACACTTCGCCTTTTGAGCTTCAAAAAAAGGAATTAAAGGAACTCCTGATCACTGCCAGCCAAACGGAGTTTGGTAAGTATTATAACTTTCAGGACATTCTCACCCGCTTTCGCAGAGGACATAATGATTTCTATTTGGCGTTTAAGGGCACTATCCCCATTCATGATTACAATAAAATTTACAAAGACTGGTGGCAACTGACACTAAAGGGTGCCAAGAACATATGTTGGCCGGGTCGCATCAAATACTTTGCACTTAGCTCTGGAACCTCTGAGGCTTCTTCAAAGCATATTCCTGTAAGTAAGGAAATGACGAAGGCGATTCAGAAGACAAGTATCAGGCAGATTATCAGTCTTTCTAAATATGATTTGCCACCCGAAGTTTTTGAGTCCGGAATTTTGATGATTGGTGGCAGTACTCACTTGAATAAAAAAGGTAGCTATTTTGAAGGCGATCTAACTGGAATTCAAGCTGCCCGACTTCCCTTTTGGTTTCAACATTTCTATAAGCCCGGAAAAAAGATCGCTTCAACCCGCAATTGGGATTCCAAGCTCAATGAGATTGTTCGTAAGGCGCATGATTGGGATATAGGCATTGTAGTGGGTGTGCCCGCCTGGATTCAGATTCTTCTTGAAAAGATTATCGAGTATCACAAAGTGGATCACATTCACGAGATCTGGCCAAATCTCTTGATTTATGTTCATGGGGGAGTATCGATGGATCCTTATCGCAAAGGGTTTGAAAAATTATTGGGGCGACCGATTTACTATATAGAGACCTACCTTGCTTCGGAAGGCTTTATTGCCTACCAGGCCTTGCCAAAACGAAAGTCCATGCGACTGGTTTTGAACAATGGGATTTTTTATGAATTCGTACCTTTTGAAGAGAAAAATTTTACAGCGGCTGGCGAAATAAAACCTGATGCAGAAACCCTCCTGATTGATGAAGTGGAGGAAGGTAAAGAGTACGCAATTCTTTTGTCTACCTGTGCAGGCGCCTGGCGCTACCTGATTGGTGATGTCATTAAGTTTGTTTCTATTGAGGAATCAGAAATTGTGATCACGGGTCGAACTAAACATTTTTTGAGTTTGTGTGGTGAGCATTTATCTGTGGATAATATGAACAAAGCGATTGAACTGGTTTCAAATGAAATGAATATTACTATCCCCGAATTCACCGTAGCAGGTATTCCACACCAGAACTTATTTGCTCATCACTGGTTTATTGGCACAGATGATAAGGTTGATGCGAACGTGTTGAAAGAGAAAATTGATTTTCATCTTAAAAAAATCAACGATGATTATGCAGTTGAACGTAGCGCAGCTCTTAAAGAAGTTTTGGTGGATGTACTCCCGCTCCACAAATTTTATGATTGGATGGAATCCAAGGGAAAGGTAGGAGGGCAAAATAAATTTCCGCGTGTAATGAAAAACACTCAGCTTGATGAGTGGGTAAAGTTCATTGCATAACCTAATGATGGAAATCATTCTCAATGGATTGCAGCTGGGCATTGTTCTAGCCTTTTTAGTAGGCCCGGTTTTCTTTACCATTATTCAAACCAGTGTTGAAAAAGGATTTTGGCATGGAGTTATTGTTTCTCTGGGTGTTTCGCTTAGTGACGTTCTGTATGTTACCATTTGTTACTTCGGACTTGTTCAGTTTATTAATGAACCCGGTTTCCGGATTTATTTGGCCTATGCGGGCGGAGTCATTCTTATTCTCTTTGGGCTCTATCATCTCTTTATCAAAAGCCGCAGAAATGTTCATCCGTCATTAGATGTGGCGAACGAAAAGAAAATGTATCGCTACTTTGTCAAAGGCTTTATCATTAATGGACTCAGCCCGATGGTGCTTATTTTTTGGATCGGCACCATTAGTGTTGCGTCAATAGATTTTGGATATTCCCGGGGTTTCGAGTTCTTTTTGTTTTTTAGTGTTGTACTGGGCACCGTGCTTTTTACTGATATTCTTAAAGCGTATCTGGCTGATAAACTCAGACAATTGGTTACCCAACGCCTGATGCGGATCATGAATGTAATTGTAGGAATTTGCCTGATTATTTTTGGCGGCCGATTGATTTTTCTTGCCGATACCTTTATGTCTTAATCCTGCAATACATTGGAAAGAAATGATGATTTTAGAAAAAGCCACAGGATAAGAAAAACGAGTGCCCACCGAAGGTAGATATAGTAGTAATCCGCTGTGTCTTTGAAACGGGTCTCCTTAATCTCGGCTTTCTCGTACTGATCAATTCGGTTAAATACATTCTTTAACGCTTCATTGTCCGTTACCCGGAAAAATTCACCGGATCCGATAGTGGCAATTTTACGCATGGTTGTTTCATCAATGGTATTCTCAACCATGTTGGGTCTGCCAAAGTAATCTTTGCCAAAAGGAACCATTCCTTCCTGGCCTACAATAATTGTATACATTTTGATTTCATAAGCCGCAGCTAACTCGGCCGAAGTAAGAGGGTCAATGTTTCCAGCTGTATTATCGCCATCACTCAATAGAATGCAGACTTTCGATTTTGATTCTGACTCCCGCATGCGATTAGTTACTACAGCAAGGGCAGAGCCTATCGCGGTGCCTCGCGATTCAATCATATCAAAGTTGATTTCATTCAGGTAAGAGTTTAATAGATCATAGTCAGTGGTTAATGGAGCCAGTGAAAAGGCATCACCGGAGAATACCACAATGCCTATCCGATCCTGAATCCGGCCTTTTATAAAATCGCGCGCAACATCTTTGGCAGCCTCCAATCGATTAGGTTGAAAATCCTCAATCTGCATAGACTGAGAAATATCAATGGCAAGCATAATGTCTATTCCTTCCGTCCACTGTTCTATCTTTTCATTGGTTTTCTGAGGACGGGCAAGTGCAGTCAGAACTAAAATGAGCACGACCGCCAAAATAAGTTCCGGTATAATTCGAATCCATGTAAGAGGCGAATTCTTAAGATCACTTTTAACTAACGCGACCGGAAGTTTTTGGTTGAAGTAATGTCGAAAAGCCCATCGGGCAATAAATAGAAATGGTACAGCCAGAACCACATAGAGAAAGGGTACATTCTCCCATGTAAACCCCCGTAGGGTTGAAGGCGAAAACCAGCTAAGCGAATACCAGGGATCAATTATCTCATCCATGCTTTACCTCCTCGATCTTTTGATTGAAACGGTTTTGCGTAAATTCCTTTAACTGATGAAAGGAATCAAATGTGTCAGGGGCCATTCTCCCATAAATCATCCTATCGACTGAATGTAATGGTTGACCCAGGTTACTTTCTTCTATTTCACGGATTTCGCGAGACGTATACTTTGTGTAGGGTTTAGCGGATAGTTCTTCCATGTACTTTTTCCAGATTAATACCGATAGTTCAGCCAACTCCGGGGTAAAACTGGTTTTTAACTTTTCAACGGATTGTTCAAACCGATTAATAAAGGCTGTATGACTTCGGGTTAATTGCTTAACTGTAAAATACTTTCTTATCCCTTTGCCAAATACTATCCAGACAATAATTGCGATCAGGAGCAGGCTTCCTCCTATAATAAGAGCTAACGGATAGTTGAGCAGCCAACTTACAGGACTATAGGCGGTGTTAGTCTTTAGTGGAAGTTGATTGATAGCCAATGAATCTGGAACAGTAGCAACCAGTCTCTTGAAGAAAACGGTATCTGCCTCCGAATAAAACACCACACAATCCTTTTTCTGAAGTTGAAAAACCGGAAGTGCCAGCCGTTGGAGACTATCAATTTCATAGGTACTCAGCGTATAGATAACACTGTCATAGCTAATGCCATTTTCAGTCTTTGTTGTGAAGAAATTCTTTTTTTGAAACTCGAAGGGTGCAAACAAAAATGTGGAATCCGGAAATAACACCTGATCGGTTCGTGGATATTTTGCGGTAAGATAAAATTGTATGGGCTGGCCTAGCTTTACCGTGTCGCCTTCAAAATATCCTTTCACCTGGATTCCCTGCGAAAAGCCAACATTACCAATGATCGTTAAGAGAACAGAAAGTTGAAGTCGCTTAAACACTTTTCTTCGTTTTATTTCTCACCTTAAACAACTTTAACAATTTGGGCACATAGTCCTCATCCGTAGAAATGCTTAAAAAATTTATCTGATGTTTTCGACTAAAGTCAATCAGTTCTTGTTGCCTTGCTAAATGATGAGAGGTTATCGTATCCCGGAAATTGCCAAAAGAAGAATTGACCCATAAGGTCTTTTTTGATTCCTTATCCAAAACAGGAATGATACCTAATTTGGGTAGTTGAGTTTCCCGCTTGTCACTCACCTGAATCATCACTAAATCATGTTTTCGAGCAAGCGATTTCAAGTAGTGGTGATATCCCTCATCAATGAAATCCGAAATCATAATGATAACACTTCTGCGTTTAACCGAATTCAAGGTAAACGTAATGGCTTTATTGAGATTAGTTTTAGTTGATTTTGGTTCGAGCTTATCGAGGGTGTAGATGATCTCATAAGCTTGTGCAATTCCCTTTTTGGGTTTGATAAATTTTTCCCGCTCATCGGAGTAGCAGATTAATCCAACCTGGCTGGATTCTTTCGTTCCTGATAACGCTAACACCCCACAAATCTCTTTGCCGATGTCAAACTTTGTTTTTCCGGGCGTTCCGATAAACTGGGATGCGCTTACATCCATAATAAAAAAAATCGTCTGCTCCTTTTCCTCGCGGAAAGTTTTGACAAAGGTGCCATGACCTTTTGCCGACACATTCCAATCGATAGTTCGGATGTCATCACCATATTGATAGGGTCTAACATCGTCAAATTCCAGACCTGTGCCTTTGAAGATGGAGTGAAAATCACCCTGCATCTGGCTGTTGATGGCCTTTCTGATCTGTATTTCGTACTTCTTTAGCTTTTTCAGCAGCTCTTTCACTCTGGCACCTTTTTGGAGGCCTAAAAATAAGAAATATGACTAATTTCGCAGCCTATATGATCAACAGTCGGCAAGTGTTATTTACGTTGAGGTCTCGGGTTGGTTTGTGGTTTGTGGTTGCGGGACTAATTTTTAGTGCATGCCAAAAGGAGAAAAGACCGGAAGGCGTACTATCTCCAGAGGAGTTATCAAAATTAATGGTGGAATTATATCTGGCAGAAGCCAGGGTAACTGGTTATAACATAGTAAGGGATTCTGCCATGAAATACTTTAGTCCTTTCGAGGAAAAGCTGAAAGCAAAGCATGGGGTTTCCGATTCTACCCTTCGAAAAACATATCAGTACTATATTGGACATTCAGAAGAGTTAGAAAAGATCTATGATTCAGTGATCGATACACTGAGTTTAAGAGAGCAGAAGGAAAGGTCAAAGCCTTCAACTCTAAATTGACTCTTCATGGTATTCCCTTCCGAGTTTGAGCAGAAACTGGGGTTTGATCAAATCCGTCACCGCTTAAAAAATTATTGTCTGAGTACCCTTGGCATTCGCATGGTGGATGAGATGGGCTTTTCGGCCGACTTTACCGCGATACAAACCCTTCAAAAGCAAAATCTTGAGTTCAAACTAATTCTGGAGAAAGGGGATGAGTTTCCGTCTTCTAATTACTCGGATCCTACCGAATACTTTAAGACCGCAGCGGTGCAGGATAGTTTCCTGGAAGAAGAAGCTTTTCATAACATCCTTCTTTCTTTGCAAACCATCCTGGCCTGCAGAAAATTTCTAGTAACTAATCAGGAGCCGTATCCTGAATTATTCAAATTGACTCAGTCGGTATCAGTTTCGTTGGAGTTGGTAAAAGTAATTGAATCAAAATTTGATGATAAAGGTCAGGTGCGGGATAATGCGAGTGCTGAACTGGGGAAAATCAGAAAACGTATTCGGGATGAGCAATTTCGGGTAAAGCGTTTGGTTGACCAGATTTTCAGACAGGCGGTAGGACATGGGTGGGTACCAGAAGGTTCCTCGACTACGATTCGGGATGGCAGGCTGGTGATTCCTGTGCTGGCGGAGCATAAGAGAAAGCTTTCGGGATTTATTATGGATGAGTCGGCCACGGGTCAAACTGTGTACATGGAGCCCTCCGAAGTTCTTGAGGCTAATAATGAAATCCGGGACTTGATTCATGCAGATAGACGGGAGGTAGTAAAAATTCTCAGAGAGCTTACCAATTTGCTTAGAATCAACTTACCGGAATTAAAGGAAGCCTATAAATTTCTTTCCATCATCGACTTTACCCGTGCCAAGGCAAAGTTATCTCTTGATATTCGGGCGGAACTACCGAAACTTAAACAAGGTCCGGATCTTAATTGGCTGCAGGCCCGACATCCCTTGCTCTATCTGAGTTTAAAGGGCAAGCGTGAAGTTGTACCCCTTACAATCGATTTGACAACAGTAAATCCTTTCTTGTTGGTTTCAGGGCCAAATGCAGGCGGTAAGTCTGTATGCTTGAAAACGGTAGGGTTAATCCAATATATGGCGCAGTGTGGTTTGCTGGTGCCACTGCATGATAATTCAACAGTAGGTATTTACAGAAAAATATTTCTCGACATTGGCGACCAGCAATCCATTGAAAATGATTTGAGTACATATAGTTCACATCTTAAGAACATGGCTTTTTTTCTCCAAAACTCAGATGAAAATACATTGGTCTTGTTAGACGAGTTAGGTGCCGGTACCGATCCGAATTTTGGAGGTGGAATAGCTGAATCGGTTTTAGCGGGTTTAATAGATCAGAAAGTTTGGGGGGTTGCAACCACGCATTACTACAATTTAAAATTATTTGCCAGCAATCATTCCTCTATACGGAATGGGGCTATGCAATTTGATACGCAAAAACTTGAGCCATTGTTTCAATTAGAAATTGGAAAACCAGGAAGTTCATTTGCCCTTGAGATTGCCAGAAAGACAGGGTTGCCGAAAGCAACCATTCAACGAGCTGAACAAATTATCGGGCAAGAATTAACCGGCCTGGAATCGTTGATGAAATCTGTGGCCGAGGAAAAACAATCTCTTGATAAACGACTCCGTGAAATTCAGATTCGGGAAAAAAAGCTTAATGAAACATTGTCTGAGTACCAGTCCTTATCAGCCGAGTTGAATGCGAAGAAGAAAGAGATTCTGGATAGGGCAAAAACTGAGGCTTCCAATTTATTGAAAGATACTAATCGCGAGATCGAGAAAACGATCCGTCATATTCGTGAAAACAAAGCTGAAAAGAAGGAAACTAAAAAAGTTCGTGAAGGATTGCAGAGTTTAGTGGAGAAGGTAAAGCCAATCATACAAATTCGAACTCACCAGGATAAAATTGAGATTGGCGATAGTGTTCGCTTGATTGGACAGGAGGTAAGTGGTAAAGTTCTTTCCATGAAGGATGATGCTGCCGTAGTTCAGTTTGGCGACTTACGTTCGCAAGTAAAAGTGAAGCAATTGGTACGCAGCGATCAGGTGGTTTCGAATCCTGCTTTTGTAAGAGCAAAGTCATTAGGATTAGACGTTACCCGTAAACAATCCACATTTGTAAATACCCTTGATATCCGTGGTAAACGCGTAGAGGAGGTAAATTCTCTTTTAGATCAGTTTATTGATGATGCTATGTTGCTTGGTCAGTCTGAGCTAAAAATACTGCATGGGAAAGGAGAAGGTGTTTTGCGAAAAGTTGTAAGGGAAAGATTAAAAAAGATAAAGGGGGTGGCATCAATTGCCGATGAACATGTCGATCGTGGGGGTGATGGCATAACCGTGGTAGTATTGAAATGAAAAAACCTGCTCTTGCTTGAACAGGTTTTCAAATTCTATTTATAGAATTCTCTAAAGACCAAACGTATAAATCCAAGCACCTTTTACAACACCTGTCCTTGCTGCATATCCTGTTCCGTTGAAGGTGAAGGAGATTGTAAGTGTTGATTCTGTAACAGCATACGTTACAGCCAATTCATCAGCGGTGCCTTTGTCTCTAATCATCTGAGTTTCAGGAGCAGCACCAAAATCCCATTTGCCACTCGCGGGCCATGGACTTAGGCTAGGCCTGCCAGACGTTGCATAGTTAAAGGGCGGTGTTCCTTTTGTACCAGACAAGGTTAATTGAAATCCGGTGTAGTCGGCTGTTTTATCTGCTCCATCCAAAGACACAGTGTTGATTTTCCAGGTTTTATTCAATTTGTCGAACTGCACATCAGTAACTGGTACGGGATCTGGATCATTGCCTTTGCAACCTGCATAAGTAAGCAACACCGCAGAAATGAAAAGGAGAGCTAGTATTCTGAATGCTTTCATCATTTATTCATTAAAATCACCTTAAACATAGCAAAATCGAAATTCTAAAAAAACTGCATAATACAAGTAAATGCTAGAATTCGAGGATTAATGAAGACTTTGATCCTTTAGTAACCTTTTTTATAGGCTAAAATATCGACTTTTTGTGCATTTGCCGGGTATTCATGCTCTTGATTGGAGGCTATTAAAACCAAGGTTTTATCAGGTAATTGTTCCCTGTGCCGTTGATACCATTCAACTGACTTTCGATCCAGGTTAGTTGTTGGTTCGTCAAGAAAAAGGGCATCAGCTTGAGAGTAAAAAGCTAATCCCAGTTTCAACCTTTGCTTCATTCCGGATGAAAAATTGGAGATCATTTTATCTTTTGCATGCGGCAATTCAATAAGATCAATCAGTTCTTCTATAGTTAGATTATTACGGGTCTTTTTGAATTTAAAATGAAAGCGCACCATTTCGATCAACGTGAATTCATCGATCAGGTCCATGTAAGGGGTTGCTATTGAGATATGTTTATAAACCTGATCGTTTGGCAATTCGCGACCATCGTCTTCATAGGATATACTCCCTTGGCTAGGAAGCATCTGGCCCCATAATATCTGAAGTAATGTTGATTTACCCGACCCATTAGGGCCAATAAGTGCGTATGTATTGGGGGAAGAGAACTGATAGGAGAGGTCTTTAAAAATCCATTCGCGATTAAATCGCTTACTTAGATTTTTAACAATTATCCTCATTCAAAAGCGGCCGCGTTGGCTGAAAACCCTTTCATGACCCCACGCTCGCTCGTACGAATGAATGAAACGATATAGTCTCTTTCTTCACTGGCGGCTAATTCTTGTTCAACAAGATCCAAGGCTTTGGAGTTATTCAATCCTTTCAAAAAGATGTACCGATATACTTCCTGGATATCGGTGATCTTCTCAGGACTGAATCCTCTTCTTCGCAGACCTACCGTGTTAACGCCTGCATACGTGAGCGGTTCTCGGGCGGCTTTGGTATAAGGTGGTACATCTTTTCTGACAAGCGACCCTCCAGAGATCATTACATGTGCTCCAACTTTTACAAATTGATGAATGGCACTGGCTCCACCTATGATGGCCCAATCTTCAATAGTAACATGACCTGCTAATTGAACTGTGTTTGCGAAAATGCAATTGTTACCAACAATACAGTCATGGGCAACATGCACGTAGGCCATTAGCAGGCAATTCTTACCAACTTCTGTCCGGAATTTATCACTCGTGCCACGGCTGATGGTAACGCATTCACGAATTACCGTATTATCACCAATAAAGGTCTCGGTTTTTTCACCCGCAAATTTTAAATCCTGCGGAATCGAAGAGATTGAAGCCCCCGGATACACTTTTACATTTTTTCCAAGGCGGGCTCCTTCCCAGATCACTGCGTTAGGACCTATCCAGCAATTGTCACCAATTACTACATCCGATTTTATCGTTGCAAAAGGTTCAATTATTACATTGTTGCCAATTTTCGCCTCTGGGTGAACGTTGGCCAGCGGATGATAACTCATGAGTCTTTACGCACAATACTTGCGGTCATAGAACCTTCGCACACAAGACTATTACCAACATAAGCTCTTCCATACATCTTGGCAATTCCTCTTTTAATGGGAGCTATCAGATCGCATTGAATAACAAGTGTATCGCCTGGTAAAACCATTTTTCTAAATCTGAAATTCTCGATACCTAAAAAGTAAGTCCAGTAATTTTCAGGATCAGGAACTGTGTTCAGTACTAAAATTCCTCCGGTTTGCACCATCGCTTCTACTTGCAGTACACCAGGCATTACCGGATTGCCAGGGAAGTGTCCCTGAAAGAATGGCTCGTTGAATGTCACGTTTTTTACGCAAGCAACCGTCTCGTTATCCAGGTAAATAACTTTATCGATTAGTAGAAATGGATATCGATGTGGCAACGTGCCGGTAATCTTATTGATATCCATTACCGGAGGCAGGCTGGGATTATACTTGGGTCGACCTTTCTTGTCGTCTTCCTGCATTGCTTTTTTAAGCTTGCGGGCAAAGGCAACATTAGCCGCATGTCCCGGACGGGCCGCTAATATCTGAGCCTTTAATGGCCTGCCGGCCAATGCGAGGTCACCGATAATATCCAACAACTTGTGTCGGGCTGGCTCATTGTTATAGCGCAGTTCTATGTTATTTAGGATACCTTCTTTCTTGACTTCAACTTTTGGTTTGCCAAGCATCTTTGCGATGTTTTCCAGTTCGTGGGTTTCAACTACACGATCAACAATCACTATGGCATTATTCAGATCGCCACCCTTGATCAGATTGTTTTTATAAAGCATTTCCAGTTCATGCAAAAAGCAGAAGGTTCTGCAAGAAGCTATCTCTTTTTCGAATTGACGGATATTAGTAATTGAAGCATGTTGACTTCCAAGAACAGGGGAATTGTAATCGATCATTACAGTTACCCGATAATCATCTAACGGCAGTGCTGCAATCTCAACATTGCGGGCTGCCTCACGGTAGAAAATACTATCCTGCACTTCAAAAAAATCGCGCAATGCATTTTGTTCCTCCGTTTCTGCTTCTTTCAAAACGTTCACAAACTGAATGGAACTTCCATCCATGATAGGTGCCTCAGGGCCATCCAACTGAACCAGTACGTTGTCAATTTCAAGACCTACTAGAGCGGCCAGTGTATGCTCTACGGTGCTAACGCGTGCACCACTTTGCTCAATCGTGGTACCTCTCGAAACATCTACCACACGATCACAATCTGCATCAATAATAGGGGAGCCAGGTAAATCAATCCTTTGGAACTTGATTCCATGATTCGGTTTTGCCGGAAGGAAGGTCATATTGGTTTGTACACCCGTATGGAGCCCAACTCCCGAAAGAGTTACCGATTTCTTAATGGTTTGTTGCTTATGATTTAACCTCATAGGTAAAAAGTCCGCAAATTTAACCGGTTATGCCCCGATTACCAAACATCCTATACCTCCTTATTGTCCCCTTCCATTCGAAGTTTCGACCGGTGAAGTAACGGCTTTCTTTTCAAGTTCGCGTAGGCGGTCGTCAAGCTCGGGCAATCGTTTGAAAAGGGCGTAAGAGCGAAAAAAAGGCTTAAGCTCGTACGCTGGTGAGCCATTCATTTGGAGACCTTCTTCTTTAATTGACTTTAATATGCCTGATTGGGCCCCGATTTGGGTGTGGTTTGCCAACTCAAGGTGGCCAGCAATTCCCACTTGTCCTCCAATTATAGAATTTTCGCCAACCTTAGTAGATCCTGAAATTCCGGTTTGGGCAGCAATGACCGTGTTTTTACCTATTTCAACATTATGGGCAATCTGAATCAGGTTGTCAAGTTTAACTCCTTTACGAATAATGGTAAAATCCCCAAACATAGTGGCGCAATCAATCACCGTATTCGCGCCAATGGTTACGTTATCCTCAACAAGCACATTACCAAGTTGTGGAATAGTCTTATAAGATCCATCTTCCTGCGGTGCAAAACCGAAACCATCGCTTCCTATTACCGCGCCTGCATGAATCACGCAATTGCTTCCGATGCTTGTACCAGCATATAGTTTAACGTTTGGATGAAGGATGGTATCGTTTCCTATCACGGAATTATCCCCAATAAACACATGAGGATAAATCTTCACGTTGTCTCCGATTCTCACATTATTCCCTACGTAAGAAAATGCTCCGCGATAAATATTCTTTCCCGCTTGGGAATTTTCGCCTATGTACGCGGGTTGCTCAACACCCAATTTCTGAAAAGAGATAAGTTTATGATATTCCTCAAGCAAAGCAGTAAAACTGGAATAGGGATCATCCACCAAAATAAGAGTAGCCGTAATCTCTTTTTTTGCCTGAAAATCTTTTTTGACAATTACCGCGCTGGCATGCGTGGTGTAAATAAAGTGTTCGTATTTTGGATTAGAGAGAAATGCAATCTGACCTTTTTTAGCATCCTGAATTTTGGCCAGCATATTGATTTTTGCTGACCCGTCACCCTTCACTTCTCCAGCCAGCATGGCAGCGATTTGAGCGATGCTAAACTCCATAGATCGTTGTTACTTTAATTGAATGGATGATCGGGCAACTTATAGTTCACCATTTACAAAGATACATTTTTAGGCCAGCATAAATAGTTTTTTTCAACGATTTTACTAATGGCTTTTATGCTGGGTAAGTCAGATGCATGAGCAATGTCCACGATCTCGCCTTTCTTGGTAAGAATATTAATGGACTTACCTCCGGATACATAGGCCTCATTGCTTACTGTTCCCAAGGAATACAAATAGTTAGTATCCTTACGCAAGATTCCATAGATCTGATGAATTTCTTGCCGGACTTTTTCCACAATGCTTTTCTTTATCGGATCGGTAGAAAGAACCACCTGAAAAAGTTCGCGCTGCAATAATCTATTACATAACCCAGAAAGTATAGCATCGCTGTGACTACGCCAGATTTTAATTGCACCCCAGATATCGTTGTCATCCATTTGACCAAATAAATCAAGAAGTTCGTGGTTCTCATTGAAGTCTGCGAGTTGATAATCGTTCAATAAGAATTTTTTTAATGCTTCTGTAGCGTGAAGGTCTTCACCCCCCTTTAAAAGATACTGGGCCCTTCGAATAATGTTTACCATCATGCGCTCGGCACTTAGTGCAGTTTTATGTAAATACACCTGCCAATACATAAGCCTGCGTGAGTGTAAAAAACTTTCTATACTGTAAATTCCCTTCTCCTCCACCACCAATTGATCGCGGTGCACATTAAGCATGGCAATAATGCGATCTACCCCAATGGTTCCTTCCAATACACCTGTGAAAAAACTATCCCGTGTCAGGTAGTCTAATCGATCAATATCTAATTGACTGCTTATTAATTGATGAAAGAACTTTCGGGGATATCCGTTTCTGAAAAATTGTATCGCCAACAACAGCGCCCCATTATATTGGATGTTAAGATCCTTCATGAAAAGATAGGATAGACTTTCATGTTTTATGTCTTGTAAAAGAGTTTCCTCTAATGCATGAGAAAGGGGCCCATGCCCGATGTCGTGAAGTAGAATTGCAATTAGAGCCGCCTCCGCTTCTTGATCCGTAATCGCCACGCCTTTAAGTTGAAGGTTTTTCAACACACGACTCATCAGATGCATGGCACCCAACGCATGATGAAACCGCGTATGTTGGGCACCTGGGTAAACCAGGTCACTTAAGCCAAGTTGTTTGATATACCTTAGCCGCTGAAAATAGGGATGTTGGATCAGGTCATGGATCAAATCACTCTCTATCGATATGAACCCATAAACGGGGTCATTGATGATTTTCTTTTTATTCAAATGATCAGCTTAGATTGGCGTATATAACGTAAATTAGAAAGAATTTTCACTACTTAAATACATGCAAAGATATAGCATTTTGTGGGCAGATGACGAGATTGATTTGCTTAAACCTCATATTTTGTTTCTTCAACAGCGCGGATATGACATAACCCCGGTTAACAATGGTTCGGATGCTGTGGAGCTTAGCGAGGCAAAGCATTTTGATGTGGTGTTTTTAGACGAGCATATGCCTGGCATGTCTGGACTGGAGGCGCTTGCTCAAATTAAAAATGCCAAGCCTAATCTTCCCGTTGTGATGATCACAAAAAATGAGGAAGAGCAAATTATGGAGGAGGCTATCGGTGCCAAGATCGATGACTATCTTATCAAACCAATTAATCCAAGTCAGATTCTTCTATCAATCAAAAAGATTCTGGACAACAAGCGATTGGTTATTGAAAAAACAAACCTCAATTATCAGCAGGAATTCCGAAAAATCAGTATGGCTTTTTTGGATGATATGAACCATGAGCAATGGGCTGATATCTATAAGAAACTTGTTTTTTGGGAGTTGCAGATTGAAGAAGCAGATCGTGAAATGGCCGAAGTTCTTGAGATGCAGAAAGTAGAGGCTAATCTGAATTTTTGCCGGTTTGTAAAACGCAATTATGAGAATTGGCTCAATAATCCCAAGATCGATAAACCTCTTCTTTCACATCAGGTTATGAAGAAATGGGTGTTTCCTGAGCTAAAACCAGGCGAACCTTGCTTTTTTATTTTGATTGATAATTTGAGATTTGATCAATGGAAGACAATTGAACCTGTCTTGAGTGAATATTTCAATGTTGACAAGGAAGAAACCTACTACTCGATTCTCCCTACCACCACCGCCTATGCGCGCAATGCTATTTTCTCAGGATTAATGCCTTCTGAAATGGCTAAAGTGCACCCTGATTTATGGGTTGGTGAAGATGAAGATGAATCGAAGAATAATTTTGAGGATGATTTTTTAGCTAAGCAGATCAGGAAGAATAATCT
>JBEBJH010000088.1:0-17219 GCA_040079965.1 Cyclobacteriaceae bacterium
TTTTGCAGACTCTGATACAGGTGTGCCAGGTCCGAAAATTCCGACCACACCTGCTTTCACAAGAAAATCATAATCTTTAGGAGGGATAACTCCACCAGCGACCACTTTAATATCAGGTCGACCGATTTTTTTCAGGGCATCGATGAGTTGCGGAACTAAAGTTTTATGCCCAGCAGCTAGGCTTGAGGCCCCAATTACGTGCACATCATTTTCTGCAGCTTGCTTCGCAACTTCTTCTGGTGTTTGAAAAAGGGGCCCGATATCAACATCAAACCCTAAATCTGCGAAACCGGTGGCGATTACTTTTGCCCCACGGTCATGGCCGTCTTGTCCCATCTTGGCAATTAGAATGCGCGGCCTGCGACCATCGAGTTCAGCAAACCGATCGGAGAGGGTACGCACCGCATCCACTTCTTTCTGGTTTTTCATTTCTCCCGAATATACACCAGAAATGGATTTGATGGTGGCTTTATAGCGGCCAAAGGATTTTTCCATTGCAGAAGAGATTTCGCCAAGTGTAGCCCTGCATCTTGCTGCAACAATAGCCAGTTCCAATAAATTACCGGTGGCAGCTTCAGCGGCTTGTTCCACTACCAACAGAGCTGCGTTTACTTCGTTTTGATTTCGTTCTAACTTAAGCAGCTTGAGTTTCTCAATTTGCTCATTGCGAACGGCCGTATTGTCAACCTCCAGTATCTCAAAATCTGGTACCTCATCAGTTTGATATCGATTAACTCCTACAATTACATCAGTACCTGAATCAATGCGGGCTTGTTTAGCGGCAGCGGCTTCTTCAATTCTCATCTTTGGAATTCCACTTTCAATGGCTCGCGTCATGCCGCCCAGACTTTCAACCTCCTCGATTAATGTCCATGCTTTTTTCACCAATTGATCCGTGAGATATTCTACATAATAAGAACCGCCCATAGGATCTACTACTTCGGTTATGCCTGTTTCTTTTTGAAGAAATAATTGTGTGTTGCGTGCAATGCGTGCCGAAAAATCGGTTGGTAATGCAATTGCTTCATCCAATGAGTTGGTGTGCAGTGATTGTGTTCCACCTAAAACAGCTGCTAGGGCCTCAATAGAAGTGCGCGTTACGTTGTTGTAAGGATCTTGCGCAGTCAAACTCCAGCCTGATGTTTGGCAATGAGTACGCAACGCCATGGACTTTGGATTTTTAGGATGAAACACTTGAACCATTCTGGCCCATAGCACTCTTCCGGCTCGCATCTTGGCGATTTCCATGAAGAAATTCATACCTATTCCCCAGAAGAAGGAGAGCCGTGGAGCAAAGTCATCAATGGCGATGCCCGCTTTTAAACCAGCTCTCAAATATTCCAATCCATCGGCTAACGTATAGGCAAGTTCAATTTGCGCAGGTGCCCCAGCTTCATGCATATGATAGCCACTAATGCTTATGCTGTTAAACTTAGGCATATGCCTGGAGCAATAGGAAAAAATATCTGCAACAATCCGCATGGAAGGAGCCGGTGGATAGATGTAGGTGTTACGCACCATGAACTCTTTCAAAATGTCATTTTGAATAGTCCCGTTGAGCTGGTGCGGTTGTATTCCTTGCTCTTCCGCTGCAACTATGTAGAATGCCATGATGGGGATCACAGCACCATTCATCGTCATTGACACCGACATCTTATCCAATGGAATCTGATCAAAGAGAATTTTCATATCGAGCACAGAGTCAATGGCAACCCCGGCTTTGCCTACATCTCCTGCTACTCGCGTATGATCTGAATCATACCCCCGGTGTGTCGCAAGGTCAAACGCTACTGATAATCCCTTTTGCCCGGCCGCCAGGTTACGTCTGTAAAATGCGTTTGATTCTTTAGCCGTGGAGAATCCTGCATATTGACGGATCGTCCACGGACGAAGGGTATACATCGTGGCGTATGGGCCACGCAGAAAGGGTGCAATGCCAGCTGAGAAATTTTTTATGGAATTAGCTTTCAAATCATCCTTTGTGAGCGAAGGTTTGATTTCAATTTTTTCAGATGAAAGCCAGGAGTTATGTTGTCCCGAAGAAAAACCAGGTTTAAACTGATTGAATTTTATTCTAGAAAAATCTGGCTTCATAGTCATCTTCGATTGAAATTTTTTCCAGGCTTTTTCGGATAGTTCTATTGTCAGTGAATCCAGATAGTACGATCCGGCTGCAGGATCTGCTACTCGTGAGAGATGAGATTCTTCGCGAAGGATGGATGAAACGTTTCTTGCAATCCGGCTCATCATTTCAGAGTCTTGATCTTCGGGCTCTATTGTTAAACTATCGCATCCGCCCATAATGGCTGCTATAGCTGCTGTGGTGGATTTGATCAGGTTGCCATGTGGCTGAAATTTTTCGCTTAACCACGAGGGTGATGTTACATGGATGTGAACCGGTTTGATTTTGGTAACTCCGAAGGCACCTTGAATTTGGTACCATAAATTCCGTAACGATTTGATCTTTGCGATTTCATGAAAGATATCAGTGCCTACCGAAAGAGAGAATGAAAAATTATGGATTGCTTCATCCACTGAAATTCCCTGGTTTGTAATCTGATCAAGAAAGTGCACAGATTTTTCCAGGGCCTTTACGATTTCGTCCTCGGCATTCGTTTCAGGTTGAACCAGAACTCCCAGGGATGAATAATTTTGAGATTGACTTAGAATTTTTTTAAAGTCTGCCTTGGGAAGAGTTTCCCAATAAAGGCTACCTCTTATACTGTCTGAATTTTTTTCTTTTTCTACCCAGGCATTAAAATCAACAACGCTTTGAGAAAAATTATTTCGGAGCAGAAATGAAAGTGAGCAGAATTCTGGTTTTATCCGGTTTAAAAGAACATTCAATTGAATATTCGCTTTAAGGGGTTCAAATAAAATTCCATCAGCTCCCGTATTGAGGTATTGGAGTGCTAATTCATTAGCCCTTTTTTCATCTCTTACCGCGATTCGTGGAGTATTCATCCAACTTCTGGCACCGTAGTATGGATTAACTGCGGGTTTAAGTGCAAAATCACAGAGATCTTCTTGCGGAGGTTCGTGATAATAAGGCTTGATTTTTAACGAGCCTTTTAAAAGGGTAAGTTTTTCAATTGGATCAGTTCCATCAAGCTCTTGTCGGGCTGCTTCCAGCCAATCTGAATAGGTAGGGGCATTAAATGCGAAGCCAGGAAAATTTTCTGATTTTTTTTGATCCATGAATTCGATTGAAATTCAACTTTCAAGTTGATGCATAGTTATGAGTAATGCAATCTTTTTATGATTTTCGTCAGTTTTCATTACGCAAAAAAAATCTTCAAAAGCAAGGCTGATTTTTGTTTTTTTGTTCTTCGATTTTTTTACACCTTTGTTTCCCGCCCCAAAAAAAATTGAGGCTTTTTCATCAATCTGCAAGCTAAAGAGTAAATGGTAGTTGACTGCGCAACCGTATGGAGTGATTGTCTCGAAGTAATTCGCAAAGAAGTAGACGATCAAAATTTCAATACCTGGTTTAAGCCGATAAATCCAATCAAGAGTGAAGCTGATGTTCTTACTATACAGGTGCCTTCGCAATTTTTTTATGAGTGGCTGGAAGAACATTATGTGCCCGTGCTTAAAAGGGCCATTCATCAGGTATTGGGTGCCAATGGCCGGTTAGAATATTCAGTAGTCGTAGACAGTGGCAATCAAAAAAATCCTCCGTTGATGGTTAACTACCCCAATGGCAATGGCATGAAGCGCAATCATCTTCAGCCGATGAATGTCAATAGTCACGAAGATTATTCTCCTTTTAGTTTTAAGGCACTGAATCCTCAAACCGTAAACTCACGGTTAAATCCAACCTACACGTTTGATAATTTTGTAGAAGGTGATTGTAATCGTTTGGCTCGCTCTGCAGGAGTGGCTGTGGCTAAAAAGCCCGGAACAACTTCTTTCAATCCGCTTATGCTTTACGGAGGCGTTGGGGTTGGAAAAACACACCTCGTGCAGGCCATTGGAAATGAGATAAAAAAGAATCTTCCGGAGAAGATTGTTTTATATGTGGATCAAAATGATTTCACCAGTCAGTTTTTAAATGCGCTGCAAAATCACAAGATCCAGGAATTTCAAAATTATTACCTGCAGGTAGATTTATTGATTTTGGATGATGTTCAGTTTCTGGCCGGCCGTGAAAAGACGCAGGAAATGTTCTTCCATATTTTCAATCAATTGCATCAGTCAGGCAAACAAATCATCATGACCAGCGATTGCCCACCGCGGGATCTGAAAGGATTTCAAGAGCGATTGCTGTCTCGTTTTAAATGGGGATTGACGGCTGATCTGCAAGAACCTGATTTTGAGACCAAGCTGGCGATCATTCATAATAAGATGCAATCCGATGGAATTGAAATTCCTACGGAAGTAGCCGAGTACCTTGCGTATAGTGTAGACACCAACCTGCGCGATATGGAAGGTGTTCTCAATTCATTGCTTTTCCATGCAACCTTGCTCAAAAAAGATATTGATCTTGAACTCGCCAAAGAGGTACTGAAAAATATTGTAAAGGAAATTCAATCAGATGTGAGCGTAGACTTCATTCAGAAGACCGTGGCCGATTATTTCAAGGTGAGCCTTGAGCAAATGAAAAGTAAGGTGAAGAAACGAGAGATTGTAATTCCACGGCAGGTAGCTATGTATTTTTGCAAGCGCTACACACAACTTACCTTGGCCCTTATCGGGGAGAACTTTGGCGGCCGTGATCACAGTACTGTAATCCATGCTCTCGAATCTGTAGAAGATATGATGAAGACCGATGCTAATTTCAAGAACAGTGTTGACGACCTGACTAAGAAGTTCAAGTCGCGCATGACTGCCTGATAATTAAACCATAATTATTTCTTATTGAAGGTAGAAGGAAAGAGGAACTTCCTGTTTCGAGCTATTAAGTCCTACCATATATACCCGCCCCTTGTATTTGCTAAAGAACTCAATGACATCTTGTGGATCTTTAACTCGCTGACGATTGATATAGGCAATGGTGAAATTTTCGTGTAGACCTAATTTCTTGAAAACACCATCTTTAATATTAAACACCCGCACACCATAATCCACTGACTCGAGGCTAGCGCCCACGGTAGTATCTGTAAATATTTTTCTTTTCACAAGGTTGGTATCACCATTCTTATTGAGCAGAGTTAGTACCGCGTTATTGGTTTTATTATTTCTAATAAATGTGACGTTTATCTGATCTCCCGGATATCGGTAACTTAACTCTTCTTCAAAAGCACTTTCACTGTTGATTTCAACGCTGTTGACTTTGGTAATGATATCACCTTCCTGTAAACCTGCATTGTCTGCAGCTCCAGGGCGATCCACTTTTCCAATCAGCACACCTTTAAATTCTTTTACATCGCTATTGAGGCCATACTTCTGCGCATTTTGATAATCATATTCCAATACACGACCGCCAAAAATTGCTTTTTGAGGCACTCCATGTTTGATTAAATCTTCAACTACTTTTTTAGCAATATCAACAGGTACCGCAAAGGCATAACCTGTATAGGATCCGGTTCGCGAAAGAATGGCGGTATTTATTCCAACCAGTTCTCCGTTCTTGTTTACCAGCGCTCCCCCGCTATTGCCCGGGTTAATGGCGGCATCGGTTTGAATAAAGGATTCAATAGGGAAGCGGGCATCAACAATATTGATTTTGCGACCCTTTGCACTAACAATACCGGCAGTTACTGTTGAGGAAAGTGAGAACGGATTACCAACCGCCACTACCCATTCACCAACCAAAAGATTTTTTGAGCTGCCGATGGTAACAGCTGGCAGGTTGGTTTCTTTAATTTTTAATACGGCTAAATCAGTTGAGGGATCGGTTCCGATTAATTCCGCCTCGTATGATTTTTTATTGTAGAGCACCTGAATTTTTTCGGCCGATTCTATCACGTGATTGTTGGTAACAATGTAGCCATCTGCCGAAAAAATTACTCCCGATCCGCTGCTAACCTGGGTCTGTGAACCACTTCCTCCAAAAAGAAGGTCCCAGTACGAGTAGGCTGAACTTCCTTGCGAGATACTGTTAATATACACAACACTTGGCGTGGCCTTCTTGGCTGCCAAACTAAAATCTGCATTTTCTGCTGGGTTGATTGCCGTTTGAACAGTATCAACAAGGGTTGGTCGATATATTTCCGTAGGCTTATAATCAGCTACTTGCGATAGTTCTTCTTTTTGCTGACGCGATTCTTTTTCCTGTTGGTACGAGTAAAAGGTATAGGCTCCGGCCAAACCGGCAATAAATCCAATAACCACGGTCTTCAGCGTATTCATAATCCTGATTTTAGTATTCCAACGATCGATTTAAACATATGTTACTTGTGGTAACGAGCTTCTTCAACTCAAAAACTATCCCAAATTTATAAATCCGGAAGGTTTGTCAGTCCTGAGTGGCTTGCACCCTCCCTGCCTTACCCTTACTTTTGCCGCTATGGGTATACGTTCGGTGCTTGCAAAACCTTTCGCGACTTATATCGCAAAGGAAACAAAAGAATGGTCACAAAGACCTGTTCAATTCCAACGTCATGTATTCAATCACCTGATCGAAGGTGGCAAAGGCACCCTATTCGGAAAGGATCATGGTTTTGCATCGATCCGCAACCATGGAGATTTTATTAAGCAAGTTCCTATCCGGGATTACGAAGACCTTAAGCCATATGTCGAAAAGGTGCTGCACGGTGAGTCTGATATTCTCTGGAAAGGAAAGCCTGCCTATTTTGCAAAGACCTCTGGAACTACTTCAGGTACCAAGTATATTCCCATTACGAAAGAATCTGTTCCCAATCACATCAATAGTGCACGTAATGCCTTGTTGAGTTATGTGCACGAAACAGGAAATGCATCTTTCCTGGATGGTGGTTTAATATTTCTTTCCGGCAGTCCGGAGCTGGATGAAAAAGCAGGAATAAAAACCGGAAGACTTTCGGGCATTGTAAATCATCACGTGCCCGGTTATCTGCGCACCAATCAAAAACCAAGTTATACTACCAATTGTATTGACGATTGGGAAACGAAACTGGATAAGATCATTGATGAGACGATCCATGCAAACATGACTTTGATCTCGGGCATTCCACCCTGGGCACAGATGTATTTTGATCGGATTGTAGCACGAACAGGTAAAAAAGTGAAAGATGTATTTCCTAACTTTTCCATGTTTGTGTATGGTGGAGTAAATTTTGAACCGTATCGTGCCAAATTGTTTGAAACGATTGGAAAGAAAATTGATTCGATTGAAACGTACCCAGCCTCCGAAGGATTTATTGCCTACCAGGATTCGCAGCGTGCCGAAGGATTACTCTTGTTAATAAACTCCGGAATATTTTTTGAATTCATCCCTACTGAAGAATACTTTAATGATAATCTCCGAAGACTTTCCATCGAAGAAGTGGAGCTTGGAAAAAATTATGCCGTGATCATCAACAGCAACGCAGGCCTTTGGGGTTATTCTATTGGTGATACGGTAAAGTTTGTTTCTAAAAATCCATATCGGATTGTAGTGAGCGGAAGGATCAAACATTTTATTTCGGCTTTTGGCGAGCACGTGATCGGTGAAGAAGTAGAAAAGGCCATGAAGTTCACCATGCAAAAATTTCCGGAAGTGGAGTTGATGGAATTTACCGTGGCACCTAATGTGGCTCCTGCCGAAGGCATGCCGCACCACGAATGGCTGATTGAGTTCGCGAACCCGCCCAAAGACTTAGCAGCATTTTCTCTTGAACTTGATAATCAATTGCGCGGCTTGAATGTCTATTACGATGATCTGATCTCCGGTAATATCTTACGCACGCTCATCATTGCGCCCCTTCGCAAGAATGCTTTCATCGACTATATGAAATCGCAGGGCAAACTAGGCGGACAGAACAAAGTACCCCGGCTCGCCAATGACAGAAAGATTGCCGGAGAACTCATAAAATTGAAATCCTGATCTAAATAAAGAATTTACCGGACATATAAGTAGGTGAATTTCTAGTAATTAAATAAGTACATTGAAACGCCTTTCCATATTGCGGAAAAGCTTCAAACTAACGCCATGTACTTATCCCTCCTGGTCTATCCTAACAGAAATAATTACCACATCCATTCATAACTATTATCGGAATGAAAAAAAACAACATCATCAGTTCAGAAACTAACTCCCGCAGAGACTTTATAAAAAAATCGGCCCTTGTATTGGGCGCGTTTGCTATTGTGCCTCGCCATGTGCTGGGCGGACCAGGATTTCTTGCACCCAGCGATACCCTGACCAAGGCCATCATTGGTGTTGGCGGCATGGGCCGTGGCCACATTGAATATGAAGGAACAAAAGTGCTGGCCATGTGTGATGTGGACAAAACCCATCTTAAAGATGCCATTGCACTGGCGGGCGGAAATGTAAGAGGCTATTCCGATTTCAGAGAACTATTGGCACAACCCGATATTGATATTGTTCACATCGCTACACCACCACATTGGCATGGTATCATGTCAGTGATGGCCGCGCAGGCAGGCAAAGATGTGTGGTGCGAAAAACCAATGACCAGAACCATTGGAGAAGGTAAGCGTGTGGTGGAAGCCATGGAACAATATGGTCGCATGTTCAGGCTTAATACCTGGTTTCGAATGTATGATAATTTCTACGGACTCGGCACGGAGGTGAAAGCCTTGAAGAAAGCGGTAGACAGCGGAATTTTAGGATGGCCTTTAAAAGTTACAATCAGTGGCGTAACTGGTTTTAACTGGAAGTTTTATTGGGTGGGAAAAACTGATCTTGATCCTATGCCCGTGCCCGCTGAATTGGATTACGATATGTGGCTCGGCCCTGCTCAATATAAACCATACAATCCGCACCGTGTGCATAGCACCTTCAGAGGATATTGGGATTATGATGGAGGAGGATTAGGTGACATGGGTCAACACTACATTGATCCGGTTCAATATTTTTTAGGAAAAGACAATACAAGTCCGATACGCGTAGATGTGGATTGCCCGCAGCAGCATGATGATGCTGTAGGCACCTGGAGACGGATTGAGTTTACCTATGCAGATGGATGCAAAATTATTCTGGACGGTGAAAACAAAGACACCAATGTGCCCTACATCGAAGGGCCTAATGGAAAAATATACCGTGGCTTTAAATCAGACATTCCTAACATTTTAAAAGTCATTGATACATTTCCTGATCCGGAACCTCAGATGACAGTATTCTCCGATTCAGTAAGAAGCCGCAAGAAGTTCGGATTGAATGAACTGAACGGCCATCGTTCTGCCACGATTGTAAACATAGGTAAGATCGCCCTTCAGTTAGGAAGGCCGTTGGATTTTGATCCGGTTAAGCAGGAGTTCATCAATGATGAAGCCGCTAACCGTTTGATCAACCAACCCATGAGAGGCAACTGGAAAATCTAATCACCACTTTTAGACTACACTGAAATGAAATTAAATAATATCACACGTATCATATTTCTGGTCTTTATTCTTGCGCCATTCTTTCTATCGGCTCAGGATCAACGATTGGTTAAGACCAAAGTGGCCGATGCATTGGCCTTATTGCCTGCCACAGATAATCAGCAGTCAGCACGAATGTTTCAGGATATTATTAATCTTGGGGACGAAGGTTTACAGTTAGTGACCGATGGCGTTCAGCCTAATGGGGTAGCGGAAGGAGTTCCTTCCCGGTATGCGGTATCATTACTGACTCACTATGCTACTACAAAAGATCAGAAAGTTAAAATTGAAAAGGCTTATCTCGCTGCCCTGAAAAAGGCAACCAATGCAGAAGTAAAATCCTATTTCATGGATAACCTGAAAGTGGTTGGTTCCAATGAATCGGTGGCGGTGCTCAGGGAATACATTGGAGACAAAGAATCGTATGATCCGGCAATATCCACGCTGGTTCGCATCGGCAGTGAAGATGCCAGCAAGGCTTTGATGAATGCACTTTCAAATCAACCTGCAACAACACAAGTAAGATTGATTAAGGCGCTGGGCGAATTAAACTATCAGCCAGCATTAGCATCAATCACGGCATTCGCTTCAAGTGAAAATGCATTGGTGAAAAAACAAGCATTATGGACCATTGCGTTATTGGCAGATGCCAGTTCTTACCAGATCCTTTTACAGCAGACAAAAAATGTTGGTTTTAAGAATGATCCTACTGAAGCAACCACAGCATTGGTTGAGTATCTTCATCAGATAACCAGCAAAGGCAATAGTGCGCTGGTTAAAGAAATCAGTAAGGCCCTGGTGGACAATACGGCCGATGCTTCACAGCAACATTTCAGATTAGCTGGCTTAAAAGGACTTGCACACGTTGATCCACAAGGATCTGTGGCAACGCTAATCAAAGAGCTTAGTCGTTTTGATGCTGAATATCAAAAGGAGATTTTGAAGATTGCCGTTTCATCGGCCGGTTTACCAGCAGCCCTTAAACTGTGGCAGAAGGAGTATAAAAAATCAACAGGCTCTGCACAGGCAGATATTTTGTCCATGCTGGCAAAAGCAAATCGCAATGATGGTTTTGTTGAAACTATGTTATTACCGGCTCTTTCCTCAAACAATCAACCAACAAGAATAGCAGCAGCTTCAGAAATTGCCAGCTATAGAAATAAAGAGTTTACTCCTGCATTATTGGATTACCTGTTGCGGGCAACTGATGATGCAGAGATTGCGGCAGCAAAAGCAAATCTGCTTCAGGTGGCGGATAAAGAGACAGATGTCTTAATCACTCAAAAGTTAGAGACCGCTCAATCAAAGAATAAAGTAGCGCTGTTGCAGATACTGTCTACAAGACGGGCGGTTGATCATTTTGCAGTAATAGCAAAGCAGACTTCATCAGGTGATGCCGTTGTCAAAGAAGCCGCTTATAATGCATTGCCCAACGTCTCGGCTGCCAGTAACGTGAGCGAACTTTTGAAGATGTTGTCCGCTTCAGAAAATGATAAGGAGTTAAAAGCCATTCAGTCGGCCATTATTTCTGGTCTTGATAAAAATGCAGTAGCCTTGATCAACGCGGCCTATCCAGCCCAGAAAGTAAAACTTCTTCCGGTATTACCGTATTTGAATGATAACAGTGCATTGGAAAAAGTGACCTCTGCTTTTTATCAAGGCAGTGAGAAGGAAAAACAAGTTGCGTTTGATGCCTTGAAGAACTGGCAGGACAGCGGAGCAATCAGAACATTATTGGCAATCAGAAAAGACGGAACCTTAAAACAATATCATGCCCAGGCGCTTCAGTCCTTTGTTTCTCAGGTGGGAAAATCTTCCTGGCCGGATGATCAGAAGCTTTTGTTGTTGCGCGAAATGATGACACTGGCTTCGGGTAGAAATGAAAAGTCTGTGGTGATCAGGGCAGCCGGTAATGTGAGAACATTTTTATCGCTCATGTTTGTTGCCGAATACCTCGATGATCAGGAACTAAGCAGTGCAGCTAGTCGTGCCGCCATGCAAATTGCTTTACCAACGTCTGATGCCAAACCCGGTCTCACCGGTATTGAAGTGCGTAAAACATTGGAGCGCATGCTTGATAAATTAACAGGAGAAGATAGTCAGTATGAACGCATTGATATACTCACTTATCTTGAAAGCCTTCCTTACACGAAAGGATATGAATCGATCTTTAATGGAAAAGATCTTAGCGGCTGGCAAGGTCTTGTTGAGAATCCAATTGCACGGGCTAAAATGACCAAAGAGGTGTTGGCAAAAAAACAACTGGAAGCCAATGCG
Organism: Cyclobacteriaceae bacterium; assembly: GCA_040079965.1. Taxonomy (GTDB): domain Bacteria; phylum Bacteroidota; class Bacteroidia; order Cytophagales; family Cyclobacteriaceae; genus ELB16-189. The sequence continues at coordinate 11,725 of JBEBJH010000088.1, forward strand.
AAAGTGAAGAATAACTGGAGCGTAAAGGATGGTATAATCGTATTTCAGGGAGATGGAGCCAATCTTTGCACCACACGCCCTTATGGGGATTTTGAGATGATCGTGGATTGGAAGATTTCAAAAAATGGGGACAGCGGAATTTATTTGCGTGGCTCACCACAAGTTCAGATCTGGGATATCTCTCGCGTGCAAGATGGTGCCCAGGTCGGTTCGGGTGGTTTGTACAACAATCAAAAAGAAAGAAGCACGCCTTTAATTGTAGCTGATAATCCAATTGGAGAGTGGAATACTTTCTATATAAAAATGGTGGGAGATCGTGTAACGGTATTCCTGAATGGCATACTCGTGGTCGATAATGTAGTGATGGAAAATTACTGGGATAGAAACCTTCCGATTTTTTCTGAAGAAGCCATTGAGTTGCAGGCCCACGGCACCGACCTGGCTTTCAGGAATATTTATGTGAAGGAGTTGAGCACGAAGTCGTATGAGCTTTCCAAAGAAGAGAAGGAACAGGGCTTCGATTTATTGTTCAACGGAAAGGATTTGAACAACTGGGTCGGTAATAAAACAGATTATGTGGTAGAAGATAATACGATTGCTATTTATCCAACGAAGGAAGGTCATGGCAATCTTAATACTGAAAAGGAATACTCAGACTTTATTTTCAGATTTGAATTTCAACTTACACCGGGCGCCAACAATGGACTAGGCATTCATGCTCCGTTGGAAGGTGACGCTGCTTACGCTGGAAAGGAAATTCAAATACTCGATAACGATGCACCGGTATATTCCAAGTTGGAAGTGTATCAATATCATGGTTCAGTGTATGGAGTAATAGCAGCCAAGCGCGGATTTTTAAAACCTACAGGTGAGTGGAATCAGGAGGAAGTATATGTGAAGGGCGATTATATTAAAGTAACATTGAATGGAACGGTAATCCTGGAAGGCGATATGAAGAAGGCTTCAAAAAATGGAACGCTGGATCACAAAGAACATCCCGGATTAAATCGTCACATGGGGCATATGGGATTTTTAGGTCATGGTTCGGTAGTGAAATTCAGAAATATTAGAATTAAGGATTTATCAAAATAAAACCTAAACAAGATGGCATCCATCACCCCAACACAACGACTTTATTCACTCGATGCCCTTCGTGGCTTTGATATGTTTTGGATTATGGGTGCCGAGGAAATCGTTCACAGCCTTGCAAAGATCACGAGCTCTCCATTCATGGAAGGTTTTGCCACTCAGCTTACGCATCCGGATTGGCACGGCTTTCATTTTTATGATTTGATCTTTCCTTTATTCCTGTTTATGGCCGGGGTTGCCACGCCTTACTCCCTTGGAAAAGAACTTGAAAAAGGAAAATCCAAGAATCAATTACTTTTTCGGGTCATCAAGCGTGGGTTGATACTGGCGGTTTTAGGGATCATTTATAATAATGGTCTGGAACTTCGTCCGATCTCAGAGATTCGATTTGGTAGTGTGCTAGCCCGAATCGGATTAGCATACATGTTTGCGAACATCATTTATTTATATACTAAGCAACGCGGCCAGATCATCTGGTTTTGTTCCTTACTGATCGGCTATTGGTTTTTGTTACTGTTCAATTCTGCACCTGGTTATCCTGCCGGGGATTTAACGATGGAAGGAAATTTTGCTTCCTATCTCGATCGGTTGATAATGCCGGGTAAACTTTATCTGGGTATTCACGATCCGGAGGGATTGACATCTACCATCCCGGCAATCGGTACCGCCTTGTTAGGGATCTATGCAGGCAATCTTTTAAAGAACAGCCCACTCACTATGCAGCGGAAAGCGCTTCAGTTGTTATTGATGGGCATTGTTTCCCTGATCCTTGCACAAGTTTGGAATTTGGCTTTTCCGATTAATAAAAATCTCTGGTCGAGTTCCTTTGTGCTACATGTAGGGGGTTGGAGTCTTATTTTATTGGCCTTGTTCTACTACATCATCGATGTACGGGGATACAAAAAGTGGGCATTCTTCTTTAGCATTATCGGTATGAACTCCATTTTGATTTATATGTCAGGTCAGTTTATTAATTGGAGTTATACAACGAAAGCAATTTTCCCATGGCTTTTTCAATTGTTAGGTGATCCGATCAGCACCGTGATGTTTGCCATCTGTTATGTACTGGTGGAATGGACGTTTCTCTATTTTCTTTATAAGAAGAATGTGTTCCTGAGGGTCTAGACCTATAGCCCCGGGCTTAAACAGTTTTATCGTATGGATGTTAAGATGAAAGTTTATAACCAATTTGCCACCTTTGCATAGCGGCATTTAATCTCATGTAATTCATATAAAGTACTCTCCTTGGATCACCCTAAAAAACACATCGCCATCTTAGGTTCAACCGGAAGTATCGGCACCCAGGCCCTTGAAGTAATTGCTGCTCATCCCGAATCATTTGAGGTCGAGGTACTCACAGCACAGAATAGTGCCGACCTTCTTATCGAGCAAGCGATGAAATTTAATCCCAATGCGGTAGTTATCGCTAATGAGGATTCGTATGAGAAGGTAAAGGCCGCACTGCTTCCGTTAAACATTAAAGTTTATGCTGGCGAGAATGCGCTATGCTCCGTTGTTCAGATGGACTCAATTGATTTGGTGCTGACCGCATTGGTAGGCTATTCTGGACTTAAGCCTACTATTAAGGCCATAGAAGCCGGAAAAAATATAGCGCTTGCTAATAAAGAAACACTGGTAGTGGCTGGTGAATTGGTTACGCGACTTGCCCGTGAAAAGGGAGTGAATATTTACCCTGTTGATTCAGAACATTCGGCAATTTTTCAATGCCTTGTTGGGGAGTTTCATAACCCAATAGAGAAAATCATCTTAACTGCATCGGGTGGGCCCTTTCGGGGAATGAAACGCGATGAATTATTATATGTCACTAAAGTACAGGCCTTGAAACACCCGAACTGGACGATGGGCGCCAAGGTTACCATCGATTCAGCCACCCTAATGAACAAAGGACTTGAAGTAATTGAAGCGAAATGGCTTTTTGGCTTAAAGGCAGAAAAGGTAGAGGTTGTAGTCCATCCGCAGTCTATTATTCACTCCCTCGTGCAGTTTGAAGATGGTTCAATTAAGGCACAACTCGGCTTGCCTGATATGCGTTTACCCATCCAGTTTGCCCTGTCATATCCCGAAAGGTTGAAAAGCACCTTTCCGAGGTTTGATTTTGCGAATTACCCCGCTCTTACGTTTGAGAAGCCGGATACAGAAACTTTTCGTAATCTTGCGCTCGCATTTGAGGCATTAGCAAGGGGTGGAAACATGCCCTGTGTACTGAATGCAGCCAATGAAGTGGCAGTTCAGGAGTTTTTGCAGGATCGTATTGGATTTCTGCAAATGTCGGAAGTAGTGGAACAATGTTTGTACAAAATGGATTATATCGCTAGTCCCGCCTTTGAGGATTATGTGAATACGGATAAGAAAACGAGAATTAAAGCAAAAGAACTAATTAACTGATGGAAGGAATGATTATGACGGCCCAGCTGCTGCTGAGCCTTTCGATTTTGATTGCAGTGCACGAATGGGGTCACTTTGTTACAGCTCGTATGTTTAATATCCGGGTTGAGAAGTTCTATCTCTTCTTCGATTTTTTATTCCCGATGGCCAATGTGCTTAATTTCTCATTGGTGAAATACAAAAAGGGCGATACCGAGTATGGGATTGGTTGGTTTCCGTTGGGCGGCTATGTAAAAATTGCCGGCATGGTGGATGAAAGTATGGACAAAGAGCAGATGAAAGCTGCACCCGAGCCCTGGGAGTTTCGTTCGAAGCCAGCCTGGCAGCGATTAATTGTAATGCTGGGTGGAATTATAGTGAATGTGATTGTAGGCATTGTCATTTTTATTGGTCTCGTTTATTTTCTCGGAGATCGGTTTATCCTCAACGATTATGTGAATAAGAATGGTGGTGTGCAGGCCCTTGATCTGGCCCAGCAAATTGGAATCCAAACAGGAGATAAGATTATAAAAATCAATGGGCAGCAGTTTGAATACTTTGATGACGTGGCAAAACCTGATGTATTGCTTTCCCATAACTCCTCTTATACTGTGTTACGTGGTGAGCAGGAAATTCAAATTCCAATCCCCTCTAATTTTATTGAACAATTTGATAAGAAGGAGGCTGTAGCAAACTTCTTAATTCCACGAAGATTACCGATCGTAGACGAAGTTTCACCGGGCACCATCGCAGAAAGGATTAACCTTCAAAAAGGCGATCAGATTATCGAGATTCAAAATCAGCCGATTGTATACCATGATGAGCTAAAGGCTGTAACAACAGGTTTCAAAGGGGACTCGATACAATTTAAAGTGAAACGGGGCGAACAGGTTTTAGCGTTCAAGGAGTATTTTAAAGATGCCCCTGGAATAGGATTTTATGTGCCTAATCAGATTGTGCCGGCAGAAGGCGAGAAGAATGTAAAGTATTCGATGGGGCAGGCTTTATGGATAGGCCCAGGTCGTGCTTTCGATGTAATTGTTATTCAACTTAAAGCATTCCGTAAAATCTTTACAGGCCAGCTTTCATTTCAAAAATCCTTGTCAGGTCCTATTGGAATGGCAAAAGCGTATGGCGGCACGTGGGACTGGGAACGCTTCTGGCGTATGACCGGTCTGTTATCGATGGTACTTGCGTTTATGAATTTACTTCCAATCCCAGCATTGGATGGAGGCTACGTTATGTTCTTGCTTTACGAAATGATTAGCGGCCGCGAGCCATCAGAGAAATTCTTTGAGAATGCAATTAAAGTTGGTATGGCCATTCTGTTATTGCTGATGGTGTTTGTGTTCTACAACGACATTGCCAAGTTGGTTACAGGTGGTTAAGAGAGATAGAGAATAAGCATAAAGAAAAATGGCATCGTACGATGCCATTTTTTTTCAATTCAATTACTACTTCTACTGTTTCCCCTTTCTGAAATCCAAGGGTGGTTTGCGATCGCCAATCATAGACTTGTATTTGAAGTCTGGTCCAACATATTCGTTTAATTCTTTTTGTGCTTTGCCGATAATCGTTGGATTGTTGAAAATATCGATGCCGGTCATGGCAATAATTTTAGCAGCATTGTTCATCGCTTTATAACCAATGCTCATGCCACCGGTAGCAACTGCCTGCCACGAGTGGGCAGGCACTCCGGGCACCCAGGTGGCAGTTCCTAAACCCGCGGTAGGCACTACCCACGTTATATCACCCACATCAGTCGAAGCGAGGAAGAATCCACCGGTCTTGAATGGCTCCACTTGTGTTGCTGATTCGAGGGGGGGAACCTTGAAGGTAAGTGTGCTTTGGATTTTCTTTCCGAACTCTACTTCTTCGGGTGTGTAGTTAACTCCACCAACCGTTTTAAGATTGTTGTACATGAGTCGAGCGAGGGTCTCGTTTGGCACCAGGTTAAAGGAACCAGAGATCACTTCATACTTCATGGTGGTTTCAGTTCCGCTTGCTGCACCTTCGGCTGC
>JBEBJH010000089.1:0-17204 GCA_040079965.1 Cyclobacteriaceae bacterium
TAGGGGTCCAAGAACCAGGCACCTCTTGAGCCAAGTGCCCCGTCACAGTAGAGTTTAATGGATCGAATGGTAAGCATGTTTGAAGTATCAATTTCTGGGCCTTTCATTATCCACTCATTAACGTGAGCTTTATCATCGCCACCCACCATAACATAAAGGCGTACACCTAACGTGCTATCTTTTTTAGCTTGCCTGAAGAACTCAATATTTCTGCGGGTTGCCCCTGCATCATGAAAACTGGTGATGCCATTACGCAAGCAGGCTTGCGTTGCTAGCTCAATTGCATGGCGATCACGCTCATCATCAGCCGAGGGCATTACTTTATAAATCAAACCTGTTGCGAGTTCGTTAAAGATGCCCGTTGGATTACCGTTTTTATCTCTGATTATTTCACCTCCCTCATCAGAAACAGATTTTAAACTTTCTTTAGACAATTGGTTAACTCCTGCTATTTCCATGGCTTTTGCATTAACCTGTACAGCATGCCCACTGGCATGCTCAAGAGCCACCGGGTTATTTGGAGATACTGCACTTAGCATCTCATGGGTTTGAAAGCCTTGCACCATGTTTTCCGGTAATGTATCCCATTTATCCTGATGCCAACCCCTACCTAATATCCATTGACCAGGCTGTGCCTTTTCAGCAGCGATGCGTACCATCTCAACTATTTCATCATAGTTTTTTGCCTTCATTAAATCCAGATCTAATTCATAATACCCAACCCCAAAAAAATGACCATGACCTTCAATAAACCCGGGGGTCATTGTTTTACCCTGCAGGTCGATGATCTGGGTATTTTCACCTTCAAACTTTGAAACATCTTTCAAAGCTCCTGCAAACACAATTTTGTCACCATGTACAGCCACAGCTTCCACAATGGGATTACCATCTTCCACCGTGTAAATAGTTCCGCCCCGAATAATCAAATCGGCAGGTGTTTTCTTTTCAGAGCAACCTGTTAAATAAACTGTTAGAAGAAAAGCACCGGCAATAAACAAGAACTGATTTCGCATGAGTTTTTGAATTTTAGAACCTAAAAGTAATAAGCAATTCCATCATTCGGGCAGTCAATTTTATCAACGGCTGATAAAGCTTGTTTTGTATCTTCGCAGCCGGAATGAAAGCACGGTTAAAATTTTTCGGTCAGCTTGCCCTGTACTGGCTACTCTTTTTTACGGTTAGCCGGATCCTATTCTTTGTTTATCTGTATGCACAAACCAGCACGCTTACAGGAAAAGAAATAGTTATGCCCATGATACTTGGTATACGCATGGATGCAGCTATGACTGGCTATTGGTTGCTGATACCAGGCTTGATATTTATTGCCTCTGCATTTATCTCAGCTCAATGGGTGCATATTCTTCAGGGTTTTGTAACCAGCCTTCTGCTTTTTATATCCGCACTTTTAGTCGTAGCCGATTTAGAACTTTACAAGCACTGGGGCTTTCGAATCAACGCTACTCCTCTTATGTATTTAGAATCGGAAGCGGCCAGCAGTGTTAATCCAGCAATTTTAATTTTGTTAGTGATAATCTTTGCTGGACTGCTCACTGCATTCATGCTCTTTTACTGGAAGAAATTAGCACCTCAGCTGTTAAGTCTTCAGGAACTTCCTAAAAAGTGGTCGCCACTCTGGTTAGTAATTACGGCAGCGTTGATTATACCAATTCGCAGCAGTTTCAGTGTTGCTCCGCTCAATACAGGCGTGGTTTATTTTCATAAGAGTAAGGCTTTTCCCAACCATGCTGGTATTAACCCAGTCTGGAATTTCTTTAAAGATGTAACCCGTAAAGACAACCTTCAATATCCCAATAGTTTTTATCGTCCCGCCCATCTGGATGCGCAATTTGATTCCCTCATTAATACGCATGGCGAGACTCAAAAACATATCTCCTTGGAGAAACCTAATATTTTACTCATTATCCTGGAAGGTTTTACTTCCAAAATCATTGCACCTCTGGGTGGATTAGAGAATATCACACCTGAATTGAATGAACTTGCCAAAGAAGGAATCCTGTTTGAAAATTTTTACGCAAGTGGCGATCGTACGGACAAGGGTATTGTATCAATCCTGAGTGGATATCCAGCACAACCCCGAAGCTCCATTATCAAGTTTCCGAATAAAACACAGCATCTATCCTACTTACCAAAGATGTTGGAGAAATCCGGCTACCACACATCGTTTGTATATGGTGGCGACATCGGTTTCGCCAATATGGAGTCCTATGTAACGCAGGCGGGGTTTAGTCACATCACGGAGGTTGATGATTTTGGCAGTGAGTTCGATGACTCGAAATGGGGCGTGGCCGATCACTTTGTTTTCGAAAGGTTATTAACGGAATGCGATACTGCGACTAATCCATTTTTTAAAGTCATGCTTAGTCTGAGTAGCCACGAACCTTTTGAGGTACCTATGGAAACGGTGATTAAGGGAAATGATGAAGGCTCAATGTTCTTGAACTCTTGCTATTATACGGATAAGAGCCTGGGAGAATTTATCCGAAAAGCAAAACAGCAACCCTGGTGGAAAAACACCCTGGTAATTATTACGGCTGATCACGGGCATCGCTTTCCCAACCCAAACGAACTAAAAGAGAAAGAACGTTTTAAAATCCCCATGCTCTGGTTAGGCGGAGCCATTGATAAATCGGAACGTATCAAAACCTATGCGGGCCATACTGACATTGCAAATACAGTTTTGAGTCAACTAAAAATCGGTTCGAAAGATTTTCCATTCAGCAAAAACATACTGGCTGATACGGTTAACTCGTTTGCTATTTATGTCTTTACCAATGGCTACGGGTATGTGAGTCCGGCTAACGAAACTATTTATGACTTTGATCTGAACAACTATCTCAAGCGCGAAGGCGATGAAAAGGAGCTTCCGCTTGGGAAAGCCTATATGCAAAAACTTTTTGACGACTATAACAAAAAATAAATGAAACGAATTATTCTTATTGGTGTGCTCGCCATGCTTGGCTTCACGCAGGTTCAAGCTCAGGATGTTGGGCTTTCGTTTTCCTACTTCATTCCGCGCAATGGCTACTTCTCAACACCCATCAGTCCATTTTCCATCCGGGGGTTGGGTGTAAATCTGAATCGCTACCTCGCTATCGAGACTGGTGCATCCCTTTATCGGATGTCGGGTCTTAATATCATTGACTTACCCTTCGAATCGAAGGATGCATTGCTAGGCCCTAATTTTACATTGTTTGTTCCTGTAGAATTAGTTATTCAATTTCAAGGCAAGCAAGTAGAGTTTGATATAAAAGCTGGTGGATTCGCATTTTATGGATTTGATCAAAAATTGAACTATGGAAATTTTGACCGGTCTATCCGAACCTTTGAAAACTGGGATGTAACCAATTCCAATCTTAAGTTTAGCAATAACCCTGGATTCGGGTATCATTTTGGTGCGGAGCTTACATTTAACGTCACTCGTCAATTTGGCATCTCGTTAGAGACTAACTACCTGATGGGCTCCGCTAAATTTCCGTTAACGGGAAGTTATACAGGAGGAACAATGACCGATCCATTAGAGACCATTCCAGTTGATTATAAAGATGCGAAAGTGGACTTTACAGGATTAGAATTTTCAATCGGGATAATTTTCTCAGGAAGATAGTAAGGCCCCTGATTCACAGATTAATTCTTACTTCCTGCTATCGCGGTTGCTTTATCGGCTTCAATATCCACACGTCTGATTATACGGGCGCTTCTAAACGTTGTTTTACTTAATATCTCAATCAACGCTTGTTGTGCAACTTCGTACTCATAAAAAGTGCCTGCAAACCATATCGTTTGACTTTGGTCCTGATCCATTTTTTCAATTCCATAGAATTTTAAAAGTGGATCTTCCATCGCGATTGAATCAATCTCATGGATTGATTCAATGCGAATAGAGAAAATCATAGTATCCTGAGCCGAATAACTCTTCTCCTTTATGTGAATGTTATGCTTGTTAAAAAGAGCTCTCGAGTCTTTTGCGAATAATGCGAAGGCCTCTCTTGAAGTCTTTTCTTTAACAAAAAGGGTATCGCCTTCAAAATAGCGAAAAGGCATCATAACAAACTTATCATTAGATTTTTTGACCCACTCCAATTCATACTCGGCATTCCTAATAGAAGTTGATGATGTTGAATCGTGCCTAATCTTCTGAAGATCGATCCAAAGCATAGCCCCGCCATCGCGATAACGAGGTCGTTGGCCGGAGACAAAATTACCAAGCGAATAAGCAATCAACTGGTCGTCTTGTTGATTCCACACTATGGGTTGAAGTACGTGGGGGTGAGCACCTATCACAAGTTTTGCTCCTTCGCGCAAGCAAAGGGTAGCTAATCTTTTTTGCTCCTGGTTAGGCAGACTCTGGTACTCCGCGCCCCAGTGCAGGAAGACAATAATTGCATCTGATTCCTGTGCCCTTGCCTTTGCAAGGTCGGTCTTGATCGCAACTGTGTCGATCAGGTTTACAATGTTAGGTTTCGTAACTGGAATTCCATTCGTGCCGTATGTGTAGTTCAAGAGAGAAAGCTGAAACCCATCCTTTTTAATTATCAGAGGATAGACGCTTACCCGATCCATCGAATCTTTGAAGGTTCCCGTATGGGATATTTCTAAAGAATCCAAAACCTTTAGGGTGCGCTCCACCCCTTTTCGCCTACGATCGAGACTATGATTATTGGCCGTGACCAAAACATCAAAGCCAATGCTTTTCAATTCTGAGGCAAGGGCATCAGGTGCGCTGAATTGCGGATACCCTTTAAATGGAGGACCTGCCAGCGTAAGCTCCAGGTTTCCAATTGTTAAATCGGCAGCGCGTAAAATAGGAGCTACATATTCAAAGCAAGCTGAGTAGTCATACTTCTTTGAGATCGGATCAAGAGCGGCAGCAATGTTGGAATCGTGTTGCATGATGTCGCCCACAAAAAGCAACGAAAGGCGCGTAGTATCCTGTGCAGCAGCCGAAACGGTAGCAATCAAAAATAAAATGAGCATTCGAAACTTACACATTCTTGTAGGCAATGATTTTATCTTCTGCAATAACGAAAACTCTGTCTTCTTTTTTAGGTATGATGCGGGCAATTCCGGTAAACGAACCAAAAGCCGGAAGAATGCCCTGGTTCTTTCCAAAATAAAAACAAGGTAACGTGACGGATTGCTTTCCGGTTCCACGCAGTTGCACGCCTGGATGAAGATGTCCTGAAAGATTATATAACCCGGGAGGCACTTCGGTCATGGGTTCGTGTGTAAGAATTAAATTGCCCTCGCGTAATTCGTTTACGTAGCACTTCATGGTATGACGTTCGTACTGCACCGCACTTAAAATATCATGATTCCCTAATACCAGTTCGAAGGAACATTGCAGGAAATGTTTCCGGATCTGACCCAACACTTCCCATTCTTCATTGTAGTGACTATGAAATAAATCACCTAAAAAAATCACGCGATCCGGCTTCGTTATATGAAGTACTGAAATCAGGGACTCCGTATTTTTGTCGTTAGCCCTGGCGGGTACAGGTATCCCCGACTTTCTGAAATGATTGATTTTACCAAAATGTAAATCAGCCATCAGCAGCGTTTTCTTGCTTTTCAGCCACAAGGCTTTTTCTGGCAATAGCCACGCGGTTTCACTCATTAACTCAATCTCCATTCGCCCCTGTTCTAATAATACTGATTAAAAGGCAAATTCGGATAAATCGGATTCAGTAAAAAATGAAGTCCGTAACCTAACTGAAAAAAGCCTTCTCCTTGAAAATCATAGTGTTATGTTAATCTCCGGTTTTTGCTTTCTCATCTTGAGTTTGGAAAATAAAAAATGGTAACATTGGGTTAACATTGACCGATCGGCTTCCCACTACATTTACCCCGATTTTTGATTTATGTTCGATTTAGAGCTCTCCTACTCCATCCTGCTGGTAGTCTGTCTATTGGCAGCCTGTGCATTCGAATTTGTAAATGGATTTCATGACACGGCTAATGCTGTAGCCACCGTAATCTATACAAATACCCTAAAGCCTTGGGTAGCGGTTATCTGGTCAGGTACCTGGAATTTTTTAGGAGTTTTTGCTGGTGGAATTGCCGTGGCTATGGGTATTGTAAATCTGTTGCCCGTAGAAACACTGGTCGATCAAAACATAGCTCACAGCATTTCGATGGTGATGGCGTTATTAGTAACAGCTATTTTCTGGAACCTGTTAACCTGGTTTTTTGGAATACCCTGCTCTAGTTCTCATACACTTATTGGATCCATTTTGGGAGTGGGTTTGGCGTTCTCATTGTTGCCAGAAGCGACCAGCGAAGCAGTTAACTGGACAAAGGCGAAAGAAATTGGTCTTTCCCTCCTGGTATCCCCGTTATTCGGATTTTCGGTCACTATCATTTTAATGTATTTCATAAGGACACTTACCCGGAAAACTGAAACCGGAGACGCACTATTTAAAGAACCTAAGAAAAATCAACCCCCTCCATTTTGGATCCGGGCTATCCTGTTCCTTACCTGTACTTTGGTGAGTTTCTTTCATGGCTCCAATGATGGCCAAAAAGGAGTGGGTCTAGTCATGTTAATTCTTATTGGTATTGTGCCCGCCTATTTTGCCCTCGATGTAAATTATGACCCAGCTAACATGCCTGCTTCGTTAACTAAGATTGAACGAGTGATTGGCACGATAGACTCTACAACTCTTTCAAAGTCAGACAGAGTTAAACTGGCAGATACACGGTTCATGAATACCCATTTGCAAGAAACTTTCGCTGCACTGGGATCGATAAATCAAATTCCTAAAGCTGAAAAGTTCGAAGTGCGAAAGCATGTGATGTTATTGGATCGGAATCTAAACTCTCTGATGAAGAAAGAAGAAGTACGGATGAGTGCCAGCGATAAGAAAGTTCTGAAAGACGAACTGAAGGCGGTACGCAAAGTGACCGACTACTCACCTACCTGGGTATTGTTCATGATTTCGATTTCATTAGGTATCGGCACCATGATTGGGTGGAAGAGAATTGTTAAAACGGTAGGCGAAAAAATTGGTAAAGAACATCTCACCTACGCTCAAGGCGCAAGTGCAGAAATGGTTGCTGCCAGTACAATCGGTCTTTCCACGTACTTTGGGTGGCCAGTAAGCACAACCCATGTTCTGTCGTCCGGAATTGCCGGTAGTATGGTGGCGAGCAAGGGAGTAAAAAATCTTCAGCCTGATACGGTTAGAAATATTTTGCTCGCCTGGTTCCTTACACTGCCTGTCGTGATGATTATGGCGGGAACGTTGTTCCTGGTGTTCCGTGCAATTTCTGCCTAATCAGCTCCAAAACTAAGCCGCATCTTTTTAATCCTGTCTTCCAGTTTTTCAGAAGTCAGTTTTTCGCGTGTGCGATCAACCATGATCGGGAAAGCAAAAGGCGTGGGCATATCAGGCTCAGTGATTATGATTTTCTGATGGGCAATTCTATCCAGTGCCTTGCGCAATCGTGCCTCTTCCAGCTGAAAATCCATCACCTCTTCAAAGGCTTGTAGAAGCAACAAGTTTTGTGATTCATATTCATGAAACACATTGAAGAAAAGTTGAGAGGAAGATTGTAAATGCTTCTCCTTAATTTTTTGTCCTGGTAACCCTTTAAAAATCAACCCTGAAATAGCCGCGATGTCTCGAAATTTTCGTCTGGCCATTTCGGTGGAGTTAATGCTTGCCTGAATGTCCTTCATCAGATTTTCATTGCCCAGCACGTTGGTTTCAATAGCTTCATAAATGGGTATCTCCTGATCCGATAGTAACTCAAAACCGTAATCATTCATAGCAATCGAAAAAGTAATCGGTGTTCCTTGTGAAATGCGGTATGCAATCAGGGCAGCCATGCCTTCGTGTACAAAACGGCCCTCAAAAGGATACATCACCACATGATAGCCTTCGGAGGAATGAAAGTACTCTACCAGAAATTCGCTCTTCCTTGGCAGATGCGATCGCTCTTGCTGTAAATTCATAAGCGGCCGGAGAAATCGCATTTCATCATCCGTCTCACTACCGGTTGCTGATTCGTCAATTTTTAGTCGGATCATTTCGCTCATTTGCGATGATAGCGGCATTCGTCCACCTTGCCAGGAAGGTACTTTTCCGGATTTCTTCTTACTCTTGCGCACATGCACTTCCATTTCCTTTATACGCACTAATTCCAGGCTCTGCCCAGCAAACCAAAATACATCGCCTGTATTAAGGCGCGAAATAAAATACTCTTCGATGGTTCCCAGGTACTTACCCGATACATACTTCACATATAAAAGATTGTCCCCCACAATGGTGCCAATCGACAACCGGTGCTTAAGCGCAATGCGTTTGTTTTCAACTTTATAAATTCCTTGTTCCACAATCACTTTCCGGTATTCATTGTAAGCGGTAAGCGCTTCGCCACCTGTGGTAATAAAATTCAATACCCAGTTCCATTCTTCTTCTGTAACTGACGAATAGCTGACTGTTCCTTTTATCTCCGGATAAATTTCTTCGGGTTTAAATCCATCTGAAACAGCCAGCGTAATCAGGTATTGAATCAATACATCGAAAGAGCGCAGGTAAGGCACACGATCTTCTACAATATTCCGGTTCATGGCTTCACGCAAGGCAGCGGCTTCGGTAAGTTCAAGGGTATTGGTTGGTAAAAAATAGATCTTACTAACGGCCCCAGGCTGGTGCCCGCTCCGACCCGCCCGTTGTAAAAAACGGGCAACGCCTTTTGGGCTGCCTACTTGTATTACTGTTTCAACGGGCCTGAAGTCAACACCCAAATCCAAACTTGATGTGCATACCACTGCTTTCAGTTTTCCTGCGTGAAGCTGGTCTTCCACCCAATCTCGAAGTTCTTTACTGATAGAACCATGGTGCATGGCGATCTGACCTGAAAGTTCAGGTGCTTTGTCCAGCATCTTTTGATACCAGATCTCAGCAAAGGAGCGGGTATTCGTAAAGATCAGGGTGCTATTACTTGCCTTGACAATCGGAATGACTTTATCCAATAATTGAATACCGAGGTGGCCAGCCCAGGGCAACCGCTCAACTTCATCAGGAAAAATTGAAACGATCTCAATCTTCTTCTGAATATTTGCTTTAATCACTTTTACTCTTTTGCTCGCAGAATAGTTACCCAATAAAATTTGAAGTGATTGCTCCATGTTTCCAATGGTAGCCGAAATTCCCCAGATCTTTAGCTGGGGAGAAAGTGTCTTCAATCGCGACAAGGCAAGCTCCATAAGCACACCACGTTTTGAACCCATCAACTCATGCCATTCGTCAGCCACAATCGTTCTTAAATCCGCGAAGTATTCGGCATATCCTTTTTGAGAAAGTAGTAAGTGAAGACTTTCCGGGGTGGTGATGAGAAAATCAGGAGGTCTTTCCTTTTGCCTAGCCCGTTCACTGGTTGAAGTATCGCCACTGCGCACACCAACCCGCCACGAAGTATCAAGGCCCTCGTTGGCCCGCTTAGCCGATAGTTCAATTTCCTTGGCAAGCGCCCGGATGGGTGTGATCCAGATTGCTTTAGGGCCTTTTGAACTCAGCTTTTTAGGATTGCATTCCAGTAGAATTGGAATGAGCAAAGAATATGTTTTACCACTTCCGGTGGGAGCATTTATAATTCCGCTGTATCCATCCCACACACATTGCCAAGCTTCCAACTGAAATGGGAAAGGTGTCCAATCCTGCCCTTCAAACCACTGCCTACCTTTTTCCAAATCAGCCATAGTAACTTAAATTGAAGTAAAATAACATTTTAGCCCCGGCTGTGTTATTTTGAACAATAATACAGGACTGATGGGAAAGTATTCGATTAAGGAACTAGAAAAGCTCTCTGGAATAAAGGCCCATACAATTCGTATTTGGGAAAAGCGGCATCATTTAGTTACCCCCCAGCGTACCCAGACCAATATCCGGTATTATTCGGATGAAGACCTAAAGAAAATTATTAATGTTTCCGTTCTCAATAACCATGGGGTTAAGATTTCCAAGATCGTAGGACTTACCAATGACCAGATTTATCGGCAGGTAAATGAGTTAAGTGAGGCCAACAGCAGCATCGAAATATACATCGATCAGTTAGTGCTTGCCATGATCGACATGGAGGAAGAACAGTTTGAAAAAATTCTTTCCAATTTGGTACTTAAGTTCGGATTCGAAAAAGCGGTTGTCGAAATTGTTTATCCATTCCTTGAGAAGATTGGTATCCTTTGGCTTACTAACAATATTACACCTGCCCAAGAGCATTTCATCTCAAACCTGGTACGACAAAAAATGATTGTGGCAATTGATGGGTTGCCCCTGGTGCCAAAATCTGCACAGAAAGCATTATTGTTTTTGCCTGAAAATGAACTGCATGAATTAGGCCTTTTATTCTATCATTACATTACCAAAAAGGAAGGTTTCCGCACCTACTACCTCGGACAGATGGTGCCGCACAAGGATTTAAAATACGTAGTTGAACAACATCAACCAGATCTATTAATCACCTCACTTACCAGTGGTCCATCACCCCACGCGATGCAAGGATACCTTGCAAGATTAAGTCAGGACTTTACCCGGGCCACAATTCTGGTGGCTGGTTACGCTCTTAAAAAGGCAAAACTGGACCCACTGCATAACATAATCACCTTCGACAACGCAATGGCTCTCAAGGACTTAGTTGTCAATCTCAAATAACTGTTTAATTTTATTGATAATTTATTAAACAATTGTTGTTGAATATCAACATACAGTATATATTTGTTTAATATTTATATATAAATGTTAAACAAATGACAAAAATGGAGTTCACTCAGCAAGTAGCCAGTCTACGTCCTACGCTCAGAACGTTTACACGTAGATTTACCAACGATCGCGATGAATCCCTTGACCTTGTTCAGGATACAATCTTAAAGGCCCTTATGTACCGCGATAAGTTCAGGGAAGAAACCAATCTGAAAGGTTGGCTTTTCACCATTATGCGCAACACATTTATCAACAACTATAGAAAAAATCAGCGCGCGAAAACATCGCACGATAATACCAAGGAACTTTACTTTCTTAATGTGGAAGACACGCATACATTTAATCGCCCGGAAGGGAGTGTAGAGTTCAAGGAGGTGTGGCGCAATGTGAATGAACTTAAAGATGATTTATTGGTACCGTTCAAAATGCACACCACTGGCTACAAGTATCATGAAATAGCTGAGCATTTAAACATTCCTATCGGTACGGTAAAGAACAGAATCTTCCACGCCCGAAAAGAAATACAAAAGAAATTAACCGGATACCAGTAAAAGGTAAACACGGTAGAAAAAACCGTGTTTTCTTTTTATACTCGAACGATGAAAAAGATAGCGGTGATTGGTGCTGGCTTTGCAGGCTTATCGGCAGCCTCCTGTTTGGCAAAGGCAGGTTATGATGTAACGCTGTTCGAAAAAAATAACTCGGCTGGAGGACGCGCCAGAAAATTCGAAGCACAAGGTTTTACGTTTGATATGGGACCTAGTTGGTACTGGATGCCCGATGTTTTCGAAAAATTCTTTCAGCGATTTGGCAAGACCACTTCTGACTATTACGAACTTGAACGACTGAGTCCATCCTATCGCATTTACTATGGGGCTAATGATTTTATGGACCTTCCTGTCAGCGTGGATGGGCTTTGTAAACTCTTTGATAAACTGGAACCAGGAAGTTCTAAAAACCTTCTTCGCTTTCTTGAAGAAGGAAAATATAAATACGAAATCGGTATTAATGAACTGGTATATAAACCTGGGCTTTCAATAACCGAATTTGCGGATATTAAGCTACTTACCGGAGTACTTAAGCTACATGTATTTCAATCTATCTCGCAATACGTGCGCAAGTTCTTTAAAGAGCCGCGCATCATTCAGTTACTTGAGTTCCCGGTTCTCTTCCTTGGGGCAACGGCTCAAAAGACTCCCGCACTCTATTCATTAATGAACTATGCTGATATGGCATTGGGTACCTGGTATCCCAAAGGCGGCATGCATAAAATTGTGGATGGTCTTACCACGCTGGCCATAGAGCAAGGAGTAAAGTTTGAATTCAACAGCGAAGTCGATCGCTTTATACTGAATGGCAATTCTATTCAAGAGGTGATTGTGAATGGAAAGTCAAGAGCATTTGATTATGTGGTGGCTGGTGCCGATTATCATCACGTTGAGCAAACTATGCTGCCAGAGTCGCACCGCAGATACTCGGAATCGTATTGGCAAAAAAGATCGATGGCACCATCAAGCCTGATTTTCTATTTAGGTCTTAACAAAAAGATTACGGGGCTCCTGCACCACACCTTATTCTTCGATGAAGACTTTGCGATACATGCCAAAGAAATTTACGAAGACCCGAAATGGCCTACTGCCCCTCAGTTCTACGTTTCATGTCCTTCGCAAACGGACCCCACCGTTGCTCCCGCTGATCATGAAAATATTTTCATACTGATTCCCGTTGCACCTGGTTTGAAAGATGAGGAATCTACCCGCGAAAAGTATTTTAGTATGGTGATGGACCGATTCGAGAAAATAATGGGCCAGTCCATTCGCGAACATTTTGTGTTTAAAAAAAGCTATGCCCACAATGATTTTATAGCTGATTATCATGCTTTTAAAGGCAATGCTTACGGGTTGGCCAATACTATTTTACAAACGGCTAATTTAAAACCCTCCATCTTAAACAAAAAGGTAAGCAACCTGTTCTATACTGGTCAACTAACTGTGCCAGGTCCTGGGGTTCCACCATCGCTTATTTCGGGTCAAGTGGTAGCAAAAGAGTTGATTGAACGAGATAGGACGCACAATTAGAGAAGTGGTAAGGCTTATATGTGCTTTCTTTCTTATTTTGAATAGAAACTGATTCTGGTGATGAGTAAAGATCTGTTTGATAAAGTCTCTCTTAAATGCAGTAAGCTCACTACCCGCGCTTACAGCACGTCTTTTTCTTTAGGCATTCGCTGTCTCAACAAAGATTTGAGGGGACCTATCTATTCAATCTATGGGTTTGTTCGCTTCGCTGATGAAATTGTGGATACGCTCCACGACTACGATAAAAATTTATTACTGGAACGTTTTAAAGAAGCTACCCACCAGGCTATTGATGAGAAAATCAGTCTAAACCCGATCTTAAACAGCTTTCAAAAAACTGTAAATGAGTTCAAGTTTGAAAAAGAGCTGACCGACCAATTTCTCAAAAGTATGGAAATGGATCTCGCTCTTACCTCATACGATCAAAAAGGTATTGACGAGTACATTTTAGGTTCTGCTGAAGTAATAGGCCTCATGTGCTTGCGAGTTTTTTGCAAGGGCAATGAACAAATGTATCAGCATCTGAAACCTTCGGCCATGAAGTTGGGATCGGCCTTTCAGAAAATAAATTTCCTTCGCGACCTCAATGCTGATTTCAACGGAATGGGCCGCAGCTATTTTCCGGGAGTTGACCTTACCAACTTTAACGAGCAGACAAAAAGCCACATAGAAGAAGATATTGCCAAAGACTTTCACGCGGGTTATGAAGGCATTAAACAACTTCCGCGTTCAGCTCGCTTCGGAGTTTATGTAGCCTACTTGTATTATATGGCATTGTTCGAAAAAATCAAGAACACCCCAAGCCACATAATACTGACCAATCGTATACGCGTGCGCAACAGGCGCAAGCTTACGATCCTTGCATATTCCTATCTGAAACATCAACTTAACCTGTTATAACATGGAACAGGTAATTTTAGTAGATGAGCAGGATAATGAAATCGGGGCCATGGAGAAAATGGAAGCCCACCAAAAAGGCCTGCTACATCGTGCTTTTTCTATTGTGATTTTCAACTCGAAGGCAGAAATGCTTCTTCAACAACGAGCTGCTGAAAAGTACCATAGTGCCGGACTATGGACGAACGCTTGCTGTAGCCACCCGAGACCGGGGGAATCAATTGAAGCTGCCGGGAAGCGGAAGTTGCTTCAGGAAATGGGTTTTGTATGTGACTTGACTTACTCTCACAAATTCATTTATAAGGTTGAACTGGATAATCAGTTAACTGAATTTGAATGGGATTATGTTCTCGTTGGATTTTACGATGGTGTTCCGTCTGTTAACTTTAACGAGGCCCAAGCCTGGAAATATGAGTCTCTTGATTCGATACGAAACCATGTAAATCAAAACCCTAATTTATATACATGTTGGTTTAAGATAATGCTCAACCAGCCTGAGTTACTTTCCATTAATACCATATCAAAGAACTAAATCCCGAGTTCCATCTGGAACACCGCAGAATAATATCCATGTGCAAAAGAGTCTGCTCTTAAATCGGTCAATTCTGAGTACATCAGTCCACCTTGCACTTTCAAACGGTGTCCATAGAAATAACGGGTAACCCCAAACTCATAGTTCTCTATCTGATTCTCATTTAAGGAAGGAGCTTCAGCATTCTCATATAGTTTTGAGGAAGGTTTGGAAGTAGCATATCGTGCGGCAACTTCAAAATTATTTTTAAAGAGATAACTCATCTGAGACATAAACCCCTTACCCGCATACACAGCACTTATCTGCGAACTATTAGTTGGATTAACCGTAATCGGATTGCTGGTAGTTCGATTCATAAATTCAGAATACCAGGCCCATCCATGGTATTTAGCCAGAAGATCAAATTCAACTGCATCCATGGTACGGGCGGTATACAAATCGTTGCCTAATTGCCCTTGCGTACGAAGTGCCCGATCATTTTGTGAATAGGTTGCTGCCAGGGAAACTTTTAGTTTTTCCTCTCTATCCAGATCTCCTTCCTGATAATCGTTCTCACCGGTAAAATGACCGAATGGAAGAAACTCTATACGGCCAGTATAGGCAAGTCCATTATTCGACAGATCCGAATTCCTGCCTTCACCAGACGTAAGCGACCCGCGAAAGATTATATGAGGAGTTGTGTAATGTCCGAAAAATCCAAAATCACGATCCAGTGTAAATCGGGCATTCACAATTGAGCGATCGAAAAATTGCTGATCTCCAGAGGAAATAACCCGTTGTCGGTTTCCTGGAATTTTAGTTTGTCCAAAGCCAATTCGCAACCGGGAATTAGGATTATAGTAAATCACCGCATCGCGGATTATGTTGGGACTACTATTGACTTTGTTGTTTTCTGGTCCCCTCCAATCCATATCTCCTCGCGAAAAACCCAATTGGAAGTAGTAGGTAAGCTTAGGGTTTAGAAGAAAGCCAGTGAATTTTACGCGCAGTCTTCGCACTCTCATTTCGAATGCCTCCGGACCTAAATCTGTTTCGGAATTACTAATATACATGGCCCGGTTCTGCATCCGAAATTGAAAATTGAGTGAAAACACACTATCAGAAGTAACAAAACCAACCCCCTTCTGCTTCTTGGTGAAGACGGTAACGGCAGGTTTGTTTTGTGAGAAACTATTAAATGTAACAGCTGATAAAATAAACAAAGAGATAAAAGCTGTGGTCAGCTTGTTCGTACACGAGGCTTGGTTTTTCATAGTAGGATTAAAGGTTGGCAATATTATCAAAATATTACCGAATTATTAATTTCATAATATTCAGTTAACATTGAGAAATAGGGCTATTTCACCATCTGCAAATAGTTGCTCCAAAATGCCCTATAAACCTAAAAACAGATTTTACGTAACATGGAGCAACCCGTACCCATGCTTCAACTAACCAATCTAAAAAAGGCCTATGGCCAGCGCGTCATTCTACAAATCCCCCAGCTATCAATCTCTACAGGTACATTTTGGATAAAGGGAAATAACGGCTCGGGCAAAACCACACTCATGAAAATAATTGCAGGCATCAACCCATTTGAAGGCACCGTGGTGTTGAACGATACAGACTTAGTAACAAATCCAATGACTTACCGTCAGCAGGTTTCCTTTGGGGAAGCGGAACCGGTTTTTCCGGGCTTTGTCACCGGATGGGATCTCATTCGCTTTGTGCAGAACACGCGGAAAGAAAAAGAAGAAAGCCTGCAGGCGATGGTGGACTATTTTGGGGTGCGCAGTTTTCTGGATTACACCGTGGGCACCTACTCCAACGGCATGACGAAAAAACTTTCCTTGCTGCTGGCCTTCATAGGAAATACCAAACTCATTCTACTTGATGAACCGCTGATCACCCTCGAAGATACTTTCCTTCCGTTATTGTTTTCGCTAATCAAACAACGGCAAAAACAAGGCACTTCCTTTCTGCTCAGTTCTCATCAACCCTTTCGGGAAGATCAGTTCCACCCCGATGGAAAAATTATAGTCGAAAATCATACGGCACAATTCCTTACCTCGTGAGTGCCATTCTGCATTTGATGATCAAGGCTCTGGTGATGCCGTTCTATAAGAATCACGCAGGACTGCTATTCTTCGTTTTCTTCCTCATGTTTGGCATTATAGAATCAACACAGATTGTATTCTATCATCAATCATTGATTTTGGGTATGCTGACTTCAGGAATTTTCTTATTGATTGTATTGATGATCTGGTTACTCTATCAACTCAAAGCACTTCATTTTCTTCTCAAAACCTCAAGTGAGGATTCTTATCTTTTTCTTCATCACCTTGCCGTATTGCCAGCGGGAACAAGTTTCCTCTACTACTTTGTGATCGGCTTCCTAACCTTTCTTCCGGTCTTTGCTTACACGATTGCTATCTATGCCATCGGTATTCAACATCAGTTTTATGATAGTCTGGTCATCGTCTTCATTTTTCAACTAATGTTATGGCTGATGAATGCGGGAGTGCTCAACTACACGATACGAAATCAACACATCCCATCACGCTTCACCTTGCCAACGCTTACGTTGCCGTATCAACGAAAACTGATCGGCATCTATGCAGGATATCTTTTTAAAGAAGAAAAATCAGCGGTCATACTCAGCAAGCTATTTTCAATAGCGTTAATTTATATCGTAAAAGAAACACTCGAGGCAGGAGATGATTTCAGAATCATTGCCATCACCTGGCTATTTGCTTTACTCTCCCATACGTACCTGATCAACAAACTAAAAGTATTTGAAGATAAATCCCTGGGTTGGACAAGAAGTCTTTCTATCTCAACAACCAAAACCTTTACGGCTTACTTTTTTCTTTATGCCCTGATCATGATACCTGAACTCCTGTTATTAACCGGCAGCATTGGCAAAGGACTTTCTTTCGGCCAACTATTTCTATTACCTGTCTTTTCAAGTGCGTTCTTGATCACAATTCACAG
>JBEBJH010000090.1:0-17173 GCA_040079965.1 Cyclobacteriaceae bacterium
TAAGATAAAATTAGTGGTTTCAGTTGGTTGGAATTCCTTGGTCCTGCTTTCAACCCTTTTCTTCACCCTTTCAACACCCTGACCGGCTTTTAGGGCTGGAAGCTGCACGTAACGAAAACAGAAGTTTACTCGTTTTAAACATTATTATTTGCTGTCAACGCAACTTCAATATCTCAACTAAAATCCCTCCTTATGAAAGCATACTCTACTTATAAGCATTTGCTGGCAATCATCTTTGCACTTCTTTGTAATCTTTCGGTTGATGCGCAGCTATTGCGGTTGCCCGATGGAGGAGGGAATCTAAAATCGATGGTGGGACGAAGAGTTGGCGTAACAGACATTGAGATAAACTGGAATGCCCCGGGTGTTAAAGGCCGCGAGGGAAATATCTGGGGAACCTCAATTGCCCCTTATGGATTTACCGTATTGGGCTTTGGTTCTTATGTTGCCTCCCCGTGGCGGGCCGGGGCCAACGAAAGTACAACCATTTCATTCTCAACTGATGTAACTATTAGTGGCAAACTGCTGGCAGCCGGTACCTATGGTTTTTTTATTGCCCTTTATCCTGATTCATGTACTCTCATCTTTAATCGAAACACAGCAGGCTGGGGTAGCTATTTCTATAAGAGTGACATGGATGTTTTGCGCGTAACGACTCACCAACAGAAAGATCTTAAAGAAAGCAAGGAACGATTAGACTATATATTCTCAAATCAAACTGATCGTACTGTAGAAGTCGCGCTGGAGTGGGAGAAGTGGCGCATTCCTTTCAAGGTAGAAGTAGATTTAGTCAATACTACATTAGCCTCTATCCGATCTCAATTAAGTGGGGCGATGGGGTTCGATCCACCCAGCCTGGAAGCTGCGGCTGCCTGGTGTTTACAAAACAATGTTAATTATGAAGAAGCATTGGGTTGGATTAATGTAGTGGTTGACCCGAATCTGGGAAGGGTTACAACGTTTCATGCATTAGCCACAAAGGCCGGCTTGCTTGCCAAACTGAATAAAAAGGATGAAGCCGATAAGATCATGCAGACGGCTTTGGAAAATGCCAATGTTAATGAGATGCATAGCTATGGTCGTCAGTTGTTAGCTGAAAAAAGAGTGAAGGAAGCCATGGTTGTGTTTGAAAAAAATCATAAGAAATACAAAGGTGCATGGCCTACCAATGGAGGCATGATGCGTGGTTATTCTGCTATGGGTGATTTAAAGAAAGCCCTGGAATATGCAAGGCTGGCGTTGGCACAAGCACCCAATGAAGACAATAAAAAATTTCTTGAACAAGCGGTTAAAACATTGGAATCAGGAAAGGCGCTTTAATTTATCGCGTAGTTTTGATCTGATAGAAGGGGCTGACTAAAAGAGGTTTGATGAAAAATCATACAGAACAATCTTTTGATTCATTGTATCTCTGCGCCTTAGCGTCTTTGCGGTTCAAAATACACCGCTAAGACACAAAGACGCAAAGATAAAGCACGGGCACAAAAGATATTTCCCAAAGCTTTCTAATAACTCACTTTTTAGTCTGTTACAAAAATAAAATTCATCATGGTAGCAATTACACTTCAACAACTGCCACGATAAAATTGTGTCCAAATTTTTTGGCACACTTCGGACAATAGGCATAGTAGAAGTAATATTTCTTCGCCTTCATCTTATGCGAGGCCAGGTAGCCATCCATTTCTTTCATATACTTAGGGACATGGTTATATGGGCCATCAAAAACCCTGCTCATGTACGTTCCTGAAAGTTTAACCATCTCGGCCCCAGGAATTTCTTTGGTGACGGCCAGCAACAACTCGCCTTTGAAGGGTGAGGGGTCATAGGCCAGCAAGAGAAAATCTTTTACTTCCGGGGTGGCACCAGCATCCGTTGCCTTTTGCCACATTCTGGTAATTACTTTGCCATACGTGGAGGGTAGAGGAATGTGAAAGAATTCGGGTACAGAATCTTTAAGAAAGAGTTTATTACTCCACACATGCTTTTTGTGATCCCAGAGTACGGAATTAAATTCCGGACAGCACACATTCTGGTCTGTTAAAACCGGGTTTTCAAGTGTTTCTGTAGTCATAAGTTGATCGTTAATATGATAATCAAGCTACTTCACAATTCTAATGTTTACAATGACGGATGTCAGGAATGACTGAATGTTGTATTTATTTTGCACCTTGATTCAAGACCCAATTCCTGTCATTCCGAGCGAGTGAACAACATTGTATACTTAACTTGGACATCAACGAGACCCTGCCTACCGGCAGGCAGGCCGGAATCCGTGCAGGGGTGGTCTGTACCATTTGCATTCCATAGTTTCTTCTCCATGTTGTTTTATTGGGGATCCCGGCTCGCGTATTGTAACTAGTAATTGGCTTTTAGATTAGGTTGACTTGGCCGGGATGACATTTCATAAATGAAAGTGTTGCACTACCTTAAATTTACATGCGCATTAAGAATAGTCGAGGTACAACAAAGGACATTGAAATTTTGAATTTCAAATCCTGCCGTTCATCTTAGCAGTCTCTTGCACACACAACTTCGCTTCATTGTCACCGGAATCACTTTCGCGATCCTTTGGTCTTCAGCCTCGGTGGCCGGAAAGTTTGGATTGATGTCGGCCGAGCCGCTCACATTGTTTACGGTACGCTTTCTATTGGCGGGTGGAATTTTGCTGTTGGGTGCGGGCATTACGGCACAACGTTTTTGGCCGGAGGGTAAAGAGTGGCTGCAACTAACAGTTTTCGGAATGCTGAACACAGCCTTATACCTGGGCATTTTTATCATTGCCTTGCAGGAAGTAGCGGCCGGGATTACCGCCCTTGCACTTGCTCTTAATCCACTCATGATTAGTTTTTTTTCTTCCCTATGGTTGAAACGTCCAGTAAAATTCCGTGAGTGGATTAGTATTATAGTGGGCATGGCCGGTGTGGCTATTGCAACCTACCCATTGCTGCAAAGTGGGTATGCTACCGTATTTGGTGTATCGCTGCTGGTGCTGAGTATGGTCATGTATTCGCTCGGAGCGGTGTATTATTCGTCTGTGCCATGGCGATTATCGAGCATGGTTATCAACGGTTGGCAAGTGTTGATTGCCGGAATTGTGCTCTTGCCCTTCACCCTGGGGTTCGAAGGTGGAGGCAGCACATTTGATTTGCGCTTCTGGCTTTCCATTGCGTGGCTCGTTGTGCCGGTATCGATTGGCGCAGTGCAATTATGGCTTTATTTATTGAAAGAAGATCCGGTGCATGCTTCGCTGTGGCTCTTTTTGTGTCCCGTGTTTGGAATCTTGTATTCTGCGATTTTGTTGGATGAGCCGTTCACACGGTACACCTTTATAGGTACCATAGTGGTGATGCTCAGTTTATACGAAGGCCAGTGCAACCGCGCACGAAAGTGATGCTGCTATTTTACTCTTCTTTTTTGAATGCATCTCCTTCCAGAGTTTTTCATTCCGGGCGAGTACTCAAATTTTTAATTTGGCATGCACATCAACGAGACCCGGAATCCCGTATAGAAAGCTCGCCTTCAAATTAACATGCGCAGTTAGTTCGATTCCTTCCAGTCACCGCATAAGGAGCCTAATTTAATTGCAGGTGGTGCGATTGTAATGGTGTGAGATTTAATTCAGTTCCGTTGCAGTGGACGCGTCCATGGGGCCGTGGAACAAGTCTAAGGCAAAAAGAATAAAAAAAAATGTTTTACCAATGGTCGGTGTTCACCGATTCACTAAATCTTCAAATTTGAAATCACTCTAAAATCATTCCTCTGTCCGCCTGCCGGGTTGTGATTCGAACTTCATATACGTAACCTCCAGGGTTGGGAGAGGGGTGAGGTTAAAATCACCTCGCAGCCGTCATACTCTCCATCTTAATAATATGCTTGCTGGCACGGTAGGCATCCGTGTTATAAAACCCGGATAAAATCCGGTGCGCAATTTGTTCCACAATTAATTCATCATCCGTTTTGCCTTCTTTGCCCCGCCAGAATACCCGCTGAGGGTGTCTTTTCATATCCTCTACGTAGGATTTTGCGTGGGTAAACTGATCATCCGTAAAGGTGATGGTAAAGCAGGTTTTTACTTTTTGTGTCTCCATAGCGATGGGGTATTTGCAATTATTATGCCGTTGCCAATAAGCGATTTTACAAAAAAAATCAGACGTCTGTCAATAGCCGTGCCCGCTGGCGGGCATCCTTGTTCGGGTGTGGAACATCGCCTTTAATGAGTAAATTTGTGGTCCGCTATGAGAGATTACGAAATTTATAGATTGAAGAACGGAATCCGGGTTATCCATAACCGGGTTTCAACTACCAAAATAGTACACTGTGGTATCATGCTCGATATTGGTAGTCGCGATGAGTCCACGACTAATCAAGGCATAGCCCACTTCTGGGAGCATATGGCCTTTAAGGGTACCCGCAAGCGAAAAGCATTTCATATTCTGAATCGCCTCGAATCGTTAGGTGGTGAACTGAATGCCTTTACGGACAAAGAAAAAATCCTATTCTATGCTTCCGTGCGCGATGATTACTTTGAACGCTCGATCGAGTTGCTGACGGATATCACGTTTGATTCTATCTTTCCGGCAACACAGATAGAAAAAGAACGCCATGTCATTCTTGAAGAGATGTCGATGTATCACGATGATCCAGATGATTCCCTGCAGGATGAATTTGATGGAGTTGTTTTTACAGGCCATCCGTTGGGGATGAACATCCTGGGTAATGACAGCACCATACGGGCCTTTAAGCGAAAAGATTTCCGGTCCTTTATTAAAGCACACCTCGACACCCGCAAAATTGTTTTTTCGTGTGTGGGCAATATTTCCATCGAGCAGGTTATTCACATGGCCGAGAAATATTTGGGTCCGGTGCCGGCTTCCACCTCCAAAAAGAAACGCACTCACTTTGCAGGTTATAAGCCGAAAGAAGTTGTTCAAAGGCGGCCGGTGAAACAGGCTCGCTGCGCATTGGGCCGAACGGCCTATTCATTTTCAGATGATAAACGAAGTCCATTCTATATGCTCACCAGTATTCTGGGCGGCTCGGGTATGAATTCCCGACTCAACCTGGCTTTGCGCGAAAAGCATGGGTTCGTTTATTCCATCGGGGCACAGTATGTACCCTTTACGGATACTGGGTTGTTTGTAATTTCATTTGGCACCGAGCCTTCGCAAATGAAAAAAGGAATTGAACTGGTGAAGCATGAGTTGAAAAGATTGCGGGACGAACCGTTGGGGGTAAAGCAATTAGCTTCGAGTAAGGAGCAAATTCTTGGTCAGATTGCCATGGCCGAAGAGAATAACATCAGCTTTATGATTATGATGGCCAAGAATCTGCTGGATCAGGGTCATGTTACTTCGTTGGAAGAAATTTTTGAACGTGTAAAAGGTACCTCGGCATTAAAACTACAGGAACTGGCCAACGAAATGTTTGATGAGCATAAACTGAGTTATCTTATTATGGAGCCTAATCGCTAATGGATTTTTTGCCGGATGATATTGCCCGGTATGTGGAAGACCATACTGCCCCTGAATCGGATTTGCTGAAACGGATTAATCGGGATACTCATGCCCAGGTATTGATGCCTCGCATGTTGTCGGGCCATGTGCAGGGAAGGTTTCTGGCAATGATCAGTCATTTCATCCGACCTAAATACATTTTGGAAATAGGAACATATACGGGCTACTCTGCAATTTGTCTGGCAGAAGGGTTAGCACCCGATGGCAAACTTATTACCCTGGATGTTAATGAAGAATTGGAGACCCGTGTGCGGGGGTATTTTCAAGAGGCGGGACTTGCCGAAAGAATTGATTATCGTATGGGCGATGCCGCGAAGATAATTCCCACGTTGGATGAAAAATTTGATCTTGTTTTTATTGATGCCGACAAAGAGAACTATGCCTTGTATTACGATCTGGTGTTTGATAAAGTAAAACCGGGAGGCGCCATCCTTGCCGACAATGTACTTTGGAGTGGTAAAGTAACGCAAGCTAAAGTTGACAAAGACACGCGGGCGCTTATTGAGTTTAATAAAAAGGTAAATCTTGACAATCGGGTTGAGAACCTGTTGCTTCCCTTGCGCGATGGAATCATGATGATCCGCAAGAAATCGTAATGCTTTACGTTAATGTCTAACCTCTTAAGTCTAGTGTCTAACGTCTTGCGTCTTATGTCTGAATTAGGTATTAAATCTTTTCTTAACTTTGTGCCAATGAGATTTTTTGCAGTCGCACTCATTTTTTTTGGAGTTGCTGCCTCACATGCCCAGACTCCAGAGGTGCCCCATAAGATGCATTTCGCAGACATGACACTCACGATCCGTGATGATGCCAGGCGCGAAATACAACAGGATGTGGACGCTATGACAAAATACCCTCGCTATTTTGGCGTAAAGGTAGAACGCGCTAAAACCTATTTTCCAATTATCGAGAATATCTTTGAAGAAGAAAGACTGCCTGAGGATTTTAAGTACCTCGCCCTTCAGGAGAGCGCGTTGATCTCCGATGCAGTCTCGGTCTCCAATGCGGTTGGATTCTGGCAATTCAAAGATTTTACAGCCATGGAAATGGGCCTGCGGGTCGATAACGAAATTGATGAACGCAAGAACATCTATTCCTCTACTCGCGGGGCGGCCCGTTATTTAAAAAAGAACAACTACCTGTTTAATAATTGGTTGTTGGCACTGCAGTCGTATCAGATGGGCGGTGGGGGTGTGCAGCGCTCGGTGGGCGATCAATACAATGGTGCCCGACACATGGAAATCACCACCGATACATACTGGTATGTAAAGAAATTTCTTGCCCATAAGATAGCTTATGAGGGTCTGATAAAAGGAGAGCCCCAGGTTAAAGTGGTTCAGTTCCAAACCCAATCATCCAAAACGCTGCCCCAGTTGGCAACGGAATTATCCATCGATGAATCTACCCTGAAGGAGTATAATAAATGGGTGCTCACAGATAAAATCCCGGCTGATAAATCGTATTCTGTGATTGTTCCCAGCGGCCAGTTGACTAAAGAATTTAATACCCTGGTACTTACATCAACAAAAGGCTCATCGGCAGAACCGATCGCCACAAAACCAAAGCTTGAGAAAAAGCAGATTAATGGTGTGTTGGCAATTAAAGCAGCCGCAGGCGAAACTACCAGTGCACTGGCAGCAAGAACGGGTGTATCGCTATCTGAATTTTTGAAATACAATGAGATCGCGGTTGATCACAAACTTCAGGAGGGATCATTTTATTTCCTTCAGAAAAAGAAAACAAAATCAGATCAGCTGAATCATACGGTAAAGCCTGAAGAGAATCTTTGGGCAATTAGTCAGGAGTATGGAGTGCTGCTTAAGCGACTAAAAAGGTTGAACCGTATTTCTGATCCCAATTCACTGAGGCCCGGAGAGGTGGTTTGGCTAAATACAAAAAGACCGGTTCAGGAATCGACCTTGCAACCTGTGTTAACTGAAGTGGAGGAAGTAGTGGTAGTGGATGATGATTCTTTCTTTGGGTGGGAGGTAAAACCGAAAACAGGAATTGAAGCGAGTAAAAGCGATGTGAAACCAACACCGGTGGAGCCTGTTGCTGCTAAACAGGAACCGTTGATTGCAGCTATCCCGCAGGATGGACTTCACCAGGTAAAGCCGGGTGAAACCTTATATTCAATTTCTAAAAACTATGGTGTTAAAGTTACAGAGCTGATTACCTGGAATCAATTGGATATTAATGCCGGGCTTAAGCCAGGGCAGTATTTAAAGGTTGCATCTACTGTAATTTCGAGCACCGAAGTCAACATCAACGACAACAAGACCACATCACCTGCTTTTATCATTTACGAAGTAAAGCCAACTGACACACTGTATAGTGTAGCCCGGGAGTATAATGTCACTATAAAGGAGTTGATGGATTGGAATCAGAAAGAGAATTTCAGCCTTGCTCAAGGTGAAAAGCTCAGGATTTTGACTCGTTGAATCCTGTTTTTTTACTTTTTTGATCAAATACTTACTTATACCCCCTGCGGCTTGGCCAAAAGTTTAGGATGTGATAAAAAAGGATAATTTTGTGGAAGTTGATTTTGCGGATTGCTAAGCAAGTGAATGGAAATGGAAACCACTACAAAGACCATTGATCTCGTTTTGTTGGTAGATGACAATGACACGGACAATTTTATAAGTAAGCGAATTATTGAGATTACCAAGTTTGCGAGAAGGGTAGAAGTGAAGGGTTCCGGAAAAGGAGCGTTAGACTATCTGAAGGAGCATCAAAGTAATCCGGATGATATCCCTAATATTATTTTCCTCGATATTAACATGCCCATTGTAGATGGTTTTGTGTTTCTCTATGAATTCGAAAAGTTTAATGAATTGGTAAGAAGTAAGTGTAAAGTAATTATTCTATCCAGTTCTGATAACAAACGCGACATCGATAAGATTGTCAACAACAATCACGTCATCAAGTTTATCACTAAGCCTCTTACCGAGGTGGCCCTTGATGAGATAAGGCTTAATAATATCTGAACATAGCTTTCAGATATTTGTTATTTTTGCAGCCTTAAACCAATTTCTATGGATTCAAGCCGGTTCATTAAAGCTTTTGCTTTTACAATTTGTTGCATTATTGTTTCCGCGCTAAGCGCCACAGCCCAGGTAATTAAAGTCGACTCTACCACCTATTGGAAAAAGGCTTTCAGAACCGGACTCAATATCAATCAGGCCTCGTTTTCGTCTAACTGGAAAGCAGGGGGTGTTAATTCGTTTGGGTTTAATGGGTTGCTTAACTATAAAGCGAACTATAAGAAGAACAAAACCTCCTGGGATAATCAGTTTGACTTTCTATACGGAATGGTTAACAACGCAGGCCAGGGGTATCGTAAAACCCTTGACCGCATCTATATGGAAACCAAAGTGGGGCATGACCTGAATAAGAATTGGAGTTTAACAACTTCGATAAACTTTCAGTCTCAGTTTGCCAAAGGATACAAGTACGAGAAAGATGTTAACGGAGTAGAGGTAGGAACGCTTATCTCAGATATTTTTGCTCCGGCATTCATTACTTCGGCCTGGGGTTTTGAATATCACCCGGTAGATTATTTTAAAGTGACACTTTCGCCATTTTCTCCGCGGGTTACAATTGTAGCGGATAATAACGGTCGCTTTGCTGCGGTCGATCCATTAAAACCGTATGGTGTAAACGTGGGTGAAAGTACGCGCTACGAATGGCTGGCGTTTCAGATGCAGTCCGAATTCAATAAGGACATTGCAGAAAATCTGAATTTGAAATTTCGCTATTTGATGTTTGCCAACTATCAGACTCTTGATTTACAAACGATCGACCACCGCCTTGATATCGGCCTCACTGCCAAGGTGAACAGGTTTATGAATGTTACGTTAGGCGGAATTTTGATTTATGATTACGATCAGGATAGTGGGGTTCAGCTTGCTGAAGCTTTTAGCTTAGGCATAGCATACACCTTCCAGAACTTTGAAGAGAAAAAGTAAGAGACTTAGAGTCCAGAACCGTTTTAAAAATTAAGCTGTCATCGCGGGCTTTGACCCGCGATCCCGTTGAGTTAGTATACAGAGAGATACCTGCATTTTTTTATCTCCATTTATGATTGAAATCAAGGAAGCAACCCTTCAGGATATACCCGCTATGCGCACCGTAGCGATCTCTTCGTATGCGGATACATTTTCAGCGTCAAATACTCCTGAAAACATGGAAGCTTTTTTTAAATCATCGTATAGCCTGGCTGCTCTGGAAAAAGAGTTTCATGAACCCGATTCATGCATTTACCTCGCGTGGGCGGTTGATCAACTGGTTGGGTTTGCAAGGGTGCGCGAATGTGATGAGGTTAAAAGCTCGCTGGGCGATAACACAGTGGAACTTCAACGCCTTTATGTGCTTACTGCGGCCCAGGGCAAATCGGTGGGCAGGTTGTTGATGGAGGCTGCTTTAGCGTATGCCATGCGGAAGAAGTATGATTGGATTTGGCTTGGCGTATGGGAACAAAATTTCAAAGCACAACGCTTTTACCATGCATGGGGCTTCGAAAAATTTTCGGAGCACACCTTCTGGATGGGCGATGATCCTCAGGTGGACTGGCTGCTGCGCAGAAAACTGTGATCTGGTAAGCTTACCTCTGGTTTTATCTTTCCTTTTATTTTCCAATCTTTCATTTCAAATCAAATGAATTATGTCAAAAGAGAAATTCATTGAATCAATTTCGAAATCCTATTCAATAGCAGGAGCCTCCATTTATCTGGGAGCAGGCATTTACCAAGGCGAAATTCTTGGCGATGCAAAAGTCAATTTGCCTTTGCGGATGATGAATCGTCACGGATTGGTCACCGGAGCAACGGGTTCAGGTAAAACGCGCACCCTTCAATTGCTTGCCGAGCAACTCTCTGCAGCAGGCGTATCAGTGTTTATGCCCGACATGAAAGGCGACATTTCAGGAATGGCGAAGGAAGGATCGATCAATGATAAAATAAAAGAGCGCGCAACTGCACTGGGTATTAATTATAGTCCGTCAGGGTATCCCGTTGAATTATATTCGTTGAGTGGTAAATTGGGCGCACAGATGCGGGCTACTATAACTGAGTTCGGGCCTGTGCTGTTGAGTAAAGTATTGGAGTTAAATGAAGTGCAGAGTGGCGTGCTAATGATACTATTCAAGTATGCCGATGATAAAGATCTGCCTATTGTTGATCTCAATGATTTGAAGAAAGTGTTGAACTATCTTTCTGAAGGAGTCGGTGCAGCCGAAATAA
This sequence comes from Cyclobacteriaceae bacterium, assembly GCA_040079965.1. Taxonomy (GTDB): domain Bacteria; phylum Bacteroidota; class Bacteroidia; order Cytophagales; family Cyclobacteriaceae; genus ELB16-189. The sequence continues at coordinate 10,754 of JBEBJH010000090.1, forward strand.
AAAATGATTACGGTAAAATCTCATCTGCTACAGCCAGCACCATTCTGAGGAAGATTGTTGCGCTTGAACAGCAGGGGGTACACCAGATATTTGGAGAAAAGTCTTTCGACATTGACGACTTGTTTGAGAAAGTAGATGGTCGCGGAGTGATTAGCCTGTTGAATGTTTCTGATATTCAAAGTCAACCCGCTATATTTTCCACCTTCATGCTTGCTTTGCTGGCTGAATTGTATCAGGCGTTACCCGAAGCAGGCGATCTGGACAAACCTAAACTGATTTTCTTTTTTGATGAAGCGCACTTGCTTTTCAAAGATGCGCCCAAGGCATTTATGGATCAGATCGATCAGATCATCCGGCTCATTCGCTCAAAGGGAGTCGGAGTGTTTTTTTGTACACAGCTTACGCAAGATGTTCCGGCCAATGTGTTGGCCCAATTGGGTAATCGGGTACATCATGTTATCCGGGCCTTTACCCCCAATGATGTGAAAGCGCTAAGGGAAACCATCAAGACCTTCCCCAAGTCGGAGTATTATGACATGGAGCAACAGTTTACTCAACTGGGAACCGGTCAGGCATTTATTACGGTGCTAAACGAAAAAGGAATTCCCACAGAAACGGTGGTTACTCATTTGAGTCCTCCAACTTCTTTTATGGGACCGCTTACTCCTCAGGAATATCAGGCACAACTCGAAGGATCGGATCTCAATAAAAAATATAAAGAGACTGTAGACCCCCGAAGTGCGTTTGAAATGCTGGAAGAAAAGATGAATGCCGCCCGGAAAGTAGAGGCGGAAAGTAAGCGCGAAGAGGAGACAAAGCCTTCAACCCGATCGCGCCAGGAGAAAAGCACCTTCGATGAAGTATTGTCTTCGCCCGTTACAAAACAGATTGGTCGGGAGTTGGTGCGCGGTGTGTTTGGGATGCTGTTTGGTACAACTCCCAGAAGGACTTCACGAAGAAGGTACTAATGCCTGTTCATTAAATATTTCTTAGGAGTAATTCCAAACTTCTTTTTGAAGGCCGCAATAAAGTGGCTTGGGTTCGTGTACCCGATTTGATAAGCAACTTCATTTACTTGAAATTTCGCAGTGTCGAGCAATATTCGTGCATGGTCAAGCTTATGATCCAATAGAAAACCAAAAACTGTATTGCCATAAATTTCCTTGAACCCTACTTTCAATTGATACTCATTCAATCCGGCAACTTTGGCAAGCTCCTTCAATCCTGGAGGAGCATCCATGTGCTTGAGCAAATACTCTTTGGCGTGTTTTATTTTGCGCACGGTTTCCTGATCGTTTAAGAAAGGGCAGGCTTCCGTATCCGGTTTCTTATCAGAAAAATACAATCCCAGTATTTCTAATACTTTACCATGATAATAGAGTTTCTCAGCACTCTCACTCAAATTGACAGTGAAAATCTGATTTAAAACGACTTGCAAATTGGTTGGAATCTCTCGCTCATCATAGAGCTTGGTTTTTGCATTTTCCGGTTTTAAAAACGGCAGTGCCTCATGCGTAAATAATTTATGGAGACTCTCCAGTTTGATGGAGAATGCAACAATCCTGGTATGCGGTGCAAGCGTTAGAAGAAATGGCAAATCCATTTCAGGATTATAAAAGAAATAATTGCGTTGCTTTTCTATAGGCCGGCTGTAATGAGGACCAAAGGCAAAAACACCGGAACCTTCAAGACAGAAGTAAAAGTGAATAATGTTTTTGTTCACCTGGCTTTTAAAAACGAGTTCTTCTTCGCCTTTATTTTCGGCTGTTTGGAGCGTAATATCCTCCCGTTCCAGCAAGGTCTTGAATTCACTTTTTTGAGTATTTATTATTTCCTGTATCTCCATAACGAATCACTTTGGATTAAAAATGACAAAAGTCACGCCTCCATAGAACCAAATTCAGCATTTTTAGTTCAAAAGTACCCATTCTTTGTAAAGAAACCGTTGTTTGTCATTAATTATACTTTTTAGGGTATTTTTTGATATGAGCCATTTTAATCTTTGCTACCGTGAAAAAAATGCATTCATCATTTAAATGGATACTTGGATCCCTCACATTGATCTCGATGACCTGTTTTGCGCAGGATCCACTTGAAGGTGATACGCTTGCTTCGAAGCAACTGGATGAGGTGATTGTAACAGCTACCCGAAATGAAAGAACAATGGGTGCCCTGCCCATGCCGGTTTCACTGATTCCAAAAAATCAAATCAAAACGATGGGGTCATTGCGACTTAATGATGTGCTTACCGAACAGACTGGATTGGTTGTAGTACCCCAGGTAAATGCACAAGGAAATGGCATTCAGATTCAAGGATTTAATCCAGATTACACGCTCATTCTCATTGATGGTGAGCCAATCATTGGTCGGTATACCGGATCATTGGAGTTGAGCCGTATTGCCATTGGAAACATAAAACAAATAGAAATTGTAAAAGGCCCATCATCCAGTTTGTATGGCTCTGATGCCTTGGCGGGAGTAATTAATATCATTACGGATCGGCCTCAAGGTACACGTGGGAACCTGGGTATCCGATATGGTACAAACAATACGTTGGATATAAATGGCGATATAGGATTTACAAAAAAGAATTTGGGGGTTTATGTTTTTGCAAACCGGTATCACACCGATGGGTATGATCTTTCACCTCAAAACTTTGGCAAAACGGTCTCCCCATTCACCAATTACACACTCAATTCAAAAATTACCTACAAGTTTAGCCCGTTAACTGATATTAGTTTATCCGGACGATTCTTTAATGAGGATCAGGTATTTCGGTTTGAAGTGGAATCCAATGGCAGTCGCATTCGCACTTCAGGAAATGGCAATACCCAGGATTGGAATTTTAACCCGGTGCTTACACACCGGTTTTCAGATAAGTTAAAAGCCATCGCCCGGTTTTACTCAACCCACTATCAAACTGAAACCTATTTAGATCTTGAAACCGATGGGAGCCGGTACTATCAGGATGATTTCAAACAATCATTTACTCGTCCTGAATTAAATGCTGAATATTATTTCAATGAGAAAAATATCTTAACACTTGGTGGGGGATACATTAAAGAAATGGTTCAAACTTCCCGGTATGGTGATGAGGATAAAAGATACCAGTCAACGAGCTATGGATTTTTTCAGCATGAGTGGCTGCCCCTGGAAAAACTGGCTGTAATTGCTGGCGGCAGGTACGATTACAATACTATTTATGGAAGTCAGTTCAGCCCCAAACTTTCATCGCGCTTTGAACTCAATAAGAAAGTTACTTTTAAAGTGAGTGGTGGAGTTGGATTTAAGGCCCCCGACTTTCGTCAGCTGTATTTTAACTTCAACAATTCTGCAGCCGGTGGATACAGCGTGTTGGGCGCTGAAGTAGCCATCGATCGTCTGGCAGAACTTGATGCAGCCGGACAAATCCAAACTTATTTATTTGATCCCGAGTTGTTAGGCAATTTGCAAGCAGAGCGTTCTGTATCCATCAATGCCGGAGCCACTATCGAAGTGCTCCCTTCCCTGAAAATGGACCTGAATGTTTTTCATAACAGCATAAACAACCTGATTGAAACGCAAGCTGTGGCAATAACTACATCGGGTCAAAGCATTTACAGTTATCGTAATATTTTGCGTGCCTATACCCAAGGTCTTGAATCTAATTTTTCCTACCCGGTAGGGAAGCATCTCAATTTTTCGTTGGGGTATCAATTGTTATATGCAAAGGACAAAGATGTGGCCGAGGCTGTGCAAGCAGGGGATGTCTATTGGCGCGACCCAAATACTCTGGTAACAAAGCGGTTAAAACCGGGTGAGTATTTTGGTTTATACAATCGTTCACGCCATATGGGAAACCTCAAAGTGTTCTATAGTCATAAACCCAGTGGATGGGAGGGAAGCTTCCGCGTGATTTATCGCGGTAAGTATGGTATTGGTGATATCAGGGGTAACATTCAAGGTGAAGTAATTCCTCCTTCTGACACGAACAGTAACTCTATTCTTGATGTATATGATGATTTTGTTGATGGCTATGCCCTGGTAAATATTTCAGCAGCCAAAACCATCAAGAACTCACTGCGCTTTCAGATAGGTGTAGATAATTTATTTGATTACACAGAGCCGGTGCTCATTCCTAACCTACCAGGTAGATTGTACTATGCCAGTGTTAGTTATTCCTTTTCAAAGAAGAGTGTTCAACCTTAATTAATTATACAAACTATGAATTCAGTTAAATCAATTTTGTCTATAGTTCTAATCGCAGGTTTTGTAGCAGCCTTTACAGGATGTAGTGAAAATGAAGATCCTCTTCCGGTGGTTGCAACTACGTTTACTAATTTGGCTGCTGACCCAGGCACAGGGTTTAATCCCACCAACGGCCAACCCACCGGTCTTACACGCCAATTCACCTTCTTTAGTTTTAAGTCCGGAGATATTGTTGCGCATGCAGATAGCGCCACCAATAAGTGGGATCTTGGATTTAACGGCACAACCATTATTGTAAACAGCGCGACCAGTGGCCCGGGAACTTCTCAAGCGCAAGTTGTGAGTGGTATCTTTGATGAACTGGCGATGGCACCAACGGATAGTTATAAGTTGGACAATGACGTAGCCCCCATTGCCGGAGCACCCAATGCTAATCTCGCTATCCCAACGGGTTCGGGTCAGGGATGGTATACGTATGACGGAGCGAACATGGTAAATAAGCCAACAGCTGGAAAGATTATCGTAGTGAAAACCTCTGAAGGTCGGTATGCAAAGATGGAAATCCTGAGCTATTATAAGGATGCTCCCGCTAACCCCACATTCAATAACACGGCCAGGTATTATACCTTCCGGTATGTGTACCAACCTAACGAGACCAATTCGTTCAACTAATTGTTATTACTTTAAGTATTTAATCTTGATAAGAGGATAGTAAGTCCTTTCCTTATCATTAAATATTGAGTTAATGATTAAATAAGGTGCGATTTCGACTAGATGAAGTAAAGACCCGGGTATGAAAAATAGAGTAAGTAATTTGCGATTAATTGGATTTATAGAAGGTGTTTCCTTTTTGGTTTTGCTGTTGATAGCTATGCCGCTCAAGTATTATTTTGATTTTCCAACGGCTGTAAAAATAACAGGGTGGATACATGGAATGTTGTTTATACTCTACATTGTTGCCGTACTGATGGCCATCCAGGCCATGGAGTGGAGTTTGTTTTCCGTTCTTGTAGCCTTAGGGGCGTCTCTCATTCCAATAGGTACTTTTATACTCGACCGATCCCTGAAAAGGAGGGAACAGGAATTAGATTCTTAAGGAATAAGCCTCCAAATCAATCTATAGTGCCTTTACTAACTTAAAAGGCAGCATAAAAATCGCCCGGATAAGATTGAAAATTCCTTCGATAGTGATTCCAATTATCCGGAATGGCAGCAGGATCAACCAGAAGAGTGGGAAAAGGAAAAGCATAATAAGGGCCAGCGGCCAGCACAACACAAAAAGGATAAAGAAAAGTGCGAGGGCGATGAATGTTCTCACGGTAATCAATTTAGATTAAGATCTTCATTAGCAAATGGGCGGCCAGAGTCAAATTCACATTAGAATGACAAAAATGAAAGCCTTACGCCTGCCATGTATCCGATAGTGTACAGGTCGATGAACGGAATTGTACACAAAACGAGTTCGCCTATTAAAGTCTGACTAAATTTTGAACGTGTTGCTCTGTAGTTACTGAGCAATTACTTCATAGGTCTTAAATGAAGAACTCATAGGCGGTTTTACGCCTTGCTCTCTTGCTTTACGGATATCCTCGAAACCACGCTTGTGACCTTCCAAAAATTCTGTTGAAGTTGTCCAGGTTTTAAAAGCAGCTTCAGATGCCCAATGACTAACTATTAAATATTCCCCCTCACCGTTAGGTCTTAATACCTGCATGTCAACAAAACCGGGCATCTTGTCGATAGCCTTTGCGCGCGATGCAAACAGTTCTTCGAACCGCCCGCGGTAATCTGGTTCGCATTGAATGTAATTGATAGCAACAAATTTCTTCTCCATATTATTTAGAATTATTCTTAATAGCTCAAATATGGATGACTGATTTTGTAAAACCAAATTATTTGGATTAATTCTAAATAGATAGAAAACAGTCTTTTAGTGCTAGAAATCAGGATCTAGCCCTAGTCTCTCCTTTAAATCCTTGAGCAAGGGGTTCTTTTCTGCCAGATGTTCAAACTTCTCTTTGTTCGTGTAGGCAATTTTTTTGCCCTGCTGTTGCTCTTGCATATGACCTTCAACCTTCAGACTGTTATTGTTGAGCTTTTCACGTAGATAGGTTAGTAATTCCTGTTTGATTGAAGTCAGGATGGGCTCTTCTATCGGATTGGTAAGGGAAAGGGTTATAGTACTGTTTCGAAATGTAAAGGGCTGATTCAATAGATGGTATTCAGCCTGTC
>JBEBJH010000091.1:0-17141 GCA_040079965.1 Cyclobacteriaceae bacterium
AAATGGAGGAGGTGGAGAGTCAATTTTCCAGGCAAGTGTCGCACCTTCACGATAACTTCAAACTGAGTGGTTCAAATCTGATACATTATCTCGTATTGAGAAGTAAGGAAATCCGGGAGGCGCAAGAGTATCTGCACCATATTGGGTTATCATCATTAACCAATTCAGAAAGTCATACATTAAGTCAGGTGCTGAATGTATTAGGCTGGCTCAATCATACGCAGGGTACGTTAACCACACCCGTGTGTGATTTTGAAACAGCATCCAAGTTACGACTTATACATGCCGAGCAATTGCTGGGTGTATTTCCGATACAAGACCGTCCGCATATTATGGTCACTTTTTCATCCGAATTGATGCAGGATCGCATGTTGGTCGAGGAGATGCTCAACGAGGGTATGTCGGTGGCGCGAATTAACTGCGCGCATGATAATCCTGAAGTATGGTTGAGTATGATTCAGGTACTTAAAAAGGCTATTGCAAAAACGGGTAAAAATTGCAAAGTGTATATGGACCTTGGCGGTCCTAAAATCAGAATCCGATCTATAGAAGCCCGAAAGAAAAAGGAGTGCCTTGAACTTCCTGTTTCAGAAGGAAAGGAGTTAATGCTATGCGCAGTACCGAATGCGGAAACAGAGGGGAAGCGCAGAAAAAGGCGCGATCGCGATATCTTATATGTTGAGCCTAATGAGATTATCACCATGGTGAAACCTGGTGAACACATCTATTTTGATGATGGAAAGTTTGAAGCAAAGGTGGTCGAAAAAGCGACTGACTTTGTGGTTGTTAAAATAGTCAGGATCTCAACCAAGAAACCTTTGTTAAAACCTCAGAAGGGAATCAACCTTCCTGATTCCGATTTGTTAATTCCAGCACTTACGGAAGAAGATAAATTCAATATTCCTTTTATCTGTCAACATGCAGACCTGGTGGGATATTCATTTGTCAGCTCTCCGGAGGATGTAGAATTATTACGGGACGAAATCAATAGATATGCAATCCATCACAAACCAGCCATCATTCTCAAGATCGAGCGGCTTTCTGCAGTTCAAAATCTTCCAGCCCTGATCATGAACGGAATGAAAGATGAAGTGTTTGGGGTAATGATTGCCCGTGGTGATCTGGCTGTCGAAATCGGATTTGAACGACTCAGTGAAATTCAGGAAGAGATTTTATGGATTTGTGAAGCAGCCCATGTACCGGTGATCTGGGCTACACAAGTGTTAGAGACACTTAACAAAACCGGGTATGCCACACGTTCAGAAATTACCGATGCCGCCATGGGTGTGAAGTCGGAATGTGTGATGCTTAATAAAGGCCGTTATATTGTTAAAACCATTAAAACGCTGGATGATATTCTCACCCGGCAGTTGGGCCACGTGAACAAGAAACGTTATATCATGCGACCGCTCGGAATAGCAAAGGCATTTATTCAAAATGAAATTCACTAGGGTGTCTCTCAGACTAAAATAGATTGCTTTTTCAATTTCCAGTTCTTCAAATCTTTTATCACACCTCTCTGTTTCCGAGTAAATGCAAGGGGTGATAAAATGCGTACTATTTGAGTCTTTCCAACTCCTCATTTCTTTTAGTATCTTTATCTTGTGAAGAAACATTTCCCATACGGATTAACGTTGCTAGCCTTTGCATGGCTGATAACTGCCTGTTTGGAAGAAAAAGAGATTTCTTTACCGTTTTCGTTTAACGAACCCAGGCCGGGGCAAACAATTTGGAACAACACCGAAATAGTTTTTTCTGTGCCTTCTGAATTTAAGGGCTCCATTGATGTTCAATCAAATGGACAATCTATAGCCATTGCAACCTCAGCCCCCTATCAGATTACATGGAATACGAATTCACTGCCAGATGGCGATTATAAACTGCTGGCCGTGGCCACCTCCCACGCTGGAGAAAAAACAGAATGCACGGTGGATGTAATTATCCGAAACACCTTGCTAACCCTGGATGTTCCTGATCAACATATAGTACCCGGAATGCAGTCTTTCATTTTTCTTAGTGATAATGATGGGTATACTATTGCTAAGGAGGAACTTAAGAATGGTGAACATGTTGAATTAAAGTCAGAAGAGTTTAATGGTTCTACCTTCACTGTTAATGAAGTTTACTTGAGATACCCGTGCGGTTTACAGGTTTTTAGTGTTACAGAAATGAAACGAGGTGTCTGGACATTAAACAAGGCTGAGCAATATCCTGCCTTTGTGGGATCTATAGAAGTGAAATCAGAAACTACCCCATTATCGACTTATTATCTCAGCGCGAGCGGTGATTCAGATTTTATTGATGAGCAAAACGATGCCATCATACTGGCCACAACGCAATCGAGTACCAAACTCTTTGTGCGAGATGTGGGTCATGCAATTAACCGATATACGATCCAAAATAATGTGAATATTGGAGCTTTATTAAATTTTCCATTTAGTGAAGTAACTAAACCCCTGAAAACTCTCAGTACGTCTTTGTCTGACCCAGATTTGATTGGTGCCCGGGTGAGATTATTTGGTTTTCCCAATGTGGAAAATTTCAATGAGTATTATCCTTTAGGTGTTTTCTTTCTCAAGGACAAAGAAATAAAGATAGAATACCCTGAAGAATTCATGGAGATAGGATCTGAAAGTTACTATCGGAACAAGCGAGTACGGCTCTACAGTTTTCATCCTAGGAATAAATTTGATTTCAAGACGTTAAATGCTCAAATCTATATTTCTACTAAGGATGAGCAAACCGTTGATTTGGCTACGTTTGGAGAATTTGACATTTATATGTCATCATGGTATTATTTTAATGAGCAGACAAATAGCTCCGCCTCTTGGGTCATGATTGGTCCCTCTGGGCGTAGCCAGAAATTGTCTGTTCCGGATTTGCCATATGAAATAAATGAGCGCGTTCCCAATATTAAAGCAAATCAGTTAATGTATGCAGGAGCTATTCAGGTAAGTGATTATGCCGCAATTAATGGATATACGGAATACCTGCAGTTCATTTCAGGAAATGGAATTGACGGCCCGTATAAGTTTGGCCGGGCGTGGAAAGAACAAATATTTACCGAATCCGGACATACACCTGGTAGATCCAGAAGTCGCGAAGTGCCCATGTTGGTGGAGATGCTGAAAATCGTTGATTAGGCAATTATGCCAACAGGTATGTGGTAACGAGGCTTTTGCCGATCTTTGTTTCATGAAGTTCTCATCGCACTCAATTTTGCGTGGATTTGTAACAGGAATGATTGGATTAAGCTTTGTCCAGACTGTTAGCGCCCAACCATTTACCGCCTCCAATTTGCCTATTATCGTGATTAACACAAATGGTCAGACTATCATGGACGAGCCTAAAATTGTAGCCTCCATGGGCATCATTGATAATGGTGTGGGTGTACGAAATAATCTTACCGATCCCTTTAACAACTATAATGGAAAAATTGGAATTGAAATCCGCGGCTCATCTTCGCAGATGTTTCCAAAAAAACAATTTGGGATCGAACTGATCGATGACCTGGGGGCAGGCATGAGCGCTCCTTTACTAGGCATGCCCCCCGAAGAAGATTGGGTACTCTTTGCTCCCTATAATGATAAAAGCCTGATGCGCGATGCCCTTGCCTATAAAGTAGGTCGCGATCTGGGACGCTATGCTCCCCGCACGCGCTTTTGTGAGGTAATGATTAATGGTAGTTATGAGGGGGTGTATGTGCTTATTGAAAAGATAAAACGCGATAACAATCGGGTAGATATTAATAAGCTAAATCCGGATGAAAATTCGGGTGACAATCTTACCGGAGGTTATCTCATTAAACTTGACAAAGAAACCGGTAGTGGTAATGATGGTTGGACTTCCAGCTATCCTCCGCCTGGTCGCAACGGTACACAAACTATTTTTTTTCAATACGATTATCCGAAAGCCGCAGATATTACCAATCAGCAGAAAACCTATATTCAACAATTCATGGCGAATTTTGAAGGCACGCTGTTTGGTACCAACTTTACCGATCCGGTGAATGGATATTCGCGCTACATGGATGTGAACTCATTTGTTGACTTTTTTATTGCCAATGAGATCAGTAAAAATGTAGACGGCTACCGATTGAGCACATACCTTCATAAACAAAGAGATTCGGATGGAGGCAAATTGAACATGGGGCCGATCTGGGATTTCAATCTGGGTTTTGGTAATGCGAATTATTGTACACAGGGAAACCCGGAGGGGTGGGTGACTAGTTTTAATTCTGTGTGTTCACAGGATTTTTGGCTTATTCCATTCTGGTGGAATCGTCTTAATCAGCACCCTGCTTATCGAAGCAAATTAGCGGCACGCTGGAGTTCATTACGGGCCGATCAATATCAGTCTACCAAATTGATTTCCTACATTGATTCTCTCTACGTTGTTTTGAATTTTGTTTTACCGGGCGAGAGTACCAGCGCTCAACAGAGAAACTTTCAACGTTGGCCTGTATTGGGCCAATACATTTGGCCAAATTATTACATAGGTCCCACCTTTCAGTCGGAAGTCACCTGGTTGAAGGATTGGGTAACCAGTCGGCTTAATTGGATGGATGCCAATATGCCCAGCGTGATTACAAGTGTTTCTGAAAATAACTCCGGTGTTACCGTAACAGCGTTTCCGAATCCATTTAGTAAAGAGATTACTATTGACTATAAACTTGAAACGGCCGGAACCTTTGGCATAACCTTGTTTGACCTACTGGGTCGACCGGTTCATACTGCCAGCGAAAACCGGATTCAGGCCGGCACTTACCAACTGATTTTGCAAGCGCACGGGCTTCCGGTTGGAGCATACTATTATAAAGCAAGCTCAGAAAGTGGTTCAGCCTCGGGCAAGATTATCAAATGCGAGTGACAGGCTCGTTAAATTAACCACGCATCCTGCTTTTACCTTTATTAGTAATAAGTCAGCTATGATTATTCGATTATTGTAGGCAATTTAATAGCCCAATAATCACTGACTATGTATAAACGCAGAGATTTTATCAGGCAGTCAGCCTTGGCAGGAGCCGGCATATTGCTTTCACCTTCAGTTTTTAGCATTACAAAATCTCAGAGTGAGAAGGTTGTAATTGGTGTGGTGGGCACCAACAGCCGTGGCCACTACCTGGCCCGCATGTTTGCCCAATTGCCAAATGTGGAAGTGGGCTACATCTGCGATGTGGATGCCAATGTGATGAGCAAGACTATTGCTGAAATTGAAAAGCTAACGGGCAAGAAACCGAAAGGCGAGAAAGACGTTCGCAAGCTTCTGGAAGTGAAGGACGTTGATGCAGTTGTTATTGCTGCGCCCGATCACTGGCATGCACCGGCTACCCTGATGGCGTTAAAAGCGGGTAAGCATGTATATGTTGAAAAACCCTGCTCACACAATCCTGCGGAAGGAGAGATGTTGGTAGCTGCTGCATCCAAGTACAATCGGCTTGTACAAATGGGTAATCAGCGCAGATCCTTTCCGAAAATGATAGAAGCTGTTCAAGCTTTGCGCGAAGGAATTATTGGTCGCGTTTATTTTGCTAAAGGCTGGTATGCCAATGCCCGAAAACCAATCGGGGTTGGAAAAGCAACTCCTGTACCTGCGCATCTTGATTATGAACTATGGCAAGGTCCGGCACCACGGATGCCGTATAAGGATAATCTCATTCACTACAATTGGCATTGGTTCTGGAATTGGGGCACGGGCGAAGCCTTGAACAATGGTACCCACGAAATTGACCTGATGCGGTGGGGACTTGGTGTTGAGTATCCCACGAAAGTGGTTTCTGGTGGGGGCCGCTTCGCCTATAAAGATGATTGGGAAACACCCGATACACAGACGATCACCTACGAGTTTGCAAACAATACGGCCATGCTGTGGGAGGGAAGAAGTTGTAATGATTACGATGAAGTTAGAAGCGGACGTGGGGTAATCTTTTATGGAGAAAAGGGAACGATGGTAATTCCAGGAGGCGATGATTATAAAGTGTATGAGTTAGGTACCAAACTCATTAAAGAAGTTAAAACCGACATTCAGCAGGCCGATGCTACCAATACCATGGGCATGGGCGAGAAGCTGGATAGTTTACACCTTCAGAATTTCATGGACTCCATCAGAGGTAAAGCAAAACTGAATTCGCCTATTGTGGAAGGTCATAAATCAACGTTGTTGCCCCAGTTGGGAAACATTGCGTATCGCTCGGGTAGTACGATTTATGTTGATTCCAATGGCCGGATAAAAGACAATAAAGCAGCGAATGCTTTGTGGAGTCGCGAATATGAAAAGGGTTGGGATATGAAATTATAATAGAATAAGCTATGAGATTCTGGAGCCTGATCATTTGTTGTTTGATTGTTCAACCCCTGTGGGCCGGTCCACCTGCAAAAGAAAAATGGACAAAACTATTTAATGGCAAGGACCTAACGGGTTGGAAGCAAGTCAACGGTAAAGCGAAGTATGAAGTACTGGATGGAATGATTGTAGGTACATGCGTAAAGGAATCTCCAAACTCGTTTCTGGCAACGGAAAAAGAGTATGGGGACTTCATTCTTGAAGTTCAGATTAAAATTGATGCCGATATTAATTCAGGTATCCAGTTCCGCAGTTTGCAAAAACCGGAAGATGGTCGTGTCTATGGCTATCAGATGGAAGTAGATCACCGCAAGGAGCGTGCATGGTCGGGCGGAATTTATGATGAAGCGCGCAGAGGGTGGATCTATGCAGTTGAACTAAATCCAACCGCTAAGCAAGCCTATAAGTGGGGTGATTGGAATAATTACCGCATAGAATGTATTGGTTCCACCATTCGTACGTGGGTCAATGATGTTCCGGTAGCCTATCTGATTGATGACGCATCTTTGAAAGGACTGATTGGACTACAAGTGCATTCCGTTTATCAACCCGGGCAGGAAGGCAGGAAAACGTATTGGAAAAATATTCGCATCCAGACAGAAAATCTTAAAGCCAGACCTGTTGATAATATTACAGTCGTAAATCTTATCCCCAACACATTATCTCCAGTGGAAAAACAACAAGAGTTTCGTTTGCTGTGGGATGGTACAAGTACCACGGGTTGGCGCGGAGCTTTTAAAGATATGTTTCCTGACAAAGGTTGGGAGATTAAAGACGGAGTGCTTTCGGTGTTGCCCTCCGGTGGAGCAGAATCCGCCCATGGGGGAGATATCATCACAGACGAAAAGTTTGGAGCCTTTGAGTTAACCTTCGATTTTAAATTCGCAGACGGAGCGAATAGCGGGGTAAAATATTTTGTGGACGAAAAATATCTTTCGACAGGCTCGGCCATTGGAATGGAATACCAGATCCTGGATGATGCGCGGCATCCTGATGCAAAGGAAGGTGTGGTAGGAAATCGCACACTCGGTTCACTGTATGATTTGATTCCCTCAATCAAGATTTCGGATGTTCCAAGAACATGGAATGAAGGCCGGATTCGCGTTTATCCCGATAATCGTATTGAGCATTGGCTCAATGGAAGAAAGATTGTTGAGTATCAGCGCGGTACACCTATTTTTTATGCATTGGTTGCCAGAAGCAAGTATAATGTGTGGGAAGGCTTTGGCATGGTAGAGAAAGGTCATATCCTTTTGCAGGATCATGGCGATGCTGTTTCCTTTCGCAGTATTAAAATCAGGGAGCTAAAGTAAGTCATGCATATTTCTTCTGATTCATTTATAGGAAACGATTTTCTGCTGCATACCGATGCGGCCCGCGAGCTATATCACACTTATGCCAGTGGTTGCGCCATCATCGATTACCACAATCATCTTTCTCCTAAAGACATTGCCGGGAACCGGAAGTTTGAAAACCTTACGGCTGTCTGGCTCGAAGGAGATCACTACAAATGGCGGGCAATGCGCATTCACGGAGTGTCCGAGAAGTTCATCACGGGGGATGCATCCCCACGCGATAAATTTATGGCCTGGGCCCGAACGGTTCCTTATACACTGCGCAATCCTTTGTTTCATTGGACTCACCTTGAACTGAAGAATTACTTTGGAATAGATACGCTACTTAATGAGCAGTCAGCTTCGGAAATCTTTGATCATTGTTCTGCACTTCTTCTGCAAGATGATTTCCGGGTTCAGGCTTTGCTCTCGAAAATGAACGTACAAGTAGTTTGCACCACAGATGATCCGGTGGATTCCCTGATCGATCACGAGCAATTTGCGCGGCAGGAGAATAGCATCAACATGTTTCCAACGTTTCGGCCCGATAAAGCATACTCCACAACCGATCCGGCAAGCTACAATTCCTATCTCGACAAACTTGCCACCTCGGCCGGAGTTACCATTCAGTCATTTGATGATTTGCTCATCGCTTTAGAAAACCGCATTGATTATTTCGAAACCTTCGGATGCCGCGCTTCCGATCATGGACTGGAATTCATATTCTATGAGGAATCTGACCGTATCAACGCTGGTAAGTTGTTTAAAACGATCCGGTCGGGCGCACCCTTAACCCGAAGTGAGCAGCAATCATTTCAGAATGCTGTGCTGGGTGAACTGGGAAAAATGTATCATGCCAAAGGATGGATTCAGCAGTTTCATCTGGGGGCCATGCGCAACAATAATTCACGCCTGATGAAACAACTCGGCCCCGATACCGGGTTTGATTCCATTGGAGATTTCTCACAAGCCCGCGGGTTATCCCAATTCTTAAATCACCTCGATCAATCCAATCAATTAACGAAGACAATTCTTTATAATCTTAATCCGGCCGATAACGAAGTGTTTGCCACGATGGTCGGTAACTTCAGTGATGGTTCGCTGCCGGGAAAAATTCAGTGGGGCTCTGCCTGGTGGTTTCTTGACCAGAAGGATGGAATGGAGAAGCAGATCAATACCCTTTCCAACATGGGCTTGCTCTCACGGTTTGTAGGGATGATCACGGACTCCCGTAGTTTTCTTTCTTTTCCACGCCATGAGTATTTCAGAAGAATCTTGTGCAATCTTATTGGTGAAGATATCCGGAAAGGGGAGCTACCCAATGATCTTGCGATAACAGGACAATTGGTGCGCGATGTTTGCTATAACAATGTTCATAATTACTTTCAGTTTCAGGTATGACCAAACCCATCAAGACTGCAATACTATCCTACGGAATGTCAGGCGAAGTTTTTCATGCTCCGCTCATTCACGCGCATCCAGGGTTTGAATTAACTACAGTAGTTCAGCGAAGCAAGAACACCGCGAAGGATCATTATCCTACGTGCAAGGTTGTGAAGTCTGTAGACGAAGCTATTGCTGATCCGGCCATTGAATTAATAATCGTTAATACTCCGAATGAGTTACATGCTCCACAAACCATTCAGGCCTTGCAAGCCGGTAAGCATGTGGTGGTAGAGAAGCCTTTCACGGTAACGATTAAGGAAGCCGATGACTTAATTGCACTCGCAAAAAAGCTTTCCAAAACATTAACAGTATTTCAAAGCAGGCGCTGGGATGGTGACTTCCTGACGTTGAAAAAGGTAATCGACAATAAATGGGTGGGTCGCATCGTAGAGTTTGAAGCCCACTACGATCGGTTTCGTAATTACATCGAACCCAACTCGTGGAAGGAGGAAGCGGGCGCTGGAAAAGGAATTTTATATAACCTTGGCTCACACATGCTCGATCAGGGGTTGGTCTTGTTCGGCATGCCTCACGAAGTAGATGCGCGCATAGGTACACAGCGCACCGGAGGAAGGGTGGATGATTTTTATGACATCCGGTTAACGTACAACGGTTTGAATGTGATTGTCAAGTCGAGTTATCTCGTGCGTGAGCAAGGTCCGCGGTACCAGTTGCATGGCACCGAAGGATCTTTTATAACCAGTAGTAATGTAGACCCGCAGGAGCAAGCGCTCAAGGAAAAGAAAATTCCCGGAAGCCCGGGGTGGGGAGCATTACCAAAAGAAAGCTGGAGCCGACTTAATACCACAATTAGCGGATTGCATATTGAGTCTACCATCGAAACTATTCCAGGTAATTACCTCGGGTTCTATCAAAACTTATATGAAGTAATACGCGAAGGCAAGGAGTTAGCAGTGAAGCCCGAGCAATCGCGGGATGTGATTAAACTAATTGAAGCAGCGTACGCGAGCAATCGTGCAAGGCAGGCAATTAAGGTGGGAAGTTAGAGTTGAAAGTTAAAAAGCTTAAAGTAGAAGGTCCGCCTACGCTAAGGCTATGGCGGATAAATGGAAAGTATAAAGTTCAAGTAGTGAGTTGAAAGTAAAAAGTCTTATGTCTTGAATCTTATGTCTAACGTCTAATATATGTCTTACCTAGAAGAGTTGTTCGGATTAAAATCAAAAGTTGCCGTTGTTACCGGGGGCACAGGCGTGCTTGGCTCCGCGATGTGCAAATCCCTGGCGAAAGCGGGTGCTGCCGTGGTTATTTTGGGTCGTAGAAAAGATGCGGCTGATAATCTCGCAAAAGAAATTATTCGCTCCGGTGGCAACGCCATTGGGGTTTCGGCTGATGTGTTGAATGAACAACAACTTCTTGCTGCAAAAAAAATAGTCCTTGAGAAATTCGGTACGATTGACATCCTGATCAATTGTGCAGGTGGTAATATGCCTGGTGCGGTGGTTATGCCTGACAAAACTTTTCTTGATTTAAAAATTGATGACTTTCAGAAGGTAGTGGACCTTAATCTGACGGGTACCGTTTTGCCGGCACAGATTTTTGGTGAAGTATTAGTTAGTAATAAGCAAGGTATAATTATCAACATCTCTTCCATGACTGCCATTCGTCCATTGACCCGTGTGGTAGGGTATGGCGCAGCGAAGGCAGCGATCAGTAACTTCACACAATGGCTGTCGGTTGAGATGGCGAAGAAGTTTGGTGAAGGAATTCGCGTTAACGCTATTGCTCCTGGTTTTTTCCTGACGGAGCAGAACAGAAATCTGCTGACTAACCCTGATGGCAGTTTAACAGAACGCGGACAATCGATTATTAAAGGCACTCCGTTTGGTCGCTTTGGCGAACCCGATGAACTGTGTGGCACGTTGCTTTGGCTTTGCTCCGATGCCTCAAAATTTGTTTCAGGTATTGTCGTGCCGGTTGATGGTGCGTTTAGTGCGTATGCTGGAGTATAGCCCTCACCCCGTCCTCGTTCCTCGGACACCCCTCTCCCTGGGGAGAGGGGATGGGGGTGAGGGATTCAACTGTGAACTATAAACTACATACTTTGAAAGATCAGCCTAAAACATGGAGTAACTATCGCTGGGTAATCTGTGGATTGATTTTCATGGCCACCACCATCAACTATGTGGACAGGCAAGTACTGAGTTTGCTCAAGCCGGCTCTCGAAAAGGAATTCAACTGGAGTGAAATTGACTACGGTAACATCGTAATGGCCTTTAGTGCAGCGTATGCTGCCGGTTATCTTGTATTCGGCCGGGTGGTAGATTTGGTAGGCACCAAGATGGGGTACGCTATTTCTGTTTTCTTCTGGAGCATTGCTGCGATGGGTCATGCCCTGGTGAAATCAACGTTGGGCTTTGGTTTTATGCGTGCTTTTCTGGGC
Organism: Cyclobacteriaceae bacterium; assembly: GCA_040079965.1. Taxonomy (GTDB): domain Bacteria; phylum Bacteroidota; class Bacteroidia; order Cytophagales; family Cyclobacteriaceae; genus ELB16-189. Next base: position 11,524 of record JBEBJH010000091.1, read on the forward strand.
ATTAGTGAGGCGGGTAATTTTCCAACTGCTATTAAAGCAACCGCTGAATGGTTTCCTAAAAAGGAACGCGCACTGGCAGCCGGCATTTTTAATTCCGGTACTAACATCGGTGCAGTAGTAGCACCCATTGCAGTGCCGTGGATATTAGGCATCTATGGCTGGCAACAAGCCTTCATTCTTACCGGTGCACTTGGGTTTATCTGGCTTATTGCGTGGTGGATTTTTTATGAGATCCCTTCAAGGCAGAAACGATTATCGAAGGCAGAGTATGACTACATCCACAGCGATGCCGATGAGCAGGCTGAGAAAAATCTGGTAGCTGTTCCGTGGATAAAATTGTTAGGCATCCGCCAAACATGGGCATTTATCTTAGGAAAGTTTTTTACTGACCCCATCTGGTGGTTCCTACTCTTTTGGTTGCCATCGTATTTCACTGAAGTATATGGCGTTGATTTTAGAAAACCAAATTTGCAGTTGGCGGTGATCTATACAGTTACTACACTCGGCAGTATTGGGGGTGGTTATTTATCGTCTTACTTAATCAGAATCGGATGGCCGGTATTTAAGGCGCGCAAAACCTCCATGTTACTTTTTGCCATCTGTGTGGTGCCGATTATGACTGCTCGTTTTGTCGATCATGTCTGGATTGCCGTTGCCTTGATGAGCCTGGCCGCAGCCGCACACCAGGCGTGGAGCGCGAATATTTTTACTACCGTATCGGATATGTTTCCGAAAAAGGCAGTGAGTTCGGTGGTGGGCATTGGGGGGATGGCTGGTTCCGTGGGCGGGATTTTCTTTCCGCTAATCGTAGGAAATTTGTTGAACCATTATAAACTGTTGGGCAACATTACGCTGGGATATAACATTCTGTTTCTTATTTGTGGTGTTGCCTATCTATGGGCGTGGCTGCTGATGCATTGGTTAGCGCCAAAGATGAAGAGGGTGGTGATTTGATAGCTTTTTTTGCTGGTCGAATCAGATAAGAACATGGCGCACCCCCCACATTAAGTTGCTTTTGAATTTAATTTTCCTTAAAATCGATTCATCAAACCCACTCTCTATTGGCGCTTAGTTTTGGACATACCTTACGCAAAGATTCCTGGTGGGTGCGTCCATTCCTTGTTTTACTGGGACTATCATCCTTTATTGGCTATGCAACGTGGGCCGCTTTGCAAGGTGAGCACTACGCAATAGGTCCTTACCTTTCTCCTTTTTATTCGCCCGAAATTTTTGGTAGTTCACCACACAGTTGGTTTGGGCCTAAGCCATCGTGGTGGCCGCTAATTCTTCCTTTCTCCCCGGCCTTATTGATATTATGGGCACCCGGAGGCATGCGGTTTACCTGCTACTATTATCGTGGGGCTTATTACAAATCATTCTGGGCCGATCCGATCGCCTGCACGGTTACCGAACCACGCAAAACGTATTGGGGCGAAAATTCCTTTCCCTTAATTATGCAAAATGTACATCGCTACTTCATGTACCTGGCGGTCATCTTTGTATTCATATTAGCCTATGATGTATATAAGGCCATGTGGTTCATTGACCCCATCACGGGAGAAACTTCTTTTGGATTGGGAGTAGGCACGTTGGTATTGGCAATGAATGCTACGTTGTTGGGAGGATATACATTCGGATGTCATTCGTTTAGGCATCTCATTGGCGGAATAAAAGATCAGCTTTCAAAAGCACCGGTTCGAAAAAAATTATACAACTGTTCTTCCTGTTTGAACAAACGCCATATGAACTGGGCATGGGCCAGTTTATTTTGGGTGATGTTTTCTGATGTGTATGTGCGGCTTTGTTCCATGGGTATCTGGACTGACTTTCGATTTTTCTGATGGCCTACGAAACTTTTAAATATGATGTATTGGTGATCGGCTCCGGGGGTGCTGGTCTACGCGCGGCTATTGAGGCGTCTGCAGCTGGTGTAACTGTCGGTGTTGTATGTCGCTCGCTGCTTGGTAAAGCCCATACGGTAATGGCGGAAGGCGGAGTGGCCGCTGCCCTTGGCAATGTGGATGATCGTGATGGATGGAAAGTGCACTTCACCGACACGATGCGTGGTGGTCAGTACATGAACAATTGGCGCATGGCCGAACTTCATGCCAAGGAAGCCCCGGATCGTGTGCGCGAACTTGAAGCCTGGGGAGCTGTGTTCGATCGCACGGAGGATGGAAGAATTCTACAACGAAATTTTGGTGGTCATAAATATCCGCGACTGGCACACGTGGGCGATCGCACAGGACTAGAGATGATTCGCACGCTTCAGGATCATGGCATTCATCAGGGCATTGATGTATACCAGGAGTATACGATCATAAGTTTACTGAAGCATGGAGATCAGGTGGTTGGTGCATTTGGTTACGATCGCGAGAAAGGTCTCTTCAAAGTTTTTCAAGCGAAAGCTGTAATTATTGCTACGGGTGGCATGGGTCGTATTTATAAAATCTCAAGCAATAGTTGGGATTGTACGGGGGGCGGAATTTCAATCGCCTATCACGCAGGGGCCGAACTTATCGACATGGAGTTTGTACAATTTCATCCCACTGGCATGGTGTGGCCACCGAGTGTACGCGGATTATTAATTACCGAAGGTGTACGTGGGGAGGGTGGTGTCCTTCGCAATAAAGAAGGAAGACGGTTCATGTTTGATGATATTCCTGATTTATACAAAGCCCAAACATCTACCGATGAAGAAGAAGGATGGCGGTATACGCAAGGAGATAAAAATGCAAAACGTCCACCGGAATTGCTCACACGCGATCACGTAGCGCGGTGCATCAGGCGCGAAGTAAAAGCAGGCCGGGGAACGCCCCATGGTGGCGTATATCTTGATATCGCCTGGATCAAAGAGAAAATCCCGAATGCGGCAGAACATATCAAGCGAAAGTTGCCAAGCATGTATCATCAGTTTAAGGAATTGGCAGGCGTTGATATTACGAAAGAACCCATGGAGGTGGGGCCCACAACGCATTACATTATGGGCGGTGTGAAGGTTGATGCCGACTCACAAATGACCACCGTACCGGGTCTTTTTGCTACAGGCGAGTGTGCCGCAGGACTTCATGGTGCGAATCGCCTGGGTGGTAATTCGCTTTCTGACTTACTCGTCTTTGGAAAACGTGCCGGGGAGTATGCGGCAAAGTATGCCAAAGAACATGGTGAGGAAGCCGCAGATGAAAATCAGATTAACGAAATAGCAGCGTTGGCGCTGGCGCCCTTCGAGCGCGGAAGTGCAGGAGAAAATCCCTTTGCCCTACAAGACAATTTGCAGGAGATGATGCAAGACCTGGTGGGAATCGTGCGCAACGAAAACGACTTAATAACATCCCTTGAACATTTGAATGAGTTGGAGAGGCGTGTCGCTCATGTTGGATGCAATGGTAATCGTGGCTACAATCCGGGATGGCACACGGCCATGGAGTTGAAGCACATGCTCACGGTAGCCAGGGCAATTGCGATCTCTGCCAAGGAAAGAAAGGAAAGTCGCGGTGGTCATTTCCGGGAAGATTTTCCTGAAAAGAGCACTGAGTTTTCGAACGTGAATATGACCTTAAAAAAAGACCACACAGGAAATATAGAAATAAGACAAGTACCCAAGACTGACGTTCGGAACGATTTGAAGCAAATCATTGATGAAATGAAGTAATGGCAAAATTTACTTTTAACATATGGCGCACCAGCGATTCAGGAGGACAGTTTCAGAATTATGAAGCTGAAATTTCTGAAGGCATGGTGGTGTTAGATGCTGTGCATCAGATTCAGGCCGAGCAAGCCAACGACTTGGCGGTGCGATGGAACTGCAAAGCCGGTAAATGCGGATCATGCTCGGCAGAAATAAACGGACATCCTAAGCTGATGTGCATGACTCGTCTTGACGACATGCCTCGTGATAAGCCAATCACCATTCAGCCTATGAAGGCATTCCCGGTGATTAAAGATCTGGTTACCGATGTTTCCAGGAATTACCGCATCAAAAAGAAAATAAAAAAGTTTAAACCCCGCCAACCCGATGCACCGGATGGCACCTGGCGCATGTATCAGGGCGACATTGATCGGGTGCAGGAATTCAGAAAATGCATTGAATGTTTTTTGTGTCAGGATGTGTGTCATGTAATCCGCGAACATCACCTGCATGAAGAATTTGCCGGGCCACGACACATGGTTTACACGGCAGCCCTTGAAATGCACCCGCTGGATGTGGAAGACAGAAGAAAAGAGTTGAAAGAGGAGGGCGGAATAGGCCTTTGCAATATCACGAAGTGTTGCACAACGGTATGCCCTGAAAATATTACCATTACCGACAATGCCATTATTCCACTCAAGGAACGCGTGGCAGATCGCTTTTATGATCCATTGATGAAGCTTTTAAGTATCTTTGGTAAGAAGTAAAGTAAGTAGTAAGAACCAAAATGAAAACGCTATGAACTTACAGGAATTAAAAAAAGCTGAGGAAAGTCCCGCTTTCAATTTAAAGCCCCTCTCAAAAGAAGCTGTTGGCCCGGCCTTGACAAGGGCCGAACATTATCGTTTGCTTAACCAACCTAGTGTTGCCGAAAGCATTTGCCTCGACATTCTTGCTGTAGAACCTGAAAATCAAAAAGCTAAAATAGTTCTATTGCTTTCGCTGACCGATCAATTCGGTCAATCGCAAAGCAAGGCTAAGATGGCAGAAGATATTGCCAACAGCCTGAGTGATCCTTATTCAAAACTTTACTACCGGGGAATCATTCATGAGCGGCAGGGTAACACAGCCTTGAATTCATCCAATCCGGGTTCTGTTTTTGATGCCTACGAATGGTACCTGGAGGCTATGGATTTTTATGAAAAGGCGGATGAGATCAATCCTTCTGCCAATGAAGATGTGGTGTTGCGCTGGAACTCCTGTGCCCGAGTTATAATGCAGAATCATCTCAAAAGAAGACCAAAAGATAACTATGCTGATTTCGAATGAGTCAGGCATGGTGACCCATAGAATTTTATAAGTCTATTTCTTTTTGTTGGCGTATGTCCTGGGATGATGATCCAATAAGGATGGTAAACGTTCCGGGTTCAACTGTCCATTTTCCATTGCCTTGGTATAACGAGAAACTTTCTTCATCTAACCGGAAAGTCACCTTTTTACTTTCACCGGCTTTCAGGCGAATGCGTTGAAATGCTTTTAACGTGCGATCTGGAGTAGTATATGAAGCTACATTGTCTCTAACATAAAGCTGAACAACTTCATCGCCATCTCTGGCACCCTTGTTTTTTATTACAATGTCTGCCGTAACTTCAATTTTTCCGTTTTGCTTTTTAGTGTTTACGGTTAAGTCTGAGTATTCAAACGTGGTATAACTCAATCCATACCCAAACGGATAGAGTGGCTTGCCCGACTCATCCACATACTCACGCTGGTAGCTAAGCCGTTTGGCGGTATAATACACTGGTATTTGTCCCAATAAGCGTGGCACACTCACGGTCAATCTTCCTGCCGGATTATAATCACCAAATAAAACGTCAGCAATGGCATTGCCGCCTTCCATGCCAGGATACCAGGCGTTCACAATGGCTGGAATATTTTCTTCCGCCCACGTGGTAGTTAACGGTCTTCCCTGAATCAACACGAGCACCAC
>JBEBJH010000343.1:0-3513 GCA_040079965.1 Cyclobacteriaceae bacterium
CAGGTATTCAATTTTTAGTGCCTTAGGTCCAGGCACTGTGTATACCTATGAACCGGATAAGCCCCTCGAATCAATTTATTTAACCGATACAATTCAGTATAGTGAGGGCGAAAGGATCAAGACCTATAATAATATAGAACCCCGGTTAGGGTTGCGCTTTGATTTGCAGCGGGAAGCTTCTATAAAATTTGGGTACCATAGAATTTATCAATACCTCCACCTGGTTACGAACACCACAGCCATTACGCCTATTGATATCTGGCAACCCAGCGGGTATTATTTTAAGCCTCAAAAAGCAGATCAATTTTCGTTAGGGTATTTCAAAAATTTCAAGGAAAGGAAATACGAAGCCTTTGTAGAATTTTATTATAAGCAGTTGGATAACGTTCTGGAGTTTAAGGATGGGGCCCAATTGATTCTGAACCCTCAGATTGAAACAGATTTGTTGCAAGGGAAAGCGCGTGCATTTGGAGCGGAGACCCAGATTGCTAAATTGACAGGGAAATTTACAGGCTCTATTAGCTATGCCTTTTCCCGCTCCTTACGAACCATTGAGAGCAATTTTCCTGAAGAAACAATTAATAATGGAAATGAGTATGCTTCCAATTTCGATCAACCGCATGTTGTTAACTTTAATTGGAAGCTCAACTTCACCAGGAGGCATTTTTTTACCGGTTCATTTACGTATCGAACAGGGCGTCCGATAACCCTGCCCTTAACAGCTTTTAAGGTGGAAAATTTTACAGTCTCTGCCTTTTCAGATCGCAATCAATTCAGAATTCCGGATTATCACCGGCTCGATATCGGGTTTGTTATAGAGGGGAACCATAAGCGGAAAAAATTCTGGGATGGAACATGGACTATCTCAGTTTACAATATATACGCCCGAAAAAATCCGTATTCAATTTTCTTTCAAGAAGCCAGACCCGGTATTTTACGACCTTATCAATTATCCATTATTGGAACTGCCCTACCCTCAGTATCCTACAGCTTTAAGTTATAACCTCGCATGAAGAAGACCATTATAACGTATGCGTTGATATTTTCAAGCTGGGCTTGTGTAGATAGAATCACATTTGATGTTGGCACTCCAGCTAACTTTCCGATAGTTATTGATGGATATATTAGCGATGAGCCGGGTCCCTACACAATAAACATATCCAAGTCGTTTGACATTGAATCAAAACAATCAATCCGGACACCCATCTCAGTACGCAGATTAATGATTTTTGATGACCAGGGTAATAGCGAGCAACTGGTAGAAGTTACGGATGGCAAGTATCAAACGAGCCCAGCTGGTATTCGCGGAACAATCGGGCGGGTATATACACTTGAGGTAGAACTGCTTGATGGCAGAGTGTATCGTTCAATCCCCGACTTATTACAACCGGCCGGAGAAGTTGAGGATGTTTATTTTGAATATAAAGAAGAGGAAAATGCCGATGGAGCTATCGACTATGGCTTTGATGTTTTCTTCAATTCGAAGGCAGGACAGCAAACGAGTTTTAACTTTTTATGGAAATTTGTTGGCACTTTTCAGGTAGAGACAAATCCAGAACTATATACCTATAGTTGCGGTGAAGGCAGATGCCCGGCACCTTTGCCATGCAGTTCTTATGTACTAGGCCCCGGAGGGTTTGAATATGTAAAGCCCTGCGCGTGCTGCACATGCTGGTCAAGTCTATATAATGATATACCTCTGGTTAGCGATGGACAGTTTGTTGAAAATGGACGCTTTACAAACTTAAAGGCGGCATATGTTCCAATTACACAGTGGACTTTTCTTTACAAGGTACATGCAGAAGTGCAACAGTTCAGCCTTTCGCCAAATGCCTACGCATTTTGGAAAGCCATTAGAGATCAAAAGCTGGCAACGGGAAGTCTTTTTGCACCCCAGGCAGGTAAAATACCATCTAACTTCATTCAGGTTAGTGGCGTACCTGGTTCGATTGAAGGCATCTTTTATTCCGCAGCAATTAATAGGAATTCTGTTTACATCAAACCGAGTGATATTCCCAACCCATCGGTGATTCCAAAAGTTGAGCCTTTGTATACAAATACTTGTGAAAAATTGTTCCCGGGATCAACAACTGTAAAGCCTGAATTCTGGATTGACTAAATACTTTTCTCAACGAGCAGATCTGAATGCAGATGAATAGAATAGCAGCCTTTGTTAAAATAGTTTTCTCAGTAACCCTGTTAATAATCGTCTGTGCAAGTATGCCTATCGATTTTTTGACAGAGCTGGAGAGCAGGTATAATGACTATACTAAGAAATATCCTTATGTAACGTTATCCCTTTCGGTTAATCAGCCATCCTATATTCCTGGTGATTCCGTATTCTTTTCAACAAAATACTTTTACGAGGATAGACAATTCGTAAAGGGAGCGCATTTGATTCGATTGGATGTAATTGCACAAAATGGGTCAACTGCACAAACTGTCCGATTTAAATCCACAGATGGTATCGGATACAATCAGTTTGTGATACGGAACGATATCGAACCGGGCATTTATAAGTTTGTTGCCTATACAGATTGGATGCGTAATTATGGACCTGAGGCTTTCTTTCAAATGGATGTGCCTATTCTGGGTAAGCAACAAATTGTAAAACTTAAGGACACAGAAACCCTTGTCGCATTCTACCCGGAAGGGGGACATTTACTGCAAGGATTGAACAATACGGTACTGGCGCTGGGTAAGCCAAATCAGGAGATCATCATAAGGGATGAATCAAACATGGACCTGATCACACTCCGATTAAATTCAGCAGGAACCGCATTATTCAATTTGAAGCCCGAAATGAACAAGAGGTATTTTGGATTCTTAAGTCAGGATAATCTTAAGTGGAATCTGCCTGTGGTGGAGAACGATGGAGTAGCGATAAAACTTGATGAAGATGAGAGTAGGAAAGTATTGTTATCTATTTCTGCAAAATCAAAGTATACTAATCAAGAGTTATTCGCACTCATTCTATCAAAGGGTAAGATAGTACTGGCAGAAGAGGTTACGTTTGATGATAATGGAATATCGGGAATAGAGTTGCCTTCCCGTTTTAAATCGGATGGATTCCATCAATTATTTATTCTTGATGCGAGTGGTAAGGAAATAGCGCAACGTGTTTTCAGGCCAACAGTTTCTAATGATGTTAAAATTAAATTTCGGGTTGCCGATAATGTTAAGCAACGTACTCGGTTCACATTTGCCTTTGGCGTTTTGGATGAATCTGATAGATTAGTAGAATCTGACCTGAGCCTTTCCGTTTTTCAAGATGAATTATTTAATACACAAACGGCAAGTAAGATAGGGCCGTTTGACGAGTTGCCATCTGTGCAGACATGGGCCAATGAACACGTGGAAGATCATTTACCCTTTCTCAATGATTACCTGGTTTCAAAAAAGTGGGATCGGATTGACTGGGAATCTGTTTATAGTAACAAACCACCGAACTTTCGGTTTCCGTTCCATGGGCAGAATACAATTACAGGTAAAGTGCTAGTTCTGTCTCTTATA
>JBEBJH010000092.1:0-17028 GCA_040079965.1 Cyclobacteriaceae bacterium
GAGACAGCGGGCATCATTCCAATTTCATCTACACAAGATACAGCCGGCCCGATGGGCAGAACCGTCACCGATGTAGCTATTACGCTCGGAGCGTTGGTGGGTATTGATTCTGCTGATCAAAAGACATGGGCCTCCGCTGGCAACCCAACTGATTACACCCAGTTTTTAAAGACCAATGGATTGAGCGGCAAGCGGATTGGCTTATTAAAAAAAAATATGGGGTATCATCCGCGAGTTGATTCTCTGATGAAAAAGACGGTGGCAGATTTGAAAAACCAGGGAGCTGAAGTGATAGAACTGGATTTTTCCATGGAAAGAAGCGTAGGCGGATCTTCGTTTACCGTAATGCTTTATGAATTTAAAGACGGACTTACCAGGTACTTTGCCAGTCTGGGTGACAAAGCAAGGGTTAATGATTTGAATGAGTTGATGGAGTTTAACAGGAAGGACTCTGTTGAACTTCGCTATTTCGATCAGAGCTTACTGAAGCTGGCCCATGAAAAAGGAAGTCTTGAGGATAAGGAATACAAAGAAGCCTTGACAGCTATGCTCAAAGCTACCCGCGAGAATGGCATTGATAAACTATTAAAGGAAAATAAACTGGATGCGTTAATGGCGCCCACGGGTTCACCGGCATGGAAAACGGATCTGATCAATGGAGATCATTTTATGGGGAGCAGTTCTTCGCTGGCTGCTATTTCGGGTTATCCTGCTATTACCGTGCCGATGGGTTTTATTGATGAGTTGCCTGTTGGAGTTTCATTTTTCAGTAAGGCCTGGAGCGAACCCCTGTTGATTGAAATAGCTTTCGCCTATGAGCAAAGCACCAAACATAGAAAGGCACCGAAGTTTATTCCTTCTAAATAATCAGTGAGCTGAGATTTCGTCTATAGAAAAGGTGATTGAATCCGTTCAAAGAATTTGAAACGAGTTCGCATTTAAATAACTATTTTTAGTTGCCTGGAATTAGATTACGATAAATAAACATCCTCATGAACTCTCACGTTAAGATTAGCCTGCTATTCTGTTTATGCTTTAGCGCCACTCTCTTTACACTAGCACAGTCCAATGATTCGCCAGCAGGTGCCTATCAGTGGAAAAAAGGGAAGACCGAATTGCAAAATGGTTATGTGGTGTTGAAGTCAGGAAAAAAAATGGATGGAAAAATCTCGTTGATAGGAAGCCCCACCAATGTAACGGAGGTAGCCTATGAAGGCGATGGTAAAGACTTAAAGTTTCCGGTTGCTTCGCTGAAATCCTATGGCCTTACGGATGTGAATCCAAATGCCAGCACAGCCATATCAGGCGGGCCTATTAATGAGAGTCCGGAAAATATGTATGAATGGCGTAGTATGGGAATTGTGATGGGGAAGGAAATTCATAGCACCACGCCACGTGCCGGCTATGTCGTGTTAAGAACCGGTGCAAAGCACGAAGGCGAATTGAAACTAAGAAAGAAGGCCGGTGTGCTGGAAGATATTGAAGTGAAAACAGCAACAGGAAAAGAGAAATTTGATGCACCGCAGGTAGCCCGCTATGGATATACCGTTAGCCAGGAGGAAGTGCAACAAACCAACCTCGCAAAGCAAACTAAAAGTTCTTTTAAAGGCAGCATTACCACCTCATCTGGAAAAATGCCGGGTGAAATTACGATCGTGCCGTTGCCAGGTAAACGTTATGTAGAAAGGATTATTTTTAAAGGCACCGATGGGAAATTCGTGGACCACACACCTCAATCCATTAGTGGGTTTGATTACGTTAACAGCAAAGGAAGAAATGTAACCTTTACCGTAATTGATAAGATGTTTGTTGCCGAGCAATTTAATGGAAACACTTTTCAGGTGTACTTAAATCCAAACCCAACCAGCATTAACGAGTTTGCTACTTCACTGGCCCGGGGGGCGATGCAGGCAGGTACTTCAGCAGCAGCCACTGCGGTAGTTAAGAAGGATCAGGAAAAGAATGATTACGTATCCAATATGGATAGTGTGATCCGCGTGTCATCGACCGAACAATTGATTGAGCTGCGCGACAATATTGCCAGCCTGGCCGGCTATAATTCGGCACAGGCAGCGATCGATAATTCGGATAACGAAAGCTTAAAGGCAAACCTGAGCGCATTGGAGCTAACTATTCAAGGCCGACAAGCCTCAAGCACGCCCGGTGGCTTGTTAAATGAAGAGTGGATTATCTTTAATAAAATCACCAATGAGAAAACCATCGTGTATAAAAACAAATACAAAGATCAGATTGATGTGTTGCTCATGGGTTGCGATAAATACCTGGAGTTAACTAAGTCCATGCAAAATGATTTGCAGAAGTGGGATAACCTGCAGCAAGCTGCCAAATTGCTCGACTCGTGTTATTGAAGGTCGATCGATTATGATTTTAAAAAAGTTTGAGTCAATCAAACTTTTTAGCGTAGCCGCTTTGGTCCAGGAACTTATTGAAATTCTTGATGTGAAAGATTTCGTTGATAGCGCCCTGTTTATCCGGGGCCTGATCATAAAAGGCTTTCGTGATTTTATAGCCCATCCAATAACCGAGGTCATTCGGCCTGCCTTTAGCCGAGCTATATAACCACCCCGTGTAATCTGTGCCATTCATTTTCTCTTTAAACTCAAGCCACAATTCTTTTTCCTGTGGATCGGCAAACTCATGCACATGCTGATTGATATGCCGGCCTGAAATCAACTCGGCCAGAAAATCGGCAGACCCTTCCTTTATAGATGCGGCCAGTAATGTGCCACCGTCATAATCTTGCTGAAAGTGAATTAACTCATGGGCTACAATGTGAGGAACTTCTTTTACCGGTTTGATCACGGAAAGCAGCCAGTCGTTAAGTTCTTCCGTAGGGGTGTTGGCCGTGCGACCATACAATTCGGCACCAATGATAAGACCATCGCTGGAGGAAGTGCCGCCTGAGCTAAGGGCACCGATAACAAAATACACCGGTGGAAAAATTGCTTTCGGATAAAGTTCTTTCAGTTTCACCAGACTTTGCCGGATCGGATCTTTCATACCTGCTATGCTATCGGTGCCTGGTTTTATCGAGTGATAATATTTCGGGTGCGATTTAATTACACCGGCTAAGTATTCAGCATTTTTAATTCTTCCTTTCGTAAATCCCTTGATTCCTTTTGAACCAGGCTTCAGATAAAGGTTATCAATGACAACAGGATTTATTTCAGGCCCGGCCTTATCGAGCGCGGTCCAGAACCGATCCAGATCGGCCGTTACAATTTCGGTTGCCAGCGGATCTCTGTTCTGGGCGTAAGAACAGATTGATATTAATAGAGTGACTTGTAAAAGTGCTGCGTGTTTTTTCATTGTTTTCATAGACAGCCGGATAAAAGAAGGGTTGCATTATTACCATTCTGCTGGCTTCACTTTGCATTTAAACTTTCTATCATGATTTTTATAGTACCTATCACCGCGTTAGGATCATCCCGATGCACGAAGTGACCACTTTTTGATAAAAAAATGAGGCTGCCACCCTTACTGGAAGAATAAACCAATTTCTTCCAGCGCTCCATATCCCGGCTTGTGCGTAAAGCAAAGAATGCAGGCTGGTTAAAATCCTTACTCCATCGCTCAGGCGGAACTTCAAACTTGCCACCAATAAAAAAACAGATTGGTACGTTGGGCAAGGGTAAGTGGTTCAATTCGGAAAAATCGGTTTGCCGTAATGTTTTCAACACTTCGCCTTCGCTCCAGGGTCCAAAATGAAGCGAATCGACTTCCGATTTCTTATAAAGACGCTCGTGTGCCATTTCATCAATCCGATTTGGAGCAACCCCCAGGTCGCGCAATAATACATTCCTGTCTTCTTTTGTTTCAGTAAAATCTGCGGGATCAATAAAAATCAAGCCGGTTACATCATTTGGAAATAATCCGGCAAACCCCCGGATGTAAACACCGCCCAAAGAATGACCAACCAGTACGTAGGGTGGCGCGATGTGCAATGCAGTGAGGATTGATTTTAAATTTTCAGCAACCTGTTTAACCGCAGGCATTTTATATTGAACATCCGATTTTTCAACCCCCGCGCGGTCGTAGGCAAAAACCGGTGCAACCTGTGCCAGGGGTTCAAGTATCGGATCCCAGTTTCCAAGTCCTACGCCAAGACCGTTTTCAAAGATCAACACCGGGGTGCCTGCTTTGCGGTTTTCAAACCCTTTTAGGTAAATATGATAGTTGTTTCCATTTACGTTGATTTGCTGTTCCTGCGCCTGGACACCCAGCGAGAGAAGGAAAAAGAATAAGGGTTTAAATGGCATAGTTTTAAGGGCGCATTTCAGCCCACTTAAGATACCAAAAAATCTGACGGACACAGTTTATTGAACAGACCTGAAAATTTGAAACACATGCTCTAACACAACGGGTACCCACGTACTTATACTTTGAACATGTGGTCTACCACAACGGGTACCCACGTACTTACACTTGAAGCATGCGGTCTACCACAACGGGTACCCACGTACTTATACTTGGAACATGCGATCTACCACAACGGGTACCCACGTACTTATACTTTGAACATGCGGTCTACCACAACGGGTACCCACGTACTTATACTTTGAACATGCGGTCTACCACAACGGGTACCTACGTACTTACACCTGGAACCTACGATCTACCACAACGGGACCTACGCTCTAATACAATGGGACCTACGATCTGGTGCAACGCTACCCCTGTTTTAACACAAAAATGTCCTAAGTCTTCAGGTTCGTTTTCAGGAGCAAAGTAAATAGTATCTAATTTCCTTATTTTCGAAGACATTAAACTATTAATCATGCCCTTCATTGATTACAACACCAAACCTAAAATTAAAATCTGGGAGGGCATCTACGGCCAGGTGCATCATAGCAAGCAGCTTACCTGCGCCCGCATCGCGATTGCAGCCGGAATTGACTTGCCGGAACATCAGCATGTGCACGAACAGTGGAGCCACCTGCTGGAGGGGGAGATGGAATTTGTAGTAGGCGGGGAGAAGCGCCTTATGAAATCCGGAGAGACTGCCTACATACCGGGCAATGTTCCGCACAGCGCAAGAACACTAACCGATTGTAAACTTATTGATGTATTTAACCCGGTGCGGGAAGATTGGATAGAGTTGGAGAAGAAACAGTTGGGTTAAAAATATTTGTTTCATTTTTTGAACCTTAGTTTTTAGCAGGCAGTTATTTTCAACGTATTGCCTGCCGTGCCGAACAACTGAATTTCACTACCATGGGATCGCGGGTCCCCCGATGCATCGGGGCCGCGATGACAGCGTAATAAGAAGAATCAAACTATTAGCATGTCATTGCGGGCAAGCTTGATGATTTTCAAGAAGAAGTATACACAATTTAAATATTGAATGAATTTAATAGTAAGAAGGCGCGACCCGCAATCCCGGAATGATACACAAATCATGTTTCACATCAACGAGATCGCGGGTCGCGTTTTGTTGAGTCGGAGTGTATTTAAGATTCGGTTAACTTGCCCGCGATGACAGTGAAAAATGAGGGCCAGACTATTAGGCAGGCGATGACAGTTTAAGAAGAGGATCAGGTCTGTATGACATTTCGTAGAAGAAGCCATGTGACTGTTTCCCATCACTTCTTGCTTTGCAACTCCTCGAGCATTTTTACGGCTTGTTTGTTTTCAGGATTTAGCGACAACGACTTTTTATAATTCGCAATGGCAAGTTCGGTGTCGCCATTTTTCATACAGGCTTCGGCATAGCTGTCATATACGTTTGCACTGCCAGGGTACAAGAGCATGTTAATTTTAAAAACATCGAGCGCTAATATGGTTTTGCCCGACTGGAGTAATTCATACCCCTGCCCGTTTAGGTTCCCTTCATTTACAGCTTCGTCTTTGGCATCGGCCTTCAATAAGGTTTTGTATCCCGCAAGGGCTTTGTCAAAATCACCGGCCAGCAGATATTCATACGGAACGCGGTCTGCTTCCGCAAGAAGCGGATGCTCAAACGCTGTGGGCTGTTCGCCTTCGTCATTGTAAAACAAAATATTCATACGACCATCAGCAGGATTATTTTTAAACTGAATGATCTGGTCGCGCTCGCGGCTGATGTATGTGCTGTCTGAAATTTTAAATAACTCCATAGGCTCACCGCGCAGATACTTTCTGTACAGGTGACCGCCTTCATTATAAATACGGATCAGGCCATCGTTGAAGTTCCGATAGCGGCCTGCAATCTGTTTGAATACGGTAGTATCCAGTTCCATCTTTTTATGTACGGCCAGAAAATTGGGCCATTCATACGTTAATGCCACCGAGCGTATCAGTTCCTCGATAAACTCCGGGTGATTGGAGTTGGTGAGCACGACCACACCATAGCCTTTATCGCGATGGGCAATCAACTGGCTTGAGAAACCTTCGTCCCACCCACCATGGCCGAAGTACTTATCACCTTTATGGTTCTCCAGAAAAATTCCGAGTCCGACAAAATCGGCAACAAAAGGCGTAAGCATAGTAGTAACCATTGGTTGCGTTAACACCTTTGTGCCCTTGCCACCTACTGAATTTTGAATATCAATGGCAAACCTAGCGAGGTCTTCGGCTGTGGTCCACAATCCGGCAGCAGCCATTTCGGGGTACGTGTGGCGCTTGCCTTTTGTCATTGAGCCATCGGGCAGGTAGCCTGTAGCTGCCAGTAGCAATTGAGTTTCATTCAACGGTTGGTTATACGTGCTGCTTTTCATATTCAGCGGCACAAGCACCCGTTCACTAAGCAACTCTGGAAAAGGTTTTCCTTCAATATCAATCAGCATTTGTTGCATCACGCAATAGCCACCGCCCGAGTAGCGAAAGCTTTCTTCCGGTTTTTTGTCAACACGGATGGCTGCAGAGTTGGCTGGCGCTTCGCCTTCCAATACCTGCACCAGCGTAGGCACGGGCAAATCGGGACTGTAACCTAAAAAACCATGCACGGTAAGCCCACCGGTATGACTCAGCAGATGCTTAAGCGCCACCGGCTTATCTTTCGTAAACTCATTTTCTGGCAGGTGCCACGATTTCAGATACGTGTTGACATTTTCATCTAACTTAATCTTACCGCTTTCCACTACACTCAATGCACCATACGCGGCCACCGGCTTGCTTATGGAGCCTGCCTGAAAAAGCGTTTGAGGAGTAACAGGCTGTGCGGTTTCTTTATCCATTGTGCCATAACTTTTTACCCACACAATTTCGGAGTCTTTAATAACGGCTATGCTTACTCCCGGCACACCATAATGAGCCATGCGTGCTTCGATTGTCCAGGTGGAGTCGCCTACCAGGTACACTTCGTGGGTAAGACTGGTCTCTACTTTCTTTATTTCATCGGCTACAGTCGGAGCCGACTCTTTTGTACAGGCCTGAAACAGGCTTATAAACACAAGCAGGAAAATGATTTTTTTCATGGGGGTGGGTGTTGAGGTATCGAAGATAGTAAAAATGCCAACGGGTTTGATTTAAAACGGACCCGGGTTACTTGTCAAATTTCTTAAACAACTCAAATTCTTTCAGATCATACCATTCTGCACTAAGATCCTTCCATTCAGGATTAATTCTCTCAATTAGTTCTTCTTTCCACTTGCGTTGGTATTTTTTTTAATTGCTTTTCGCGATGGATTGCGTCCTTGATTACAATAAACGCTTCATGGTAAACTAAATTCCTGCAATTGTATCTGGCTGTAAAACTGCGTTTGTCTCTTTTTACTTTATGATCAAATATGCGACTCTCAAGATTATTGGTTACTCCAGTATACAAAACGGTGTGCCGATCATTGGTCATGGGTATACGTAGTAGGGCATTGATTAAAGATAATAATAGTTTACATAGCCTCCGCTCCATTTAGAATGTCATTGCGGGCAAGCTTGATGAATAGTGATTAAAAAAGGAGTTCTATAATGTTTACTTACACGTTGATCATACTCTAGCGCGACCCGCAATCCCGTGAATGTTTCACAAATCCTGTTTCACTTTTATTGGATCGCGGGTCGCGTTTTGTGAAGTAGTTGTTGTGTTTAAGATTCAGTTAACTTGCCAGCGATGACAGCATTGGAAGAGGATCAGACTATTAAACTGTCATTGCGGGCAAGCTGGATAAATCATTTATAGAAAATGATGTTTTCATAATTCAACAAGCACGACAATCATACTCTGGCGCGACCCGCAATCCCGTGAATGTTGCACAAGTCCTGTTTCACATCAATGGGATCGCGGGTCGCGTTTTGAAAAGATGTGACGGATTTAAATTCCGGTTAACTGGCCCGCGATGACACCTCGTGGGAGGATGCGCTACCCAATCAGCATGTCATTCGCACTTTAGTTCCGTAATTTGCCAACGAAAAGAAATCATCTCATGCTCATAAAAAAACTAGCCGTACCCTTCATCAACGATAAGCTGCTGCAACAGGTAGAACATTGCTCCATCGCCACTGCGGCTATCTCCGAAGCCGGGTTCGACTTTATACGAAGTCGCATTCCTACCAAGAGCAAGATGGAAATCGTGACGGGACTGGATGTGCCGACATCACCGGAAGTGCTGAGAAGAATCTGGAGAAATTATCAAGGTCGCATCACGGTTAATATTTATACGCGCAACTTCTTTCACGCCAACGTGTATATTTTCGACTTGCTGTTTCGAAAAGCAGTTGCGTTTATTGGCTCGGGTCATTTTACCTTGGATGGAGTCAAAGATGGTGAAGAACTCTTCTACAAGATCACCGATGCCAAAGAAATTGAAAATCTGAAATCATGGTTCATTGGCTATTATGAATTTGCTGAACCGCTTTCGGAAGAACTCATCCAGGAATATGAATACCTATATCCTACATTGAAGCAACGCGACATTCTATCGCGTCAGGAAAAGAAACAATTCATTGCATTGACAACCGCAGGGTTCAGTTGGGATCAGATCAAGTTCAAACTGCAGTATTTTAAAAAAGAAGATTATCTCGCGTTGAGCAGCAGTAAAGCCCGATCAACTACTCCGGAGGTTCAGGCGGAACGCACAACCGTGCAAAACAAATTGATACAACTTCATGAATTGATCAAAGATCACGTGCACCGATTGAAGCTGCACGAAAATCATGACCCAAATAAAATAGTAAGCAGCCTCGATCCTGCTGATCATCAAGATGGCAAGCTACGTTCGATGTGGATTGCCTATGGCCCCAGCGAAGCCGGGTTGAAAAAATATCCTCCTGCCATGTTCGCGGAGGTGATGCAATTGCACATCATCCTTCAGCAAAAAGATTTTGGCCTCTGGTTGGTGCCCTGCAAACCCAACGCAGGCAAAGCCGATCGTGAAAGTTTTAAGAACAGGATGAACGATGTGGAATACCGGAAGCAATACGTCACACTACTAACCGGCTTAGGTGCTGGCTATTGGATTGAAATTGCAGGCGATAAAAGAGCGATCGAGACTTTTCAAAATGAAGATGTCCTTTGGGAATTTACCAAAGCTGATGACTGGATGCATTATGCATTCGTGATCGGAAAAAACTATTCACCAGGAGATCCTGAAATCAGCAGCGAACATATTGCGCCAACCATGATGAAGGAGTTTGATAAAGTGGTTTTGGTTTACAGGCACATGAAAGATCAGTCCCACGAAAATAAAATTTAAGAAGATGATACGTCATTCACGGTTACTTCTTCAGCAATTCAAAAAGTCGGGTATTCACATATAATGTTTCTTTCCATACTTTCTTTGGTTTTAGAATTCCAATCTGCTCCAGTTGCTTCAGGTATTTCGAAGCCGTGACGCGCGACACTTTGAGTCGATTGGTGATCATTTCAGTTTTACAATAAGGATGTTCAAACAGAATTTCAATCAACTCTTTATCATAAGCCCCAGGCGCTTCTTTACGGATTTTTTCCTGTGTGCTCTGAAACAGTTTTTGTATTGCCTTTATCTGGGCGCTGGTTTCAAGCGAAGTGGATTCCACACCTCTCAAAATATAAAGTATCCAATCTTCCCACCTATCTTTTGTTCGCACTTCCTGCAACAGACGGTAATACTCTGATTTTGTATTGATGATGTACTCACTCAGATACAGGACCGGACTTTCCAATAAGTTGTGAAGAATCAGGTAAAGGATGTTGATGATTCTACCCGTTCTGCCATTGCCATCATAGAAGGGATGAATGCTCTCGAACTGATAATGTTGAATAGCCATTTTGATCAAAGGCGAAATATCATCCTGATCATTTATATAATTCTCCAGGTTCTTCATTAACCCCAAAATAGTATCTTGATCATCGGGAGGGGTATAGATCACCCGATTGGTGGCCGCATTGCGCAATGCCGTGCCGGGAAGTTTGCGTATGCCCGCATTATTCTCTTCCAGTATTTTCTGAATGGCAGTAATGGTGTTCGTATTGATGAATCCTTTCTGCTGAATGAACTTATATCCAAAGAGTGTTGCCTCCCGGTAGCGAAGCACTTCTTTGGTGGCCGCATCCGGTTCCCATCCCTTTGCTGAAAGTGCCTGGTAGAGCTTGTCTTGTGTGGTGATTACGTTTTCTATTTCCGAACTGGCCCGCGCCTCTTTCAGAATTACGGCATTGAGCAAAATAGCCGGATTAGGTAATGTGTTCGTCAACCCCTTTAACTCGGCCAATGCCACGGCCGATTTTACCAACTGCCGAAGTACCTTTACGGTCTCCACCTGATTCCTTGCCGGAGGCAATTCAGGTAATTGATTATTGGGCTTTTCGGCATCGGTGATCATGAAATTGTGTTTTTCCCTTAGGTCATGTAAAGATAATGATATTTTTTATACATGATAACCGGCTCATGTAAAGAAACTATACACGAGGAGCAAATGATGAATTGTAGGAGGCTAATCATCGATAACCCAATCCCGAGCGGGCATCTGGTTGAAACTATGTTAATCGCAGAATTTTCCATGCTGCTCCTTATTTATCAGGATACCTGATGAAGCCAAGGATGCCCTTTATCAAGTCTCGAGCGTCTGCATAACTTGCTTCGTAGTGAGGGGATCCTTCGCTAAAAATCGTTTGATTGGAGAGTAGTGTTTTGAAACTAAATTTGATTAGGATGCCAACTGTTCTTCTTTGTCCGCTCAGGATTGGAGTTCACAGGGTTCGGTGTTCTTTAAAATCAGGAGACTCCTACGGAGTCATTTCCAATACGGGTTGCTGTACTATAAACAGAATGCTCCGCTGGGGCAAATCCTATCTGCTAACAACAATTTGCTCCGTAGGAGCTGCCTGTTTATAGAATTTGAATTGAAGATTTGATTGACTCCAGAGGGAGCCTCCTGATTTTTGTTAAGAATTGGAAATATCATTTTCAATACCGTTGCGCTATGAAACAGATACCCCGCTGGGGCAAATCCTATCTGCAAAAAACAATTGCTCCGTAGGAGCTGCCTGTTTATAGAATTAGAATTGAAGATCTGATTGGCTCCATGGGAGCCTCCTGATTTTTGTTAATAGATTTTTTCTATACCGGTTTACAAACCATTTACGGTCTAGTTAATCTTCTTCAACCCCGTTGCTTTATCCTTTTCCTTATCGGTTTTATCCGTGTCGGATTTTTCTTTGTCTTTGGATTTATCCTTCTGCTTGTCTTTCTCTTTGATTTTGTCCTTCTCCTTGTTTTTATCCTTGTTCAGAAACGAGTCCTCATCATCTTCATCTTCGTCAAGGTCTTCATCATTGTCGTTATCCCAATCAACGTCATGGTCGAAATCGTGATCTACATCTACATCGATGTCAAGATCCAGATCATCCAGATCGATGTCAATCGGATCGATGTCGATGTCCAGGTCGGGGATGTTGATCCGGATGGGGTTTATATCAAGATCTAACTCTTCCAGATTTATTTCGATGGGTTCGATATGGATCTCCAGCCGCTCCAGTTTATCGAGGGCCTCTTCCACATCCCGCATGGCATGCTCAATGGCACGTTCAATGTTTGCTTCGATGGCTTTTTCATCAATATCGATGTCAAAATCCCAATCGCGATCGCGGGCCGGGGAGATTCTCTTTAACCCGTCACTGCGGGGTTCTTCTTTCGAAACCTCAGGTTTGGCTTTGGTTTCAGCCTTTTTGGTGTTGACCTCCTGCGAAAAGCCCGGAACAATGGCCAGTGCAAGTATCAGGAAACCAAGCAGGGTGCGGTATTGGATGCTCATAATGATAGGGTTTATAAGACTACAATACTCCACTGGGGGGAAATGGTTACGAGGATGAGTAAGGAAAATTGTGGGAGTAAAATTTTAATGGGATAGACGACTCAATATGGGGGCGCATGAGCAATTCTATCTAAAAACTCTGCGATAGAATAATCAAAAGTGGGTTCCTCTTTGGTTAGTTCAATTGATTCAAACTCGTTCCATGTGTGATCAAGTTCCGGAATCCAGTCATCATGCTTCAATCGTTTCACCAACCAATATTTTGGATCAAAGAACTCCCCATCAATCAGGAATTTTCTAATTCGTTCTTCAACCTCAGCTAAAGGAAGTGAATCTGGATTATAAAGAATCTCATTTCCCCACACTTTATAATTACCTCCATCACGATAGAGGTAGTTGAATTTTATATTAGTGTTTGAACCGTTCATCGTTATGATATTGTAAGAATTCTTTATCAGGACGAAAGCGGCTCGGTAAATTTATTTCTTGATTTTCGTATTTAAGAAAATAGTCTTTAACTGCGTCATTCTTTTCTTTTTTAAGAATTGAAGAAACTCTCACTTTGAAGTTTGGCAGGATAGTTATCAGGCCATTCTCAAAAGCCTTATCATGCAAAGCATTTAAGGCCAAACCATTTTGAGGATTCATTCTATTCTTCTCATCAAGACCCCAAGGCCTAATGTGACCGGCCACAAGAAGTTCCTTCTTTGATAAGCCTGTAATACAACATTGATTATTGTAAGAGGCTATGATCATTGATCTAAAGAAATGCTGATTGACTCTTACCTTTACCAACTGCGTTCTTACTTTTCCTTCCTTTGGCAAATCGTTAATGTCAATTTTATTTATCTCTTCAACGGTACTGTTCGCATACTCAGCTAAAAGCTTTTCACTTTCAAAGGGTAGTTTATCCCAATTACTATAGAATTCACTCCAAATCTCGAAATCAAGTTTGCTTGCATTTGAAGCACCTTTTATTCCACGTGCTTTAAGGCTTGGATCGAAACTTGCAAAGTTCACAAGCTTAAATGAAACAGAATTAGGAGTTCTTCCAATCAATTTGGCTAGTTCAATAACCTTAGGATTATTTCTATGAATCTTACCAAATTCAAGTTTGCAATAGAGGTTCATTGCAAGAATTAATTCTTCACGCGACCAAAGTTTCTGACCTTCTTTCATGCAATTAGTTATTTATCGGATTCAACAACAAACTGATTTTTACATAGGTAATTTAAACATTGATGAACTTGAACATTATTATTGATATGTGATAAATCAAGTGTGATTTCTGTTCTTGAACCACACTTGGTACAAGTAACTGGTTGATCTGTGCAAATAATTACTTCACTATAGTCAATCATTTTCTGTTCACAATTTAATGATAAATGTCTGGCTCATGTTATAACTCCTCACTTCCGGTTCGTGCACATCCATGGTTAAAGATACTCACTCCGCGTGAGGGATAGAAACGGAAAGCCCACAGCGAGTTACCTGCCGAAGCTTTTGCGTAGGCAAGGGAACGAGCGAGGACTTGGAGTGTATAGCCACACCTTCGCTCTGAAAAATCAGAGCTTCAGTGTGCAAGCCGGCCCGAGGGACACGCTCAAGGAATTCTAAAATGGTATTACAGATTTAACCAGTAGGTAAACTTAAACACCAGTGCGCGGTTTTTGCTGGCCAGGGTTTCGGGCAGGTAGTTTTCGGTATATACAATAAAGAAGTCGCTGGCGGGCTGGTAGCGCCACTGAAACCGCATGTTCAGGTTCATGTTGTCGAGCAGGTTGTTGTACTGAAAATAGGTGGTAAGAAAGATTTTATCAGTGAAGGTAAGATCGAGCCGCGGGCCAATCAGAAACAGTTTCTCGGCCCCATACCCTTCGGCCAGCCGCACATCATTGTAATCTACCCGCAGTGCAATGTTGCCATAGGGTTGATACCGCGCGCTGAGTTCGCCCCGCACATTCCAGTTGGTGCCATTGTAAAAACCACCATAGCTGGTTTGGCCGGTGAAGTTTACGGTTTTGCGCGTGTTGGTTTGCAACGTGAGGTTTACAAACTGCCACGAGTATTCCTCGCCCGTCAGAAAGTTGGTATAGCTATCGGGGTCAATCGGGTTGAAGTTGTTGGTGAGCTTGCTATACACATAGTTGTAGGTAACCTTAAGCGAACCGGTGTTAAGAAATTTGAAGTTATACCCGAGGGAATAATTGCGATCGGAAAGTGTGCCTGCAGGCAGATAGGTTTGAAAGGCAGAGAACACCGGCCCCATAACCACGATACCGGAATTGCGCGGATACATTTTATAAGCGAAGTCGGTAAAAACGTTTACCTGCCCCGGGTAAACTCCATGGCTGGGCACAAAGCCCGCTTCGGCATTGAAGTTTTCGCCAACAAATGTTGATCCGCCTGCCACTTCAACATGGCGCACGGAGTAACGCATGAATGCGCCACCGCTAAGGGTTTTGCTGGTTTCGTATTCATCAAATGATTTTGCAAAGTAAGAGCTGCTATACCAACGGTTATCGGAACTCATCAACTCGACATCAGCACCCAATACGCGGTTGTACGTGTTGGGCACGGAAGTGCCACCATTGGGTTTTATAAAAATACTTTCGTGAAAGTACTTGAGTGAATCGGCTGTCTGCACATGCAGCGATTGTTTATCCACGTAGGTGATGGACACGCTGGATTGTTTCCAGAAATTATGCTGCACGGTAGCGGCCATGTAATTCTGCGCGGGCAACCCCGATGAAAGTTTTTAGCGCGTTTGCATTTCGAGTGCACTTACGCGCCACCGCTTGTTGATGGAGCCGCTGAGTCGCGCGCCAAAGGCAATGGGCACACGGGAGAACAACCCGGTGGTGTCTTGCACAAGGCCAATTCTTCGCGAGAAAAATAACCGTGCTTCCGGAAAGCCGGCATTGGCCAGCAGGTCGCTGTTTTCCAGGAAGAACTGCCTGCGCTCGGGAAACTGAAATTCGAAGCGGGTGAGGTTGATGACTTGTTGATCAACTTCTACCTGCGAGAAATCGGGATTGTAGGTAAGGTCGAGATTGAGCGAGGGAGTAATGCTTACTTTGGCATCCATGCCCGCGCGCAGTTCAGAATCTTTTTCCTTAGGATCAACTTCATTATTCTGGGCCATGCCCCCGGCTACAAAAGGAATCAATGAAATATTGGTGTGGGGTTGTGGCACGGGGTCGTCCCACACGAGTTGGCCGGAATAGGCAAACGAGCCGGTAACATATTGAATGGGCGTGTGGATCCAGGACGATTTCAGGTTTCTTTTTTTATCGAGCCTGTCGAACGTGATGTTCCATTCGGATAATGCTTTGTAACGGAAGCTCTTGAAGGGAATGGCGAGTTCGCACACCCACTTATCGGGATAACGTACTACGTGGCTGTACCACTTGTTATCCCAATAGATGCTATAACCGCCCTCGGAGCTGCCGCCTCCGGAAACGGTGCCTTCCATTTGAACGCCAGCCGGTGTAACCACAAAGAAAAATCCGTTGATGCGGTCGTTGAACGGACCGATGTTTACGCCTACGTTGTCGTTGCGTTCGTAATCAAAATCCCTGCGCAGCGAGTTGATGAGGTCGGGGGTCTGGTCATCGTAGCATACGTAAGAGATATAAAGAAACTGATCGTTGAAGGTAAGCCGGGCTTCGGTTTGAAAAGGTGATTGGGCGGTATCGACCGGGTAGTTGAGAAACCAGTTTGATGCCGCATCGGCTGCGAGCCAGTCGGGCTCATCGAGCAGGCCATCCAGTTTTATTTCGCCTTGCGCTTTCTTGATGTGAATTTCCGCTCCGGGTTTATTTTGTGCAGCTGCAAGGGTAGCGAAGCACGCGAAGGCAACAACAAAAAATATCTTTGGCAGGAATTTTTTCACAGGTGGCAAAGCTAGATAAATGCGCCAGACCTGTGCCTGCGCATTATCACATTCTGCTACCGGTTATGTAAAGGCAAAAATGAATTACTCAATGGTTAAGATAGCCAGCCTTTGGCTGCCGTACTACGGGTGAAGAAAATCATGAATGCGCCAATCACAATAATGCAGATGGGCAAGATGGCACCGGCAGCTCCGCTCACTTCCATCATGTTTGTCATGAAAAATGAGTGATACATAGATACGAGGACGGCAAAAAAAGAAGCCACAAACAACGGTCCAGCCAGCTTCTTGCGCGCCAATAGTAATACGTTGGCAAGCAATGCGCCCCACGTGGCAAGTGCAAATGCGCTGGTAGCCCACGCGGGCACATCGGTATACATGGCCCGTTGATTTTCAGGCAATGCTGCAATGGCCTCGGGGGTCATGGTAACCTGCATGATGTAAGCGACAACGCCCATAATGTTCCAAAGCAGTGCAAGCACGGTGATGATCCAGAACATGGTGGTTGGTTTTATGGCGGATGCGGTCATGGGGTGTGGGGTTTGGTGAATACAACTTACGAAAATTTGTTGAGGTGGTAAACTCCACGGTTTTGCACGGGGTGGGAGACGCTGCCGGAAATGATTGCAGTCTGTGAGGACACAGACCGAGGAAGTTGGATTCCAAAGTGAAATGATAAGGCGCCTGTCGCTGACTTTTTCCCAGCGTCCCCGGGACGAGAGTCGCTGCCGGGAAGGGGGGTCGTGCTCACAAAGAGGGCTTTTTTAAATAATCTGTGATTTTTATTATCGATGTCTTTTCGAATTTTTTGATATCAAGAATATCTTTATCTCCAGTTAAGAGGTAAGTGGCTTTGGAATCTTTAGCGAGGGAGAGTAAAAAATTATCTTTAGGGTCTCTGCAAATTTCAACTCTACTCTTTACATCTACTATTTCCCCATAGACATCAAAGAGGTCAACAACTG
>JBEBJH010000344.1:0-3500 GCA_040079965.1 Cyclobacteriaceae bacterium
GCAGTACATGGCATCACGGTCAAAGTACCTGTAAACTCTAAAGAGGAATTAAGAATCAGACTTTAAGCTAGTCGATCAGGTCACGATTTTCTTTGAAGGAGAGAAACAGTAATTTTACTTAATCAAGATCTTTACCTGAAATAGTCATTTCTTCTGTTGAATGGAAAACACCCTGAACATAATTCTTATCGTCCTGCTGCTGGTGGTAATTTTTCTTCAGGTTCGGGCCTATCTGAAATTGAAGCAAAAGAATAAGTTAATCCTTGTTCAAAGTCGCGAGATAAAGAGACAAATTCAGGAGCAGGAGAAAAGAAATAAACAGGTAGGCGAACTTGTTCATGAAAAACAGCAGTTGATTGGTTTGGTTTCGCATGACCTAAAGGGACCCTTTAATCGAATCTTTGCCCTCATTCAATTGATGGAGATCACCTCTGAAAACTTAACGAATGAGCAGCGTGAGTATTTGGGGAAAATTCATCAGATCGTAGCAGATGGATTGGGAATGATCCGCAACCTGCTTGATAACAGAAGACTGGAAGACCAAGGCATCGACCTCATGCCAGAGCCATTAAACCTTGTTACAGTGTTAGGATCCTTGATTAAGAATTACCGGACGCTTTCAGCAAAAAAGAAAATTCAGATCCATTTTGACGCTCCCGCTCAGGCTATTGTGCTGGCTGATAAGCTATATATCTATCGCATCTTTGAAAATCTGATCTCAAATGCGTTGAAGTTTTCTCCGGAAGACCGCAACATCTTCGTTACCATAGAGGAGGGCGAAAAGGTTGTGGTGAAAGTGAAAGACGAAGGACCAGGAATCAGTCGCGAAGATCAAAAGAAACTGTACCAAAAGTTTCAACGACTTTCTGCTCGCCCTACCGGAGGCGAAAGTTCTACAGGACTAGGGTTGGCTATTGTTAAGGCGCTAGTCGAAAAAATGGGAAGCGAACTGATCTGTGAAAGCGAGGAAGGGCTAGGAACAACCTTTATCGTAAAAATGGAGAAGAGTAATGAGCCGGTCGGCAGAAAGAAGCCGATTGCCCTGGAAAACACTAATTAAATAAATAGTAATCGTCTTCGCTTCCATTAAGGACAGCCTCCAACGACTCAATTACATTTTCATCTTTTATTACGTAGTCGCGCACGCCACGCTGTATAAAATTGAGAACCATATTACCATCATCTAGAGAACTCAGCATAATGACCTTATTGCTATCCTTGAGTCGTGATTTTATTTTTTCGTAGAGGTCGATCCCGCTCATGCCAGGGAGTTTGTAATCGATAATCATGACATCGGGCAACGAACTGGAAATATCCTTTAAGCAATCTTCCGCTGTGTGGAATAATTTGATTGCACGGACTGGGTTACTACTGAGCGACTTTTTTATGAAATCCGCGTAGATAGTGTCGTCCTCAATCAGGTATATTTTCATAGTTCACGTAAGTGGGTGCAATATAGTAACCTTCTTTATTTTCCGATACATGAAATTTTCTCCATTTTACCGCTTGTTGAATGTTCATTGATTAGAATCCTGAATCATCCTATATTCCTTACGTCAAACCGACTTCTATGAAAAACCTTGCCTCTGCTTTTATTTTTCTGCTCCTTTTCGGAATCAGTTGCTCCGATACCGGTAAGAAAAGTTTAGCTTTTGCAATAACTTTTACTCAGGAACTGAGTGAACAGGCCCAGGACGGACGCCTGCTGCTCATGCTTGCTAACAATGATAAATCAGAACCACGCTTTCAAATCAGCGATGGCCTGAATACCCAATTGGTTTTTGGCATTGATGTGGAGGGAATGAAACCCGGACAAGAGATTATTGTTGACAGCGAAAACACTTTCGGATTTCCTATCCGGTCATTAAGCCATATTCCGACTGGCGACTATTTTGTTCAGGCCCTCATTAACCGGTATGAAACGTTTAACCTGAAAACAGGTCACACAGTAAAACTTCCGCCCGATCAGGGTGAAGGTCAGCACTGGAATACCAAACCCGGGAATTTTTATAGTAAGCCCATGCAGGTTTCTCTTGATCCAACAAAAAAAGATGCGGTGAAAATCATCATGGATCAAAAAGTTCCACCGGTTGAAGAGCCAAAGGACACCAAGTATGTGAAGCACATCAAAATTCAGAGCAAGCTTCTCAGTGAGTTTTGGGGCCGCCCGATGTTTATTGGGGCGCATGTGCTGGTACCCGAAGGATTTAACGAGCATGCTGAAGCGCATTACCCATTAATGATTTATCACGGGCATTTTCCCAGCGACTTTGGTGGCTTCAGTACGGAACCACCTCCTGCTGATATGGACACTACAGATTATATAGATCGATTTGGTATTTACGGATACAATAAGTTTCAAAAGCAGGAGGCTTATAATTTTTATAAACAATGGACGGACAAAAATTTTCCTCGGTTTCTGGTAATTGAAATTCAACATGCCAACCCATATTATGATGATTCATATGCAGTGAATTCAGCCAATCTGGGTCCATATGGAGATGCGATTATGGAAGAGTTAGTACCTGAAATTGAAAAGCAGTTTCGTGGGATTGGCGAAGGCTGGGCGCGATTCACCTATGGAGGGTCTACAGGTGGATGGGAAGCTTTGGCTGTGCAAATGTTTTATCCTGATGACTTTAATGGTTGTTTTGCTGCCTGCCCAGATCCAATCGACTTCCGTGCTTATTGCTTAGTGGATATCTACAAAGACAAAAATGCTTACTGGTACGAGAGTGATTTTAAAAAACTTCCACGTCCGGCCCACCGTAACTACCTCGGCCAAATTCAAAATACGATGGAGGAAACAAATCATTATGAGTTAGCCCTTGGAACGAAATCGCGCAGCGGCCAGCAGTGGGACATTTGGGAGGCTGTGTATTCGCCTCAAGGCGAAGACGGCTATCCGAAAAGAATTTTTGACAAAGAAACCGGTGAAATTGATAAAAGTGTAGCAGAGTATTGGAAGCAGAACTATGACCTCCGCTATATTTTGGAGCGCGATTGGAAAACACTTGGACCAAAACTTGAAGGCAAGATTCACATTTATTGTGGCGACATGGATAACTATTATTTGAACAATGCGGTTTATCTTATGGAGGACTTTTTAAAGAAAACACAGAGTCCTTTTTACAAAGGTGAAGTTGATTATGGCGATCGCGCTGAGCATTGCTGGAATGGCGATCAGGAAAATCCAAACTATGTTTCCAGGCTTCGTTACAACACCATGTATCTTCCTAAGATCTTAAAACGAATTCAGGAAAGTGCCCCCAAAGGTGCAGATACAAAGAGTTGGAGGTATTGAGGATGTAGACTTGGGTAGCGCTACTCAAACTTGGTTAATTTAACAGTCGGCCAATTCTGATTTGCTTTATCAATAAACGCAGCCTGTTTTTCGTTCCAGATTTTACGGACGTCCAGATTGTAGTTGAGGTAAAGTTTATCATTTACAATGGTCCAGGCTTCCGGGTCAGTTTTCGCTTTGTAGCCCCGGCTCATGC
>JBEBJH010000345.1:0-3476 GCA_040079965.1 Cyclobacteriaceae bacterium
ATAAGAGACAGCTGTCATCCAAAGTAAATGGGCGCAAACCCGGAAATGGATTCGTGCCGATCTTCTCACCCGAATATGATGGATCCGGAGAGGAGTCATTTAAATCGCCAACCTGGACGGAATAGTTCAGCATCCCTTTCGTGACTGTAAGACTGAAATTTAATAAATTAGAGAGGACTTCGGATATTTTACTTGAGTATTCTTATGCTTAAAAAATAGTCGTGTCCTCTGTTTAGCTAAAAAAATCTGTGAAATTTAAGTTAAAATCAAATATATTCCAAAACCTTGTTTGCTAACTTAACGTGATCCGACAAGAGTTCATAAAAACGATCTTTGTTAAACTTCAATAAAATGGTGTCTTCCTTGGCATTTACCATGTTTGAATTAACAAACCCTGCAGATGCCAATCGCTCCCCTATAAACTGACCTGTCTGGTAATCCGCTATATATTTACTCTTTTCATAATACTGTACCTCCCCCTTGTATATGATATAGAAATCATTGTTTTGCTTCTCATCAATGGCAAGAAACTGATCTTTGGTTAGCATTACGGTTTTTGAAATATCGGCTAACAAGGAAAGTGTTAACCCTGCCATGCCTTCAAACAGAGGAATCTGCTGGAAGAACAACACTTTGTCGTAAAGCATCAAGGTAGATGTCTTTCCATGGTCATGAATGGAATAATCCAAGGTGCGCTTTACATCCTGACCCAAACGCAGAACATTGGAATGATACAATTCATGATTTATCTGAAATAATGCCCAGGCGGCCGTCTCACGAATCAATAAATCCGGATTGAAAAGTTGAGCAATCAAATCGAGAGTGAAATCTTCAATGCGTTGAACCCCTACCTGGTGAAGAACTGTTGCTTTCGTCCAGCGATTGCTTTGAGTAAATTCCCGATTAATAAGGAATTTAAGAACCAATTTCTCATCCAGTTGGACCCTGGGGTAAAATATCTCGAGCCGATTTATCTTTTCTGAAGTACTCAGATCATCAAGAACGGGAATCACTCGTTGCTTGAGCTGTTCTGAAAGAAATACGTCCAGCAATTCAATGGCATACGTAACTCCTTCCGCGGTACCGCTCTCTATATTCTCCTTTACCAGTTGAATGGACCGCGTATCATAAAGCATGGCCAGCAACATGTAAATGTGCTCAACGTCATTTTGTATCTCCCGGTTCAATGCTCTTCGTACCACGGCCGAAACATCTTCGTCTCCTATTTCCTGAATAGCGCCTAAGTTCCAGGTTATGTCGGCTATGTCCGACTCAATGGCATACTTGATCCGGCTCACCTGCGACATACCTGCTTTAAACCCTGATTCACCCAGAGCAAGAAGTACCTCCGATACGATTACTTTATCCGGATAATCAATTTTATTCCAGAGCATCTCTTTTGCCTTTTGCCCACCGATGGCTCCAATAATCCGTACAAGTCGCAGCATAACCTGTGAGCTTTGTCCGGATCTATAAAATGAGTTATCCAATAAACCCAGGGTAGATTCCCCAATAAGGATAAGCGCATTCATAGCCTCATTGGCGTGGTTCGAATTGCCTAAATTTTCAATCAATGAAGTAATCACTTCATTATCATTTTTCTTAATGGCTGTTTTGATGGCGGCACTGCGAACTTTATGATCACTGTCATTCAGAAGTTCAATCAGGAAGGAAATGTTCTCTTTATTTTGCGAATGCAATAATAGTTCAGCACTATAATGCCGATCGCTCGCATTCAGCGACCGGGCGAGCCGTTGAATACGGGCTTTCTGAATGTCCCCTCCACTATTTAGAATCAAATCGATGTCATTTTTTGACAGTATGTTCTTATCATCAACTGCTACTTTTTCTTTGTCCAGCCGGATAACATAGTTTTCCGATACCGAAAGTCCCTTCAGCTCATTCATCCTGCGCTGCGCATATTCGCGGGTATTCTCACCATCGTTTTTCATCAGGGTGTTTACCCATGCGCCCGTTCTGGAAGGATCAATTTTCTCCAGAAGTTTAAATGAGAATATAGCCTTTGTGGGATCTTGCCCCTGAAGATTGCTTTCGAGCCGGGTAGTTATTGCCGAGTATCCTATCTCTAGTTTCTCCTGCTGATCACCTGCATGCTCAAGCTTGGATCGAATTTTATCTTTATACTCATGATAAAGATTTTGAATTACCCTGAAATATATCATGACTAGTCCCAATACGATAACTGGTATCCAGATGATTTTGAAAAAGGGTGCTAATGCAAACAAGAAGATAAAGACTCCAGCAATGAATCTACCGGATTCATTCACAACCCCTTCCACTTTTGCCTGAATGCTAAACCGAAAACGACTATCCAGGGGAATAAATAAAAGTTTAAATACTGGATTCTCCAGCGAATCCTTTAGCATGCTATTGAAGAGTCGGGTAACCGCTATAAAAAGGAAAAAGTAGATATACGTTTGAGGATTATCGGCCATGTTGTATCCCAGGAGAGTTCCTGATATAACAGCCCCTATAGACAATAGAGCTACTACTGTAGGTAAAACAAATAATGAAATCCGAATACCATACGTGCTAAGGATCCGATCATTCACAAACAATTGCATGAGCAAACTAAGCACATAGATAGTACCATTAAAATAACCTAGAAAGTTAGTCAGATCGCGCTGATCAGGATATTGTTTGTTTAACAGGGTCTGAAAGGTGAACTGGTTGAAACTGAAGGTAACCATCGAGACGATCAGAAATGTACTTAGTAAAACTATGTAGCGATCTTTAAAAATCTTCCCAAACCTGGTTTCCTCTTTCACACTGGTATCCGAACTAAGCCTGGCCATGTCATACTTTACAGCGATTATGATCAGGCAGGTCAACGAACCAAGGATGCTTATGTTACAGACAATCAAATAATTTGACGTGTCGGGAATAAACGCAGCGGTCAGCGGGATAAGGAAGTTGGCAATAATAATAGCAATCAACTGTCCGGTATCAATCCATCCGATGATTCGCTTCGATTGTTTGAAGTTGAAGAGTCTGCCGAAGATTCCCCAATAGCAAAGAAGTAAGATAGCCGTAATGGGGCCTATCAAACAGTACATTAAAAAAAGTGTAGCCCGTTGAATATCTTCATTCGCAAAGTGATAGAAATAGTAAAGACCAAACGTGGCCACCACAATCAAAACAATACTGACAATAGTTAGGGTAACAAACCTGATTCTGTTTTGAAAGAATGAAAACAAGAGTGTTGCAATGATCCCCAGCACTCCTGAAATCAAAAAGGCTTTATCCAGTTGATCACTGAGTTTGTTCAGGAACAAAGACTCGGCCGTAACCTGATAGGTAGCGATAAAAATACCAATGAAGAACCCGGTGGCAAGCATGAGCCACACCTGAACTTGTTCCTCTGGGCGAACCCCTAAAAAGCCAAGGACATTCTTTTTCACGAGTTGAAATTAATATTTTAAGGCTAAAACAAAAAAAGCCGACCCGGCAAATGT
>JBEBJH010000093.1:0-16904 GCA_040079965.1 Cyclobacteriaceae bacterium
TGTGTATAAGAGACAGATTTAATCCTACCTTACAAACAGAAAAATTTGATCCCGAACTAAAGTACATCAAGAACTGGGTTCCGGAATTAGGAACGAAAGATTATCCCAAACCGATAGTCGATCATAAGTTTGCGAGGGATAGAGTTTTGCGCGTGTATAAAGAAGCAATAAATGGTGGTGAGATGTAAGCAATAAGGCCGTGACCGATCAGTCCCACACAAACTTCCATGTACCATCGGACTGTCGCTTCCAGACGGTGTGAAAGATGCCCTCGCTAGTTGTAGAGTTTCCTAATGAATCGGTTGATGTGTAAACATACTTTCCATAGGTGTAACCCAAACCACCGGATGAAGAAACATCCACGAAATCAGGAGCCCAGGTGAGTGATGCATTTCCGGAAGAAAATCTTCTATCATAGCTGGCCTCTATCGCATCCTTACCTTTTATGAGCTCATTGTTGCGCAATAGGACTGCATCATTAGCAGCAAAGGTGATAAAAGCCTTTGCTACGCCATCTACTTTGGCCATGGCAGCAAACGCGTGCTCCGTATCAGCAATTTCTTTCTTCCAAACTTCGATATCACCCTTCTTATCCAGAGTGCAAGAAGGTAGAATTAAAATCAACACCAGGATTGTAAATAATGATCGTTTCATAGGAGTAATGTATCAAAGATGTGTCTCTTTTTGATCAATAGAAAAACACTTCATCCACAAAGAACCAACCCTTCTGTCCTTTGCCGCCATGCCAGAGAGGAAGTTTACTCAGCGGCTTAGCAACAATTTTATAATAAGCGTAAGTAGTTGTATCAAATGAAATTCCAATCGCTTCCATACTTTGCGGACGATCGGCTGTCGGCTGTTCAATCTTTACTGCTTTGATCAACTTGATTTCATTTGCATTCTTTCCTCCCCACACCTCTACATCCGTAGGCGGAAAAATGTAACCACCCAAATTATCGGCATAGCTCAAAACAATTTTACTGATCGATGGAGGCAGACTTCCAAAATCAAATCCCGCTTCGAAAGCGTTCTCGCGAAAGCCCAGCCAGGAAGGTTCTTTGAGTACATCAGTAAATCCTTTTCGCCCATCGGTTAGACTGCTGGCACCTTCTCCCGGATATTGCTTATCGGCAGGCTTTAATAAAGTGACTTGTGCAGGTGTATGTCCTTCCACATAGCAAGTAATTTCTAAAAGATCACTGCAATACCAACCTTCTTTGCAGGCCAGTGCCTTTAACTTTACAGTTTCCCATACCGGGATTGGCTTATCATATGTAGTGCTTGAAATACTATCCGGATTACTTCCATCTAATGAATACCGAATGGCTACACCCGGCATAGTGTGCTTTAGTTGAAGAAAGTCTCCTTTCCTAATGATGCCTTCGTTTATCAATATTGGTTTGCTCAGCGCGAGAAGACTAGAATCATTAAACAACGTGTGAATGAACTCTATTTTTGGAAATGATTTCTCCAATTCTGTTTTCTCCGCTTCACTGATTGGTGTGTTCCAGATAAAAACTTCGCGTAAGGCAGGAAGTGATAGAATAGCAGTTAAAGCATCCTTGGTTACTGAAGTACCCGACAATGAAATAGACTCAAGACTGGTTAATGATTTCAAATTAATTAACCCCTCTCCTTTAATACCTGTGAAGTTGAGATTAAGTTTTTCCAGATTTTTAAACTGACTGATGAGGCTTAAGTTGGCATCGGTTACCGGCATCTTCGAAAGATTAAGAACTACCAGCTGATCTTTTATTTCTTTTAACTGTTCCAGCGAACTTAACTGAAAAGATTCCTTAACAAAAAAGTCGGCATGTAACGCGGGGCTATTTTGATAGAGTGGAAAAACCGTCCTGAAAGGTGTATTCATTCTCCCGATCACTTCCGATGAAACGGCATTAAATGGATAGACTACGGTGGCCACACTTTTGATTCTTGAGTTTATCACAGACGTTGCCAGCATCTTCAACGTATCACCCTCCGCGAAATCATTCATCTTCTTTTCAAAGTCAGCACCTGCAAGAATCCAGGCCTCTAGTAATGAAATCTCAAAAGTACTTAATTGAGGTTTCCCATCTGGAGGCATGTGATCATCATGTTCTAATGGCAAATGAAGATTTTGAATCATTCTACTAGAGTCAGGATTCCCTTCAACCCAAGGCCTACCGTGTTCACCTCCGGCTTTAAACTTTGTCATGGAAGTCATAATTAATTTACCCTTGGCTTTGGATTCATTATGACATGAAAAACATTTTTTTTCAAGTACCGGCATTACAGCCAACTGATAAAGTGAAGCATTATCAGTAGTGAGGGTTTCTTCGGTAGCGATTGGCGCCAGCACAAAGTTTTCGCCATGTGTTAAGACTGATCCCGTGTGGCCTGCAAACACCAGGGCCAACAACGTAAATACGACCGAACTGTAAAAAACAATCTCACCTTTCTTTACATTTTTGTACCACACTAGTAGAAAAAAGGTGAACATACTAAGTACAACTCCGCTGATTATATGTTGACGCAAAGAGTCAGTGCCGTAGTCACCGTTTATTGAGAGAAATAACCCAAACAATGCGGTAACCGATGCTGATAAAGCAGCCAGCAACAAACAAATCAGCACAATCTTCCTGAATTGCCGTCTGCGGAAAGTATTACGTAGCATCATGAATACAAACAAGAGAATCAGAATACCGATCGGCACATGCAGCACCATAGGGTGTAGCCTTCCGGCCACCTGAAGCCAACCTGGCAATTCAATTCTTTCTTCAAAGAACAAAAGAAACACCAGCAAAACTTGAAAGAAGAAAATCAGGTTAATGAAAATGCGAGCCGTTCTCTGCATGAATAAAATGTTAGGCTAAAATCCCCTCTACTACTTTGCCAGCCACATCTGTCAGCCGGTATCTCCTGCCCAGGTGTTTATAGGTTAGTTGCTCATGGTTAAGACCCATCAAATGGAGTATGGTGGCATGAAAATCATTTACGTGCACCGGATCGCGAACAATATTATACCCAAATTCATCTGATTCACCATAAACAATTCCGGGCTTAATACCCCCGCCAGCCATCCAGATAGTATAGCAACGAGGGTGGTGATCGCGACCATAGTTATCCTTCGACAAATTTCCCTGACAATAATTTGTACGACCAAATTCACCCCCCCAGATAACCAGCGTTTCGTCAAGTAATCCACGCTGCTTTAAATCCATAATCAACGCGGCCGTTGCCCGATCAACATCTTGCGCCTGCAAAGGCATCTCACCAGTCATGTTTCCATGCTGATCCCAACCCTGATGATATAATTGAACAAAGCGCACGCCTGCTTCCGAAAGTTTACGCGCCAGCAAACAATTCGCTGCATAGGTTCCGGGCACAAGACAATCGGCACCATACATTTTGATGATGTTGTCGGGCTCTTTAGTAAGATCAGTCAACTCCGGTACGGCTGTCTGCATGCGATAGGCCATCTCATACTGTTGCACACGTGTTTGTATTTCCGGATCACCAAATTCTTTATAATTTAAATCATTGAGTTGAGCAAGATTGTCGAGCATCTTTCTGCGATCGGCACGATCACGCCCATCCGGATCTTTCAGATATAATACTCTCTCTTCGCTACTGCTAAACTGTACCCCCTGATGCACACTATCAAGGAATCCATTTGTCCATAGTTTTGAATACACACCTTGCCCGTTACCACGACCACGAGACAACAGCACACAATACGCAGGAAGATTCTTATTCTCACTTCCCAACCCATAACTCATCCATGCACCCATGCTTGGGCGGTTTCCCTGCTGGGCTCCGGTTTGCATAAAGGTGAGTGCCGGATCGTGATTGATGGCCTCGGTGTGCATCGATTTAACTATACACAAGTCATCCACTACTTTTGCGATGTTCGGGAAAATCTCGCTTACCCAGGCACCTGACTTACCATACTGATTAAACTTAAAATGCGATCCCACCAATGGAAATTTTGCCTGACCCGAAGTCATTCCAGTTAATCGCTGGCCCATGCGGATAGAGGCAGGTAATTCCTCACCAGCCATTTTATTTAACAAGGGCTTATAATCAAAACTCTCTAACTGGGATGGTGCACCGTTTTGAAAAAGATAAATTACACGTTTTGCTTTAGGCGCGAAATGAGGAAGGCCTAAAGCTTGAGTTGATCCTTCTGATTTTGAAAATAAATCCGGTATCAGCAACGAACCCAACGCCACAGAGCCCAATCCCAAACTCACCTTTCCTAAAAAGTGTCTACGTGTTAAGTGAAACCGATGGTCAATAAAGTCTTTACTCATATTTCAAAATGAAGGTATGACACCTATTAAGTTTTTGTAATCGCCTCATCCAGATTATAAATAGTTTGCACCACCTGCATCAAAGCAGCCAAGGAAACTACATCATTAATTTTTTCATGCTGATATTCTCCAGCGGCAACAAATTCCTTTGCTTTGTCAGGCGATTGCTTGAATTCCACTTTCTCCTGTTCAAAATATTGAAGCAGCATAGTAAGCTCTTCCTGCTTTGGTTGCCTGCATACAATTGTCTGAAATGCTTTCTTCACCTTTTCTTCTGCGGTTGATTGTTCCAGCATTAAACGCTCCGCAAAAACTCTTGCCGCCTCCAGCATCAACGGTTCATTCAGCAACACTAATGCCTGCAGGGGTGTGTTGGTTCTCATCCGGTTTACTTCACACTGATCGCGGTTGCTTCCATCAAACACCAGCATACCCGGAGGGGGAACCGTACGTTTAATGAACGAGTATAATCCTCTGCGATACAATTTATCTCCATGATCCTGAAGATAACGGGCAAGTACTCCGCGCCCGGAGGTAGATGATTCCCAAATGCCTTTCGGCTGATATACTTTAACACTGGGCCCACCAATTTCCTTTACCAGTAATCCACTGCTGGCCAGCGCAAGGTCCCGGACTCCTTCTGCTGTTAAACGGGTGCGCGGTCCGCGCGCAAGCAATACATTATCTGGATCAGTCGCCTGTTTCTCTTTGCTGAATGCAGAAGATTGTCTGTAGGTAGACGAAGTCACAATTTGCTTTATCAATCTCTTTACATCCCACCCATGCTCTGTGAAATCTACAGCCAGCCAATCGAGCAATTCGGGATGCGATGGCATTTCGCCTTGCATACCAAAGTCACCGCTAGTCTTAACCAAACCACGTCCAAAAAATTCCTGCCACATCCGATTGACAAATACGCGGGCTGTTAGAGGATTCTTCTTATCGAACAGCCACCTGGTTAGGCCTAACCGGTTGCTACCGTATTGGTTAGAGTCATACGGCAAAATATCAGGAGGCAATCCGATGTCGACCACTTCGCCATGAGCATCATAGCCACCTCGAATAAGTACATAGGTAGGCCGCTTCCAGGTAGTGTCTTTCATTACCATTACCTCCACCGGAGTTGTATCTCTTTTGTTGATGAATGTGAGAATATTTTGAATCTCCTCGGTAGTGATCTTTATTTTTGGAGGATCGGCCAGTGAAGCCAATTGGATATCGCCTACTAAACCTTTCTCAGGCACACGATTAAAAAAAGCAAATGTCCGGTAGTAATCCTTTTGTGAAATAGGATCATACTTGTGATCGTGGCAATGCGCACACTCAAACGTAAGTGCAAGAAAAGCTTTTCCGAATGTGTTGGTGCGATCTGTTACATACTCCACCCGATACTCTTCATCAATAATACCACCCTCTTGGGTGATTTTATGATTGCGGTTGAAACCCGTTGCCAGTAACTGCTCTTTGGTAGGATTGGGCAACAGGTCACCGGCCAATTGCCACGTTACAAACCGATCGTAAGGGTAATTTTTATTGAAAGCATGAATCACCCAATCGCGCCACGGCCACATGGTCCGCAATCCGTCATCCTGATAACCATGCGAATCGGCATAGCGCGCGACATCCATCCAATACACCGCCATACGTTCGCCATACTGTGGTTGCGCTAACAACTCATCCACCATTTTCTCAAAAGCATTATCGGACTGATCCGCCAAAAAACGAGTTTGCATTTCAATGGATGGTGGCAATCCGGTAATGTCCAGGCTTGCTCGTTTTAATAAGCGTTCACGGTCTGCAGGTTCATTGGGTTTTAAACCTGCTGCTTCTATGCGAGCTAAAATAAAATGATCAATCTCGTTCGATGGCCATTCATCATTCTCAACTTTAGGAAGCTCAGCTTGAGCCGGTGGGATGAACGCCCAATGTGGCTTATACTTTGCGCCTTGTTCGATCCACTTCTCTATTAAATCAATTTCATTTTTGGTAAGCGCCAAATTGGAATTGGGAGGTGGCATCTGGATGGAAGTATCTGATGATGATACCCGTAGAAACACTTCTGATTGATCGGCATCGCCCGGAACAATGGCATGAGCATCCGGATTATCTTTCAACGCTGCCAACGCTCCCTCGCGGGTATCGAGCCTGAGATTTGATTTGCGCTGATTGGCATCCGGACCATGGCATTTAAAACACCGGTCGGATAAAATCGGGCGGATGTGAATGTTATAATCTACCAAATCAGGGTTAAGCGCAATGGAGTTATTTTTCTGACACCCAGTGAAAGAAATTGCGATGACAGAAACAAAGAGCACCAAAAACCCGATAGCAAACCTCATAATAGTAGATAGTAGCTAAAAATGAGGATTTTAGATCACATTTGAAACTGTTTTTTGATAGACCACACCCCTTCCAAATTATTCCAACAAGCCTGGAAACTCTTAGTCCAATCAATTGTTTAAATGGCACATGAAAATTTACAACCTCCAACGAAAGCAGTTTCTGCCTATTAGTCTTAAGGAAGCCTGGGAATTTTTCTCGACTCCCAAAAATCTGTCTAAAATAACACCCGAACACATGGGGTTTAAAATTTTATATATTTCTGGAGGAGACAAGGCATATGCCGGACAAATTATCCGTTACCATGTCAGAATACTACTTGGCATTAAGGTGCATTGGGTAACAGAAATCACACAAGTAAAAGAACCTCTTCACTTTATTGACGAACAGCGCTTCGGGCCTTACGCTCTATGGCATCATCAGCACCACTTCAAAGAAGTGCCCAGAGGAGTAGAAATGACCGATGAAGTAAATTATGCCATACCATTGGGTTTATTAGGGAGGCTGGCGCATTTCATTTTTGTCGGCCGTGAAGTAAATCGTATTTTTGAACATCGATTTAAGGTGCTGGAAGAATATTTTGCTGGAGAAAAGAAATAAATTATGAGCTGGAAATTAATTCTAATCTGCTCGCTGATCACTGTGGGCACTTTTTTGTTTTGGGAGTTTGTAGCTTGGTTTACACACAAATATGTGATGCACGGTTTTTTGTGGATCTGGCACAAGTCGCATCACACGGTGCATGACCATGCCTTAGAAAAGAACGATTGGTTTGCGGTAGTATTCAGCATCCCATCAATTGGCATTTTTTATTACTTCAGCCTGATTCAATACAATCCATACATGCTAGCTGTTGGATTAGGGATTTTCTGCTATGGGGCCTTCTACTTAATATTTCACGACATCATCGTGCATCAACGCATGAAATGGCGTCCCGAAAAACGGAGCCGATACCTTCAACGCATGATTCATGCTCATTATATTCACCATGCAAAGCATACAAAGGAAGGATGTGAAGCTTTTGGTTTTTTGATCGCACCCAAAAAGTATGAGCCCAGGAAATTTACAATGAAGGAGAAAAGACAGGATACTCAATAGACATAAGTATAAAGTAGTAAGTAAAAATTAGTAAGCTTGGAACAGAAGTATCTTTATCTTGCCATCGATTTTTTTTCTATTCTGTTTCCGTTCATTTTTAGTTTCTATCCTAAATACAAATTCGCAGACAAGTGGAAGTTTCTTTGGCCAGCCATTTTGCTGCCCGCATTGTTTTTTATAGTGTGGGATGAGTCGTTCACACAAATGGGGGTGTGGGGCTTTAACCCAAGGTATCTAACAGGAATTTATTTTTTGTCGCTTCCTATTGAAGAGATTCTGTTTTTTATTTGCATACCTTATGCCTGCGTTTTTACATACGAAGCGGTCAACTATTTAATCTCATGGAGAATGAGCCAGAAACAGCAAGATCTGATTACCGATATTCTTGCCGTGCTTCTCTTTTTAGGAGGATTGATTTTCTATGATCGCTGGTATCCCTCCGTAACGTTTATTCTCGCCTCGATTTTTCTTCTTCTTCACCGCTGGGTTTGGAAAACAGATTACCTTGGAAAGTTTTATGTTGCGTTTATATTCATTCTTATACCCTTCTTCATTGTCAATGGGATACTTACCGGCACCGGTATTGAAGAACAAGTAGTATGGTATAACGATTCAGAGAACCTGGGTTTTAGGATGGGCACAATTCCTGTAGAAGATACTTTTTATGGTATGCTACTTCTGCTGATGAATGTCTCTCTATTTGAATATGGTCAAAAGAAAAAGGGCCTTACGGCCCCTGTTCATTCATGATTAATATCGATTAAGCTGTTTCCAGCTCTGGCTCCTTCACCTTCTTCATTTTTTTAGCTTTCACTGTTTTGAATTTCTTTTGCTCCTTTTTCATTTGAGGCGCTACCAATTCCGCAATCCGCTTGGCTGATTTGTTTATCAACCTATCCGTCTTCTTTTTTGACTTGGCAACACCAAGAGCTTGAACTGTTTGATGCAAAGAATCTACTAAAAGCATCTTAATCTCTTTCTTTCCTTTAAGTACTAATTTTTCCATAAATCATTGAATTTAATACTCAAGTTATCCCGTTACCAGAGCATTACCAAGCAGTTAATAAAACTTAACATTGAAAAGTCAAATTCCCTCAATTCGCTTAATTTCAGGGGTTTTCTTAATTAATTCGAACTGACTTTGTACTTCTGCAAGCTTATCTGAGACCAACTTAAACACCTCCTGTTGCTGGTCAGTTGGGGGGGCATCGGCACTGGAAATCTGACCCTCCTTAGCCATGGCAAAAAGCCGCTCCAAAACCTGTGGTGGATTGCGGAAAATATCCATACGAGCACCGGTAGCATGCACGTCATGCAAGGCTGCCTCGAGTTGATAAATCTTCTCTTCCAGGGCTATTGATTTCTTGTCGCTTTTCTTCTCCAACAATTTGGCGCGCATACGCTCCATTTCATCAATTAATTTAAGTGTTGTAGTGGTTGCCCCATACAATTTCACCCCGAAGCTATACTGTTTCAAAATATCAGCATCTGTTCCTTTGGTATTCGGGTCCTTCACTACGACAATTGACTGCTTATATTCCTTCCCATTCACTTTTAATACAATGGTATAAGTACCTGGCGGAGTCATAGGAGGGGTTTGGCCGGGACCGATATCAAGGTCAAAAATAAACATCGTACGTTCTCCTTTTTCATCTAATTTAACCCAATCCTTGCCTCTGGGTTTGGTACGAAGCTTGGGCATTTCATAAGGTTGCAATCTTAAATTCCACCATACCCGATTTACTCCAGGTTTATTGGTAGCCGTTATTTTTCTGATGACTTCATTTCGCGAATTAAGAACCACCACCTCTACTGAATCTTTTGATTTTTCTTTCAGATAGTAATTTATGTCAGCTCCTTCCGGTGGATTTCTACCCGACACATAGCTATCATCCGTTTTTATTCCATTGATATCCTGAAAGCGATATGCTTTTCGCACCGAAAATAAATGTGCTTCCGAATTCTGAACCTGTTCACTGAACTCGCGAATTGGGGTAATGTCATCCAGAATATAAATTCCTCTTCCATAGGTAGCAATTACAAGGTCTTTGAAGTTGCGTTGTATCTCAA
The DNA here is from genome assembly GCA_040079965.1 of Cyclobacteriaceae bacterium. Lineage (GTDB taxonomy): Bacteria > Bacteroidota > Bacteroidia > Cytophagales > Cyclobacteriaceae > ELB16-189. Next base: position 9,804 of record JBEBJH010000093.1, read on the forward strand.
TTCCAAAAATTGGAACCGGAGGTAAATCATTTTTAAGATGGACCCAGTTCTTGCCATCATCGGGTGAAAAGTAAAGTGACTTCTCAGTACCTAACCACAGCAAACCTTGTTTGTCCGGATCCTCCTTAATTTGATTTACAAAGTTTGAATTATTGGCGGGCAAATTTATTTCAAGACGCTTCCACGTAGTGCCGTAATCGCTGGTCTTATATACATAAGATCCAAAGTCTCCCACATAATGTGCATCCACAGCAACATAACAAGTACCAGCATCAAAATAGGATGCATCAATATGTCGAATGGTCCCCCACTTTGGTAAGTCTGGCATATTTGCTGACACGTTTGTCCAGGTCTTGCCCCCATCCTGGGTAACATTCACTTGTCCGTCATTACTTCCCGTCCAAAGTACACCCGCTTTCACAGGTGACTCGGCCATGGAATAAAGCGTGCATCCATCCCAGGTCATCAGGTTATCACTGGCCATACCGCCTGAGTTTTTTTGATGTGTTTTGTCATTGGTGGTCAGATCAGGACTTATTACCTGCCAGCCTTGTCCGCTATTATTGGTCTCGTGCACAAACTGACTTCCCACCCATACCTTTCCTTTTACATGCTTGGAAAGTACCATAGGAAAATTCCAATGCCAGCGATACTTTGCGTTGGCGGGTGTTTCACCTATCTGGGTTTGAGGCCATACCCGCACATCGCGGGCATGCATAGTAGTAAGATCAAAAACATCCAATCCACCGTCATAACAACCGGACCAGACAATATTATTATCAAATGGATCAGGTTGAGCAAAACCACTTTCACACCCACCCACTCCGTGCCAGGCACCAAGGGGGATTCTCCAGCCCCCTAAGTATCTACTCGGCCCACGATACGACCATGCATCCTGCCGATTGCCATAAACCCAATAAGGCACACGATCATCCACAGCAACATGATACATCTGTGCAATTGGCAAATTGATATTCCGCCAGGTTTTACCACCATTGTAGGTCATGTTCAAACATCCATCATGTGCACATAAGATCCGGTTGCCGTCTTTAGGGTCGAACCACATGTCGTGGTTGTCTCCGCCAGGTGCCCATTGATTAAAATCTTTTAAAAAGGTCTTACCGCCATCAATAGATTTTTTAATTCCAACACAAATGGTGTACACCTCATCTTCGTTTGCTGTTGAAACTCTAAGGCGGGTATAATATCCTGCACGTTGCCCCATGGAATGATCTTGCTGCATCAACTTCCAACTATCACCGCCATCATCAGACCGATAAAGACGAGGTTCAGTATCTTCAATCAATGCATACACTCTTTTTGGATTGGTAAACGAAACATCCACAGAAGTTTTTCCAACCGGGTGACCCGGACCGCTCTCTAACCCATTTCGTAAAGGCTCCCAGGTTTTACCACCATCCTTACTCCGATATATTCCACTGCCTTCACCACCACTGCTTAAATTCCAGGTACGGATGTCAGCCTGCCACATAGCTGCAAAAAGTACCTCTGGATTTTTTGGATCGATACTGAGATCAGAACAGCCTGTATTTTCATTTACAAAAAATATCCGTTCCCAGCTATTTCCACCATCTGTGGTTTTATAAACCCCTCGCTCTTGTTGAGGTCCGTGCGTGTGACCCATAGAGGCGGCATAAACTGTATTCGTATCCGTGGGGTGTACAATAACCCGACTGATCCGGTACGTTTTTTCAAGCCCCATATTTTTCCAGGTCTTGCCAGCATTGCTTGATTTGTAAACACCGTTACCCACCGCATGGGCCGGACGAATAAGAAAAGTTTCACCCGTGCCTACCCAAACTTGCCTGGGTGAAGATGGTGCTATTCCGATTGCGCCAATTGCTGAATCCTCAGTATCGTCAAATACTGATTTCCACGTAACCCCTGCATCATCAGTTTTCCACAACCCCCCCGATGCTGCTCCTGAATAAGATACGTTTGGATTTCCGGGTTCCCCGGCTACAGCTATCATGCGGTTGCCATCCGGGCCGATAAACCGAAAATTTAATTTCGAAAATAGTTTAGGGTCGTAAGACTGAGCAGAAACTGAATAGAAACAAACATATAAAAGTGTACATGAAAAAAGCTTTCTCATAGGCATTACTTTGAAGAAGTAAATTACCTAAGAGAAAGCTTACTTAATAGTGGTAGACTATCCGGTGCTTATTTTTTTGATGAGTGGCTATTCATATCTCAAGGAGTCAACCGGATTTGCAGCCGCTGCTTTTATCGACTGGTAACTTACTGTAAGCCATGCAATCACAATAGCCGCCAAACCACTTAGCACAAATACTATCGGGCTAATATTAACCCGGTAGGCAAATCCATTCAGCCAGGTATCAGAAATGTACCACGCTAAGATGGCAGCAGGAATAAAGGCTATTACCACCAGTTTGGTGAACTCTTTGGATAATAGAACAGTAAGACTGAAAACCGAGGCTCCCATTGATTTGCGGATACCAATTTCCTTAGTGCGTTGCTCAGAGGTGAAGGCTGCCAGAGCAAATAGCCCGAGGGAAGCAATGAATATGGCTAAGCCAGAAAACACCGAGAACAATTTACCCATTCGTTGCTCGGCCCTGAATAACCGATCAAAGCTTTCATCCAAAAACGAATACTCAAACGGCTCACTGGTGGAGTATTGTTTCCAGAGCTTTTCTACATTTTGGATTAGAGTAGCCGGATCACCCTCGTATCGAACCAATAGGTTGTTAGCATTTTGTATAAGCAAAATAGAAAGTGGCCTTACCTGTTCCTTGAATGATTCAAAATTGAAATTTTTGATTACACCTATTACCTTATACTTTTTAAAAGTAGATCCATTGTCATTGTAGAGAACTTCTTCTCCTACCGGATCTTCAAAACCGAATTCTTTCGCAGCAGCTTCATTCAATAAAATCGACAATGAATCAGATGGAAACTCTTTAGAGAAATAGCGCCCGTCCTTTAATTCAAATCTCAATACATCCTGATGTTCATAATCGGCATAGTAAACCCCCATGATATGATCTTGTTCAGAACCACCTGTTTTAAACACGGTAGTATTATTAACACCGGGAAAGGTATTGTTTGTATAACTGATTTTCGTAATTCCTGATTGCTGGGCCAATGCATTGCGAAAAGCTTCCTTATTATTTCCTAATCTTCCCGCATTATCGAGAATCAATACGCCATTTTTATCAATCCCCAAATTCTTCTTTTGCATGTATTGAATTTGCTGAAAAACAACCACGGTAAAAATGATCAGGAAAATGGAAAGCCCAAACTGAAACACAACAAGGAAACTACGAATACCTTTACTCTTTGCGCCAGCTCTTACTTTTCCTTTCAAAACTTCGACTGCACTAAATGAGGTTAAATAAAATGCCGGATAACTACCTGATACAACTCCTACGAATAAAACAAGAATGGCAATACCTCCGATAAACAAGGGCGTTTGAAAAGTTTCCATGCCCAAATCTTTGCCCGATAAAATATTAAAGTAGGGCAATAGCAAATAACATGCTATCAAGGCAAGCACTACAGCGAACAAACTATATAGAATTGATTCGGCCATAAACTGACCCACCATTTGACCACGCAACGAACCAAGCGCCTTGCGCAATCCAACTTCCTTAGCACGACCGGCAGAACGTGCCGTGGATAAGTTCATGAAATTTATGCACGCAATAATAATGATGAATAAACCTATCCCGCTGAAAAAATAGACATACATAATATTACCTCCAGGCTCAAGGTCACCCTGAGAGGTAGAGTGCAGGTGAATATCCATTAGGTTGGTGGCATAGTATCCATAAGCTCCACCCGCTTCTTTCATTTGCTTCAGTGTAGTACCCATAAACTTCTCCAATTCGGGACCAATGTACTTTTCAACCAAAGGAATGAACTTGGCTTCTACCTGGCTTACAGAAGCATTTGGCTGAGTTTTAAAGTAGGTGTACATGAAATTGCTTAGCCATACACTGCTTTTTAAGTTTTCGCTGGATATTGCTGACACCAATATATTGTAGTCGAAGTGAGAATTAGTTGGTGGGTTTTCAGCGAGACCCGTTACTTTAAAGGTTTTATTCTCATTTCCAATCACGAGCAAACCTCCTATCGGGTTTTCGTCACCAAAATATTTTTTTGCCATGCGCTCCGTAAGCACCACGGTATTGGGCTCTTTTAAAACCGTTTTAATATCCCCTTCTCTCAATTTATAACTGAAAAATTCAAAAAAGTTGGAATCCACAAAAAAGACTTTCTCTTCTGAAAAGATTTTCTCTCCATTGCGTACTACCGGTTGGCCAAACATAGATGCAATGCGTGTGGAAGACTCAACTTCAGGAATATCGGCTGCCAACGCCTCAGCCATAGGTGGACACGTATTTGCTACACGAATGTCCTGACCTCCGATTTTGCCATTTAAGCCAACCTGATAGATTCTCTTAGCATCAACATGGAATTTATCATAGCTTAATTCATGAGTAACATAAAGAATGATCATTAAACATGAAGTAATCCCAATGGTCATTCCTAAAATGTTAATAGCCGAAAACATCTTGTACTTGAGGATGTTGCGAATGGCAACTTTGTAATAATTCTTAAGCATGGGTATTAGACTTTTAAATCAGATGCTAAAATCGGATAATACGTTGCACCTCTTTTTCAGAGGATTACAATTGTTTAGGCAGGTATGGCTTAGACGCTACTTCTAAACGAAATGTTACAGTTAAATTCAAAATTCTATACAAAAAAAGGGTCTGCATGTGAAGATTTTTAGTTCTTCGAGAACCAATTATTCATCCCGTAACGTCTTGGTTGGATTTAGCGATGCCGTACTAATCGTTTTGTAGCCTACAGAAGCTATGGCAATAAACAACATGGCTAATATTGAAACAGTTAGACTGACAACACCAATTTTCAGGTAATATTCCCAGATTGAATCCATAAGCGTATCAGCCATATAATAACCTGCCGCTCCACCAATAATAGTGGCAATGCCGAGATTAACAGCAAATTCAAAGTTGATGACTCGGGCAATATTGAAAATTGAAGCACCTAACACTTTCCGAACCCCGATTTCCTTCATCTTCTTAACTATATTCAATGAAACGAGCGTAAACATTCCAATGCCAGTCATTAAGGCAGCAAAAAAACCTAGAAAGCCGAACATGGTTACAATATTATTATTGATCTCAGCCGTCTCCTGAAGTTCCTGCTCAATCATTTGTCCATTATAGACAGTATTTGGAAATACTTCCTTCCATTTCTTTTCCATAAACTCATTCACAGAAGTCAATTTGGCTGGATCGGTCCTTATCACCACTTGTTGAAATTTGTCGGGCGATGAATACCGAATCATCAGTGGTTGAATCGGATCCCATAAAGCGCGGGCATAAATATTTTTTACAACGCCCACAACATACAACTGTACCGTATCCATCCAAACAAGGCGTTTTCCAATCGGACTGTCTGTCCAACCAAATTCCTTTACCAGTTCTTCAGTTACCAAAACTGACTCCTTCCTATCTGTTTCCGAATCCTTCAAAAAATTACGGCCAGCAACCAACTTCATATCCATTACTTCAAAATAATTATCACCAATGTCAAAAATATCGACTTCGCGTTCCAGTGATTCATACTTCACAGGATCGTTATACCAGGCATTGGCTACATGATGTCGTGTGCCGGCTATCAGTTGAATGTCTTTGTTGGACGACAGGGCATCGCGGTAGGTGTTGTACCCCCCTTCATTATTAACCCAAACAGAGATTACCCCTTTTGTTGCAAAGCCAAGATCATAATCCTTTTGATACTCTCCGTTATTGTAGAAAGCCACACCCATGATGATGGAAAGAATTGAGATTACAAATTGACCACCTAGCAAAAACCGGGTAAACCAATTGGTACCACCAAATTTTGCCCTGCCTTTAAGAATAGAAACTGGTTCAAACGAAGTAATATAAAACGATGGGTATCCACCCGCAACAAGGGCGGTGAACAGTAAGAGAGCAAACAGGAAAACCAAAAACCCAATATTCTCTGAATAACTCACCTTCAATTCAAGCCAGGGCCATAGTGAATCGTAAGCAGGTACCAGCCATTCGGCCATAAGCAGGCCTGCGGCTAAACCCAAGAAACACAGAATTAAATTTTCACCCAAAAATTGAAATACCAACTGGCTACGCATGCCGCCCATTACTTTACGAATACCTATTTCTTTCAGCCTACGACTTGAAATAGCAATGGAAGTATTGGTAAAATTAAAACACGCCAATAGGAGAAGAAGACCGGCCATAATAGCAGGAAGTGTAACTGCTTCAGATGGAATTCCACCATAGAGCCAGTCGTTGTTAACACGGGGGTTTGTCCGATTCCGTTTCATCATACCTTTGAAGTTCTCCAGATAATACGATGTTACCTTAAAATCTTCGCGGGCTTTGTTTTGTGGCTCGATGTAGCTTTGAAGTTGTTTCGTAACGGAAGCAACCACGGAAGGATCCTTGATTTCAATAAATAAAGTATTCCAGCGCTTCCAGCTCGACTCGCTCATATCCGGGTCAAGATTGATGTCCCAGAAATTATCAAACAGTGTTACGACTTCAAATCGAAAACTTGAATTTTGCGGCAGTTGCTTAAATACCCCGCCTATCATAAACTCTTTAGGTCTGCGTATTCCATCCTTACCAAGAATTATTTGTGTGATAGAGCGCCCTACCACATCCTCCTGATTGAAATATTTCAACGCAACTTCGTCACTGATAAACACTTTGCTTTTGTCGTAGAAATCAGCGAAGGTTCCATACTTCAGCTCATAGGTAAACAAGTCGAAGAACCCAGAATCAACAAATACCACTTGGGTTCCGAAAACCTCTTCACCAATCCTGATATCACAATAAGAAGACGTGTAACGAACTACCTTGGAGACCTCTTTGAAGTTCTGCTTTACAAAATTCCCAAGCGGCATAGGCGCCATCCCATAACGCTCGGTGCGACCCTGGAAATCTCTTACAAGTTGTACGCGATAAATCTGATCGGCATTTACATGCTTCGAATCCCATGTAGCCGCAAACTCCCAATTGGCATAAGCTACAATGC
>JBEBJH010000346.1:0-3472 GCA_040079965.1 Cyclobacteriaceae bacterium
ACCGCACACCCTCGCTGGTTTTGATTATTACAACTGCGGTGCCGACCAGGTCTCATTTCCTGAATGGTTAAAGAAAAATATAATTGAGGATGACTCCTTGTCGGTTGGGAGCCGGTTGTTTGATCCTTTAAAATAAATAAGGTGTATTGATGCGATCTATCGTAGTCATTATATCGATCTGCGTTCCCTTTTCTGTATCTGGCCAATTTAAACTCAAGGCTAAAGACTCCATTGCAATAAAGAGTCAAATAGAAGGTTTTTACTCATGGTATATTGACCTGATTAAAGGTAAAGAGCTGAATAGAGAATTTAATCCCAGCTTTGTTAAAAGCGAGGATGGAATGACAACCCTGAGTTTTGAAAACTATAGAAATGGGTTAAGAAAGCATAAATTCAGTAAAGCTTTCATTGAGCGTAAAGTAGCTGAATACAATCCTTGCCTTGACAACCTGAGAACGGTTCCCTATGATAGATTTATTACGTATGAGTTGGATGAGCATGAACAATTAAAGTGTGACTTTTCAAACACATATGAATGGAGTGGGGGGATGGATCCAATTGAAGGAGCGGAAGTATCTGAATTAAGGATAGTTAATAAGCATACTGTAGTAGCGATTGTGCTTTTGGGTTTTTATAACAAACCATCCGGAGGTAAGCTATCTATATTGGGAAATGCTAGAACTATATTCAAAAGAAAAGGTAATGGTTGGGAAATAGAAGATTTAATCTTAGAGTAAAAATGAATCAGATATACTAGATCATATCATGAAACCAACTCTAATTATATTCACCCTTGCAGTTTTGTTTCTTTCCTGCAACAAAAATAGTAATGAACCACGTAACACAACGATGAGCGACAGGTTGAATTTTAAGAGTGGGTACTCCGCTGTAAACGGACTTACCATGTATTACGAAATCTATGGCCAGGGCAAGCCGCTTGTATTGATTCACGGTGCCGGCTCCACTATTCAAACTTCGTTTGGACGAATCATTCCCCAGCTTGCAAAACACAGGCAGGTTATTGGGGTGGAGTTACAAGCGCATGGCCACACCAACGACCGCGACACCGATTTGTCATTTGAACAGGATGCCGATGATGTTGCTACGCTGTTGCAAAATCTGCAAGTAGCAAAGGCTGATGTTTTTGGGTTTAGTAATGGCGGCAACACAACCATGCAACTTGCTCTTAGTCATCCAAATCTCGTTGATAAAATAATTGTGGGCTCTGCCTTTTATAAACGCAGTGGTGTGTATCCCCAGTTTTGGGATTTTATGAATCAGGCCACACTTGCCGATATGCCCCAGGAATATAAAGACACCTATGTTCAGGTTGCGCCACGCCCGGCCAATCTTCAATCCATGCACGACAAGTGTGTAAAGCGAATGCTGGATTTTAAAGATAGGAGCGATGACCAGTTGAAGTCCATTCAGGCTCAGACCTTACTGATTATTGGCGATGTAGATATTGTTAGGCCGGAACATGCCGCTGAAATGTACCGATTGATACCGCACTGCCAGTTGGCCATTATACCGGGCGGGCACGGCAAGTACATGGGAGAAATTACCACCCTGAAAGACAATGACAGCGTCTTTATCGTACCCATGATTGAGGAGTTTCTTGATGGTAAAAAATAGAGTCGCCAGGACTGTTGTAAGGCTTCCAACCAGACGTGATTATTTATTAACTTTGATAATCTGTAATTATTAATGATTCTAACAAACACTATGAAACTTGCCAACCTCATCCTCTTTATTGCCATTGCCTCCAATTCGTTTGCGCAGGATTTTGAAGGCAAGGTGATTTACAGTAATATCTACACAAGCAAAGTCCCTAACATACCCAACGAACAATTTAATGCGATGATGGGATCTACGCAGGAATACATGATTAAAGAAGGAAATTATAAATCGACCATGAATGGCACATTTGTGCAATGGCAGCTTTATATAAACAAAGACAATAAACTCTATAATAAAATTGCCTCTTCAACCACTATTTTGTGGAATGACGGAGCCATCAGCACCGATGAAGTACTGAAAGCCGAGGTAAACAGGAATGTGACCGAAGTACTGGGTCGCCAATGCGATGAACTGATCCTGACCTGCAAAAGCGGAGTACAGAAGTATTATTATAGCACGGATCTTAAAGTCGACCCCAAACTGTTTGAGAACCATAAGTTCGGTAACTGGAATGAGATCATGGCCCGAACGAATTCACTGCCACTGAGAATTGTTATGGAAACCCAGCAATTTGGCCTCGAGTGTAACGCAGTGGAAATTCAACCCATGAAGCTGGATAGTAAATTATTTGAATTGCCGGTGGGTAGTAAACTTGAGAAGAGTCCGTATTAGTCATCCATTCCAACTGATCATGAAAAGAATTCCTTTGGTTTTTGCACTGGTATTGCTTGCCCCTGGATGTCAGCAAACCAAACACCCGGAAACAAAAGAACTTCCGGGTATAGGCATTGCGGGCATAGCCATCGAGTCCAGCACGTTCTCTCCGGCACTTACTGATGAAGAAGCATTTCATGCCCGAACGGGAGAGTCCATTTTCGCAGAGTACCCATTTTTATCTGCCGACTCGCTCAATCGCAAACGCGCGACCTGGATTCCAACGTTACGAGGTGTGTCACTACCCGGTGGCATTGTTACACGCGAAGCATACGAATCGCTGGTGACAAAAACGCTTGAGCTGCTCAGGCAGAACGGTCCCTATGATGGACTCTTTCTGGATATTCATGGCGCCATGAGTGTAGTGGGTCTCGATGATCCGGAAGGTGATTTGATAATCAGGGTTCGCGAGGTAGTGGGTAAGAAAACAATTATTTCAACGTCCATGGATTTGCATGGTAATGTTTCGTGGCGCCTGGCACAAAACTCGGATTTGATTACCTGCTTTCGCATGGCTCCGCATGAAGATGCTATGCAATCAAAGAAACGGGCAGTGGATAATTTGTTGTCGAGATTGGAAAGTGGCAAAGGCAAACCTGCCTATAAGGCGTGGATACCGGTACCTATATTATTACCAGGAGAGAAGACGAGCACGCGCGTTGAACCCGGCAAGAGTTTATATGCACAAGTGGCCCCTGCTGCCGCCCAGCAAGGAATTGTAGATGCAGCCATCTGGATTGGTTACGCCTGGGCCGATGAGCCGCGCAATCATGCGGTAGTAATGGTGACAGGCGATGATAAAGAAAAAGTTACCAGTACAGCCGAAGTATTGGCCAGTAGTTTTTGGCAAGCGCGATCAAAGTTTGAATTCATTGCGCCTACGGCCTCGCTCAAAGCAAGTCTTGATATGGCTATTGCCAGCAGCAAGCATCCGTTCTTTATCAGCGACATGGGCGATAATCCTACAGCCGGAGGTGCCGGGGATGTAACATGGACGTTGAAAGAAATTCTCGCGCGACCAGAATTCAAATCAGACAAGGGACCATCACTTATTTATGCGTCCATACCCGGACCTGAA
>JBEBJH010000094.1:0-16763 GCA_040079965.1 Cyclobacteriaceae bacterium
AAGAGACAGGCCATGGTCATGGTAATATTGGGGTTTCCGATTATGGTGATTTTTGCCTTGCTCGCTACAAAAGTGTTTGGTCGCTATGCAGTGAAAGTCGCTACAGAAGTTACGCATTCTTCGAAGGGGACGCCAACTAATAAATTAGAATAATGAATGTGCTAGTTATCGATATAGGTGGGACCAATGTTAAAATACTGGCTACCGGACAGACCACACCGTTGAAATTTGCTTCCGGAAAGAAGATGACACCCGATTTGATGATTGCTCAGATAAAGTCCCTGACAAAAAAATGGAAGTATGAAGCAGTTTCAATCGGCTATCCTGGATTTGTAAAAAATGGTAAGATCCAAATTGAACCACACAATTTGGCATCCGGATGGGTTGGCTTTGATTTTAAAAAGGCATTCGGGCTACCCGTAAAGATCATGAATGATGCAGCAATGCAGGCACTGGGCAGTTATAAGACGGGATCGTTATTATTTCTCGGATTGGGCACAGGACTTGGTTCAACTTTCATTGTTGATGGAATGGTAATACCCTTTGAAGTATCACAACTTTCTTATAAGAAAGGTACGTTTGCAGATTACATTGGCAATCACGGATTAAAAAGGTATGGCAAAAAGAAATGGCGGGGTCATGTTAAGGTAATCATTGAGCGCCTTTCTGCTGCAATCCATCCTGATCAAATTGTCATTGGTGGTGGGAATTGCAGACATCTTAACAAACTCCCGCCCTTGTGTTGTCTCGGTGATAACAAATTTGCTTTTGCCGGTGGCTTCCGAATGTGGGAGGCTTCCGAAAAGCCGTTAAAAAACAAGACCGAAAAAAATCGAAGCGCATAGATTATGGATGGGTGTTAAATTCCGGTGAAAAGAAATTTGAATTGTGACCTGGATTATACGAACCTCCTGCAAGTAAAATCATCGGGTTGTAATTATGGCCTAAGCCATGTCTTACTTTTATTCTTTGACTATCATGGCCTCAAAATCTTTTCTTTTAATGTTGAAATGTTGATCCAAGAAATAACCAGGGTCAAAAATATCAACCCATTGTGGCTTCTTTCAACACTCCAAAAGGTGATCTTACTCTGATTGTGTTAGCCATGCCTGAGGCTAATCATATTTAAACCGGACAGAAGAAGATGTTAAAATCCCGTCCCAATAAGTAGGTCAGGTTATGGACGGCCTAGTGGAATTACCCTGTATTGTCTCTGTATCTAATCAAAACTTGATTAACTTTGGTGTCTTTTTTACTAGTATGATCAAGTCGATACCTGCTTTAAGCTGGTTTTTCCTTTTCGCATTTGCATTTAACGGGTTCCTTGCCATATCCATTCTCATTTTCAAAAACAAAACCTTACGCGTGGCCAACAGTCTTTTGGCTCTCAATCTGGTTGGCATTTCACTTTCGGCATTCACCGTTAGTATGGTTGAAAGCGGGTTGATTTTGCAGGTACCACACTACTACAGGTTACCAAGTCCAATCGTCTATGCCATGTTTCCGGCCGTTTATCTGTATGTAAAATTGATACTTACCGATCGCAATCATCTGGAAAAAAAGGAATACCTGCATTTTCTTCCCGCATTGGTGCATTTAATTGAAATGACCCCATTTTATTTATCGAGCACTGAAGTAAAGTTGCAGGTCATACAAATGGCCATGAGTCAACGAATTAACCTGTACGCTGCCAGTGAAGGGTGGTTACCTGCCTACGTTCATAATATTATACGGGGTTTTTTGGCAATACTATATGCAGTGGTCATGTGGAAACTTATTAGAAAAACAGTACAGAGTAATAACGTGATCTTATTGTATTCCAGAACGGTGATAAAGTGGTTGAAAGCATTTACACTTATCAATGCTTCTTTAGGTATTGCTCTTGTGGTGTGCCTTATAGTTATCGCGATACCCGCTGACATTCGTTCCTTTATACTTCATGCTGTTTTATCAATTGGTGTCCTCGTTCCCAACTTTTATTTATTTTTCAGACCCGAAATACTGTACGGTGTACCTCAACCGATCGTGGCCGTTGAAAAAGACCTAACCGATGCTCCGGTAGATTCTGGGAAAATGGTTGCTGAACCTATAGGAACCAACCTGGATTCAACACGAAATGAAATACCCTCTTTCATTTATCGATACAAAACGCAGGTTAATCAATACCTGACTGAATCAGGGCGTTTCATTGAACCCGACTTCTTACTTCAGGATTTGTCACGTGATACAGGGATCCCGATGAATCACTTGCAATTTCTAATTCACAAAGTTGAGGGACGGAAATTCACTGAATTCATCAACGGATACCGGATTCAGCATATGAAGGATCAGATTGATAAAGGAGCCATAAAAAGCAAGACGCTTGAAGGCTTGGCCATGGAAAGCGGGTTTAGTTCAAAGACCACCTTCAACCGGACGATCAAGCGACTTACTGGAAAAACACCAAAAGAATACTTCATTCACGGCAAAGGACTTCGGCAGGAAGAAGCGCTGGATTAATTGTCTGTTAATTAAGTATCAATTTCCCCAATTTGATACTCATCTGCTTCTGCATTCTTCAGCATAGCGGGCACCAAAACTAGCTTGTCTTTAGATTTGAAGGGTAAACAGTCTTCCAACCTAACAAATGTCATTTTATTTAAATGTATCTGGAACTAGCTTGTCTTTAGATTTGAAGGGCAAAACAGTCTTCCAACCTGACAAATGTCATTTTATTTAAATGTATCTGGTCACATTATGATTAATCACTATATATCAAAACTTATAAACTAAATAAATTTAAACCAATCGCTTTATGAAAAAACTACTCGTTTTAATGGCAGGTCTGCTCATTGGTGGCGGAGTGCAGGCTCAATCCAACAAAGAAGATGTTGACATCATTCAAGGGGCGCTGGGTAAAGGCAAAAAGGAAGTTATGGCAAGTTTTGTTCAGCTCACGGGTGCTCAGAGCGATGCTTTCTGGAAGTTGTATGATGCTTACGAAACCGAAAGAAAATCCCTGGGTTTGAAACGCATTGACGTACTCCAACGATACGCAGACGGCTACGGTACAATGGATGAAGCTCAGTTGGACAAACTCATGAAGGACATTCAATCGCTTCAGGCCAAAACCGACAAGCTGATTGTAAAGTATTATGGTAAAATAAAGAAGGAAGCCGGTGTAAAGGCAGCCTCTCAGTTTTACGAACTGGAAGGCTATTTCCTGAGTGTGATCCGGTGTACCATTCTTGAGAACATCCCCTTTATCGGAGAACTTGATGATAAGTGGTAATGTACTCAAATAAATTCAAGGAGGTGGGTTGTTAGACCCCACCCTATATTCAAAAAAATAATTCCATGACAACTCAGTTTCATTTCAAATCCTTTTGCGCGCTGGCTTTCATCTGTCTTATTTACTTCGCATCATTACCTGTTGCTTTTGGGCAAACTTCCAACATGGAATTACCGAAAGAAAAGCAAACTACCTTGGGGCTATATGTAACAGCAAAAGAGGCCTATGAAAAGTGGAAAACAAATCCTGAAAAAGTAAAGATTCTGGATGTGCGCATTCCGGATGAGTACATCTACATTGGTCATGCCGCTATGGCCTGGAACATACCTGCTTTCTTACAAACCTATGAATGGGATGCAGAGAAACATCATTACGCCATGAATCCTGACCCTGATTTTTTAGCACAAGTAAAACAACTTTTTAAACCTGACGACATTATACTGGTAACATGCCGATCCGGTAGCCGCAGTGCCGTGGCAACTAACCAGATGGCAGCCGCTGGATTTAAGAATGTCTATAATATTACAGACGGATTCGAAGGCGACATCGTGGATGACGCGCAAAGTATGTATGCAGGCCAACGGTTAAAGAACGGCTGGAAAAACTCAGGAATTCCCTGGACCTACAAACTAGATCCTGCCCTGATGAAAATCCCTGGCAACAAATAGAAAAAGAATTTAAGACAGGATGTTCAAGGAGCCATTCTCATATCAAATGAAAAATTTCAGAAGATGGCTTGTGGCTGCTTGCTGGGTTTTATTGATATACCTGTGTGCGTCTAGTTCCGTTTCTGCACAAGCAGTAGCACCAGAAAAAAAATGGAGTTTCCTAACAGAGATTTATCTCTTGATGCCTAACATCGATGGAGAGACCGGGGTGGGTAATTCACTTACTGTGCCTGTGGATGCCAATACTGGTGATATCCTCAGCAAGTTGAAAATGGGTGCCATGGTGTATGTGGAAGCCCGGCATAACAAGTGGACCATCACCTCCGATTATGTGTTCATGAATCTGCAAGAGAAGATCACACCCGGAAAACTTATTCAATCGGGAACAATTACTTTAAAGCAGTCCATTTGGGAAGCAGCTGGATTCTATCGACTTAATTCATTTCTTGAAGTGGGTGCGGGGGGGCGGTTAAACTACCTGGTTACCAACTTTGATGGTACGCGTAATGTGCTACCCATTGGCACTGAAGAAATGACTGGACATCATTCCGTAACCTTTTATGATCCCATTCTGATTGCCCGGGTAAATACCGTAATCAAAGACAAGTGGCTTGTAAAGTTTCATGGCGACTTGGGTGGCTTTGGGGTGGGTTCCGATTTCACCTGGCAACTGCAGGCCTATGCCGGCTATCGTTTTACGAAGCTGTTTCAGTTAACCGGTGGGTATAGAATTCTTTCAACGGATTACAACAAAGGCTCGGGTGTCAAGCAGTTTATTTTTAATGTAAACGAATACGGACCTGTAATCCGGTTTGGATTCAATTTTTAAGTTTCAACCAACTATTAAGTTATAGAAAAATCAATTTTAACAAACTACCAAGGAAAAATTGCTGATCGGATTCAAATAATGTCTTTGGGAAAAAAGTAGCACATTCTTAAAGAGAATTCAAATGGCTTGTTTCGATAGTGGATTATTAATTGGAAAGCAAAATGGAGTATGGTTAAAAGACCATAACAGCCGGTTAGGAGATAATGATCAGTTGACCCGCGTTGCACTTCTATTTTTATTCCTGTTGAGTTATCAATCCTTACGAGCACAAAACTCTACTACACAAATATGGGGCGAATACTTGCTGACGCAACCATTGCGCAGGTCATACAAAGTAGAAGGACGTGTGGCCTATCGGCACGATTTGGATCGGCAGGTTTGGAGTCAGTGGGAATTCAGGGTGATGCCGGAGAAGAAACTTAATAAGCATTTCGATGTGTTGGCAACGCTTCAGTACCTGGCCACTGAACAAGCTGCTTCCTTCACTACCCGTGAAATTCGTGAGGGTTTGGGTACCCGCATACATTTTACCCCCGGTTCGCGCATAGATACCCGTCTTCTTCTGCGGGTAGAACAGCGCAACGTATATAAAGTGAATGCCGAAAATTGGGATCATACTAGCCGTGGGCGAATCAGAGCGGAAGCGCAAGGACCGATTAATCAAAAGACCATGTCAGGTAATCATGTTTGGTATGCACTGGCCGATGTGGAAGCCTTTCTTTTTGTTGATGCTAACATGGATGAGCGATTTGCCAACCGGCTGCGAGCCAGAGCCGGCATGGGGTATAAGCTAAGTCATCAATGGCAATTTGAAATTATTTACATGTGGCAGGAGTCGAAAAACACCTTAGCAGATGACTATGAAAACCAGCAAAGTATTATACGTCTTCGGGTAAGACAGACTTTGAATAACAAGAACTTAAAACAATAGTACAGAACAAGCACTCATTATGAAGCAGGTAAAAAAATGGACTCTTTTATTAACGTTGCTTTTTTCGCTGGCAGCAATTTCATGCGAAGAGTCCGACCCCTTGCTATCCCCTGATCTGGAGGCTCTCCAAAAAATTAAAAGCACGGAGATACTCCTTCGCAACCATGTCTGGGGCTTTCATGATCTGGTGGTGGATGTGAAATATGAAATGCGTGCCATACCCTTGCTGGCTAACGTAGCAGATGAAAACGGCATGGTGCAACCAGGGCAATACAACGCACGCGACATTTTTGGAAATGACCATCGTCAGGAAAATTATAGCTACCAGTTTGCTTTGGCAAAAGTTTATCGGGATACCACTAACGGTGATGCCTTCAATAAAATTGGTTATTACAATGTGCTTAGACGCACCGAAATAAGATTGAATCCTGATAGTGCAGGAGCTGCAGTCTATAAATATAAGTATCTGGATAACGAGGGTCTTTTTACCATCAGCTCCGATCAGTTAACCAATAGTAAAATAAATGAGTTGGTAAATCGTATGATAACCAGGGCGATTCAGCAAGGCAAGCCCAATGATATCGCCAATACAGTCGTAGATAAGATTTTAGGCAACGAAGAAATACAAACGGCTATTCAGCAATTGCTTTACGATGCAATTCATGGCAAGGTAGAGGCGATTGCACAAAACCCGGAGGAGGTCGCACAAAAACTTGCTGTGTTGATCATAGAAAAACTTAAATCAGTAGACTGGGAAAACTTAGTGTATGATAAGCTGGTAACACTGCTGGAGGAACTGAAGGTTGATAATCCGGAGCAGGAGGCACAGGCTTTGGCGGAGCAAATTGCCAGCCAAATTGAAGCCAGCGTCAGCCAATCCGATATTTACAATGCTATACTTCCGGTGTTGAAGAGATTTGAAGACGAAACGTTACCCGCACTTGTACCCACTATCGCTGACGCTGTTTACAATGTCATTGCGAACATTTTTTCTGAGGAAAATATATATAATAAAATCTATCCCGCCTGGATTAAATTTTCAGAAATAGATTCTACCAAAATTGCTTCGGTAGCTGACACATTAGGTACGGTACTGACGAATCATTTTTTTGATGCCGATGCACTGGCTACCTCACTGGAGCCTTTCATGGCAACGTTGCGTGCAACATCGACTATCCAAATTCCGGCATTAGCGCAGGACATTATTGATGATGTATTGAAACCGTTGGTGGATGAACTGAATGCCAACTTTCCTGGTCTTGCGCTTAATCCCGACTGGAATACTGTAAAAACCATTCTCACTTCGACACTCACAGTAATAAAATCTTCACTGACCGGTAAAACAGATGCAGAGGCTGCTGTTGTGTTGGCGCAACAGATTATCAGCATCATGGACGTTGCCATCAGCAAAGCGGTGGAGTCGACTTTAATCCATTTGCAGGATATTCCGGCCGATCAGGCTGCGCAGGTGATTGCAGCCTGGATAACCAACCTGATTACAGTAGCCGAACCCCAGATTGTCGCTTTCCTTACAGAAAAGTTGAACGCTTTGACTGAATTGTTCAATGCGGAAGAAGCAGCGGCAGCGTTATCGGCTAAAATTCATACTAAAATAATCGAAGTATTTAGCGTTACTAATATTTATAATCTGATCCTGCCGGTGATGGAGCGACTGAGTGAACTCAATGCGGAAGCTGCAGCAGAAAAAATCGCTGATTGGCTGGCTGACCTGGACTTGATTAAAGACAATGTTTCTGAAGAAGAACTTTTGAATACACTAACGGCCATGATCAGTCAGCTGATAGGCTCGATCAATGTAGATGAAGCTTCTCAAAAACTAACGGAGTTGTTGTTGCAAAGTGAGATCATTCAGAACATGGATGGAAAGGTGCTCAAGCAACTATTGGAGATAAAAATTTATGAGTTCCTCATCGAAGTTGAAAAGGAATTGAACGCCATAGAAAAAATGGAACTAAGTATTATTCAGAAATGATGCATGGTTAAAATCAACGGGTTACACGAAGCAATATGTGTGTAGAAAATAAAACAACTAAAATGAACTGGTTCTGTAGTAGAATTCGAACCGAGTAAAGCGTTGAAAAAACCTTCTGAAAATCAGGAGGCATCAGCAGGGAAGTTTAACAACCTTAAATAATTAAATAATTAAAAAAATGAAAACAGAAAGTTTAAACCCTTCAACGGCTAAGGTAAAAGTCGATAATGCCCGGATCGACCGGCTGAAAGAGCAGTACATATCCACGCCACAGGAGATCGACCACGAACGGACAGTGATCATGCACGATACCTACGAGGATACAGCAGGCTACCATCAGATCATCCGCAGGTCCAAGTTTTTTGCGCATCTGCTTGAAAGAAAGACACTCTACATCGATGATAACCTCTTTGTTGGTAGCATGGCGGGTTCCGTTAACGGGATATACACCTATCCGGAATGGAACGTGCAGTGGATGAAAGATGAGAATACTGTCGAAAAGTCAAAGACCCCCAGAGAGCGAGAGGCTAACAAGTGGGCGCTTGAGTACTGGGGCAAGTGGGCGCTTCGGCCAAGGGCTGACGAAGCCTTCATCACCAAGTATGGTTTTAATCCGGACCCCATTTATAAGTCTGGTCTCGTTACGGAGTTCCTGTCCTGGCCGGGTGGTGGCGGCAACCTGAACTATCCCAAAGTTTACAACGAGGGACTCGACAGCATGATCAAGGACGTGCAAGAGCGGCAGATGGCTCTCGAATTTCGACTTCCGGATGCCCAAAAGTTCTACTTCTACGAGGCCTGTAAAATCACGATGAAGGCTGTTATACGATTGTCTCATCGGTATGCCGAGCTGGCCAGGGAGATGGCTGCAAAGGAGAAAAACGAAACCCGCAAAGCAGAACTAATCGCCATCGCAGAGACCTGCGAATGGGTGCCCGAGCATCCTGCCAGGAATCTGCGGGAAGCCATCCAAAGCCACTTCATCTGTCACATCGCAGCAGAAATCGAGCAGGTGGGTTGCGGTTATTCGGAGGCCCAACTGGGTCGGAACCTGGATCCGTTTTTTCAGCGTGACAAGGCAGCTGGCCTTGTCAATGATGAGCAGGCGCTTTTCATGATGCAGAATCTATTCGTAAAGCTTAACGAGGTTGGTTATTACTTCGGAGAGGTTGTGCATCTGTCGAACTCCGCTGACCTTGCGCAGAGCATCACTATGGGAGGGTACACCCCAGAAGGCGATGACGGCACAGTAGATATGGACTACATCATCATAGATGCGCAGATGTACCTTAAACTGCCACAACCCCCGCTCACATGCAAGTACACGCCCAAGATGAGCAGCAAGTTCCTGGAGAAGGTCATGGATTTGATTGCCACTGGCACAGGCATGCCACAGTTTATCAATGGCCCCTTAACAGTAGAACGGGCCCTCCATCTTTTTAGTGACACCGAGGCAGGCATGACGATCGAAAAGGCAAGAAGTATGACTATCGGAGGCTGCGTGCCCTGCTTCATCCCCTACGAGACCGGCCACCCTGTAGAAAGCCAGCCTAACCTTGGAAAGGTTCTCGAGCTGACGATGAATAACGGCTTTGATCCCCGAACCCAAGTGCAAGTCGGACCCAAGTCAGGCGATCCAGAAAAATTCAAGAACTTTGAAGAGCTATATACAGCTTTCGAAAAGCAGCTCCAGTTCTGCGAGGATATTGCCCGCAGAGAGTCCTGGATCGGGACCATCCTTTGCGCTGAGTATTTACCGGTTACCTGGCGTTCCGTTCTCACCGCAAGTTGCATTGAACGCGGCCTCGAGAGCTGGAATGGAGGAGCCAACTATTACACCGTTGCCCATGTCGCTGTAGGAGGCGTAGACGCTGCCAACGGATTGATGGCAGTGAAGCACCTGGTTTTTGACGAAAAGAAAATAACCATGGCCGAGCTGAGGAAAGCCCTGGCGGCTAACTTCCAGGGAGAATATGAGCCAGTGCACAAAATGTGTTACGAGGCTCCCAAGCACGGCAACGACATTCCTGAGGTGAACAAGTTGGTCCGCAGGGTGTATGAAAGTCTCCTCCATGCCTACCAGAGCGTGGATGGCGGTGGCAACTACCTCAGCAAGGACATGAAATCGACACTTGACTGCTACACCAAGAGTTTTCACAACCAAATGGGTAAGATTACGGGGGCACTGCCCACTGGCAAGTATGCTGGTGTGGCACTCACTGATGGAAGTTTATCGGCCATGCCTGGCACCGATGTCAACGGGCCTACCGCACTGGTAATGTCAGCAGCGAAAGGTACTGATGCCGTCAAGTTCACGGCAACGCACATGAACATGAAACTCCCTCCTGATCAACTCAAGACCCGTAAGGGCCGCGAAAATGTATTGACTCTTGTCAAGACCCTTTTTGACAACGATGGCTATCACATTCAGTTCAATGTAGTTGACACGGCTGTTCTTAGGGATGCTCAGCTACATCCGGAAAATTACCGTGACCTGGTGATTCGTGTGGCAGGTTTCAGTGCATTTTTCGTCCGGCTGAACAAGGGTGTACAGGATGAGATTATTAACCGAACCGAGCAAAAATTCGATTAATTATTGATCAATAAAGCCAAGGCCTGACGACTGTCAAGCCTTGGTTTATTTTCCTCAATACTATACTGGAATAAACAATTAGATAAAGGAAATTATTATGGCAACAGAAATAGGAAATGTCAGTGCCCTGAAGCGCATAGCGATAATGGTAGGAGCTGGCTATGTACCCGGCATAAATGCCGTGATTATCGGAGCCGCTATGGCAGCCAATAAAATGGGTTGGGAATTAGTTGGCATCCGGGATGGTTTCGAAGGCTTGCTAAACCCGGAAAAATACCCGGATGGAGGATTACTCATACTCAGCCCGCAATTGATTGATACCATCGATCCTTCGGCAGGGTGCGTACTCGGGCAATCGCCAAGGGTTGATCCATTCAATGTCCGAATCGTTGATGAGATGGACATGGTGGAGGAAGTAGATATGTCGGATGACCTTATTAAAAAACTGAAAGACGAAAATATTGATAGCTTAATTTCAGTGGTAGGTGCACGGGGACTGACAATTATTCATAAGCTACATCGCAAAGGCCTTAACACGGTATGTATTCCAAGGTCAATTGATAATGATATAGCTTCTACATCGGTGTCCTTTGGGTTTAATAGCGCCCTCACTTTCACTATCGAAATGCTTGACAGCGCGCGGCAAGGAGCCCAGGCGATCAGAAAAATTGTTGTAGTAGAAGTACAGGGTGAAGAAGCTGGTTGGATTGCCTTGCAGTCTGGAATAGCTGCATGTGCCGATGTTGTTCTGATACCTGAAATTCCAGTAGATCTTAAAATGGTAGCTGAGAAGTTAAAGAACAAAATATCAGCCAGAAGACCTTATGCACTAGTAGTAGTAGCACAAGGAGCGAAGTTTATCAATCTGACTAAAAAGGCGGAAGCTGATCCCGCCCTCAAAGCTAGCCTTTCACCCCTGGCAACAAGTGAGTCCAACAGTGAGCACGTCATTCAATCATCGGGTCAGGCAGCTGAGACTGTAGCAACGGAGCTACAGCAGCTGATAGCCGAAGAAACTTATCCGCTTGTGATCGGCCCATGGGTCAGGGGTAGTAGTCCAACGGCTGTTGACCGGCAACTAGGAATGGCATACGGAGCAGGCGCCTTGCAGGCTTTGAAAGCTGGGAAGGATGGGACAATGGTTGCTTTTGTTCCTCCTGAAATAAAGTTTGTTCCATTGGCAGAGGCCATCAATAAAGTAAGAACAGTTCCTGCCGACAGCGAACTTCTGAAAATTGCACAATCACTTGGTATTTATTGCGGAAAATAAGGAGCTACAATCATGACAAATCAAACAAATAATTTATTGGATTTAAAAGGCACAGTCCTTAACATTCAAAGATATTGCAGCCACGATGGTCCGGGTATCCGGACAACCGTTTTCCTGAAGGGCTGTTCCTTGCGCTGCAAATGGTGCAGCAATCCCGAAAGCATCCGTAAGAGGCCTGAACTTTCGTACGATCTCAATAAATGTAAAGGTAAAGCGTGCAGCCTCTGCCTGAAGGCGCCCTTTCCTGAAGGTGCCTTCTATTTTGTAGATGGCGAAGATGCGCATGTAAAAGTCAACTGGCATTTGGCCATGGACATCGATACTGAAATGGCTTTGCTGTGTCCTACAGGAGCCCTCGAAATGTTCGGCAAAATAATGACGGTTGGGGAAGTGCTCGATGAAGTAGAGAAGGATTCCTCCTTCTACCGTAATACCGGTGGAGGCATGACGATAAGCGGTGGCGAGCTGATGTTTCAACCCGACTTCGCAGCAGCCTTGCTGCAGGAAGCGCATAATCGGGGTTTCAATACAGCCATTGAAACAGCCAGCAATATACCATGGGCGAATATTGAGAAAGTGCTGCCTCACGTGGATACCATGCTTCACGATATAAAACTGATGAATTCGGAACGACATAAAAAGTGGACTGGAGTAGGCAACGAGCGGATTTTAGCCAATTTGAAAAGAGCGTATGAAACTTTTTCTGATATAGATTTTATTGCCCGTACACCACTTATCCCAGGGGTTAATTGCGATGATGAACATATTCTGGGTGTGCTGGAATTCATTAAACCACACAAAAATGTAATTGATTATGAATTGTTGCCCTATCACCGTTTTGGTTTGGGTAAATATGAATTGCTCGGTGAGGTTTATGAATTAGACGATTACAAAACACCTTCGGACGAGGTGGTTAAACGCTATCAGGCTATGATTGACGAGGCGTTTGGACGAAAGAAAGAAACTCCTGTGAATTAAGCTCTTTGATTATTAATTCCATGGCTCAACTCGCCAGCACAAAACCTATTAACCTTACTGCCCACTCATCCGGGACAGGTCCACTGCGAAAAGAACGCCCTGTTTATCAGGATCTATTGCCGCCTTGCAACCGAGCCAGTCCGGCTGGTGAGAACATTCAGTCATGGCTGGCATGTGCCCAATCCGGAAATTATTTCGAAGAATTCCTGGCGGAAAAACCAGCAATCAACTAACCGAATAATCCAATGGTAAAATCATATTTGCCCATTCTCGATTGGGGCGCAAACTATACGGGCAAAACTTTTACCAATGATATGATCGTTGCATTGATTGTAACGATGATGTTGATTCCTCAGTCGCTGGCCTATGCACTGTTGGCAGGCTTACCACCAGAGATAGGCCTTTATGCATCTATGGCACCTCTTATTCTCTATGCGATTTTTGGCACCTCACGGGCATTAGCAGTTGGTCCAGTAGCAGTGGCCAGTTTAATGACAGCAGCTTCCGTAAGTCAGCTGGCTTCACAAGGAACACCTGAGTATTTAGGTGCAGCTATAGCGCTCGCAATGGTTTCAGGTTTATTATTAATCGCGATGGGATTTTTGAAGTTGGGATTTCTCGCCAACTTCCTCAGCCATCCGGTAATCGCAGGATTCATTACCGCATCCGGAATTCAGATTGCAGCCAGTCAGCTAGGGCCGATGCTGGGAATTCGTTTAGAAGGACAAACTTTTCTGGCGATTTCAATTTCTTTTGTGAAAAGTATAAGGAATATCCATTTGATTACGGCAGCTATTGGTGTCGGATCACTTGTATTTCTATTCTGGGTACGCAGGGGTTTGAAACCGTTATTGGTTCGAACCGGAATGAGTACTAAAGTTTCCGACATATTCGTGAAGGTTGGTCCAGTGGTCGCCATTATTTCTACCATCCTTATTGTTGGTAGTTTAGGGTTGGCTGATAAGGGGGTGAAAATTGTTGGAACAGTCCCGGGTGGTTTGCCATCACTGGCAATGCCGCCATTAGATTTTTCTTTATGGTTGAAAATTCTTGTACCGGCATTATTGATTTCTATTGTCGGTTATGTAGAATCAATTTCTGTTGCCCTCACACTTGCCGCTAAAAAGCGCCAACGAGTTGACCCCGATCAGGAGCTTATCGCATTGGGTGCTTCGAATATTGGTTCTGCTCTCTCTGGTGGATTTCCAGTTACAGGAGGATTTGCTCGTTCCATTGTAAACTTTGATGCCGGAGCGGAAACACCAGCAGCCGGTGCGTTCACTGCGGTGGGAATTGCACTCACTACAATGTTTCTTACACCGCTCTTGTTCAATCTTCCCAACGCAACCCTGGCGGCAACGATTATTGTGGCGGTGCTTTCTTTGGTGAATTTAACTGCACTAAAACAGGCATGGGCTTATTCCAAAGCAGATTTTGCCGCTATGGCTGCCACAATTTTAGTTACGTTGATTGCGGGCATTGAACCGGGGCTGATCTCAGGAGTTGTACTTTCTATCATTCTCTACTTGTTTAGTGCTTCACGTCCGCACATCGCCATCGTAGGTCAGCTACCAGGAACTTCTACTTTTCGTAATGTAAAACGTCATACGGTGGTAACTGACCCCACTATACTTTCAATTCGCATCGATGAAAGTCTCTTCTTCCCAAATGCCCGATTCGTTGAAGAATACATTAACGAGGCTGTGGCAACCAATTCACAAATCAAGCATGTTATTCTCCAATGTTCCGCAGTAAACGCCATTGATATATCTGCACTTGAAAGTCTTGAAGCCATAAACCTTCGGCTCAAAGATGGGGGAATAACGTTTCACCTTTCAGAAGTAAAGGGTCCCATAATGGATCGATTAAAGAAATCCCATTTCGTGAATGAAATTACTGGGAAAATTCATCTTTCTCATTACGATGCCGTGTTCAGCATCAATCCTGAACTGGCAGAGAAAACGATGCGTGCAGTGAAAACAATTTTAAATACGCAATGAGAAAAAATAAGATAAGGACAAGTATGTCTCGCGCAGAGATCCGAGGAATTAAATAAAGCGTTTGGATATTATTGTGCTAACATGCGATCTGTTAATTTTGATTTAAATAAATAAAGAGTGGAGTAAATGATTGAAACGCTGTTCAAAATCTCGCTCGCAATTTTCATAGCAGGCAACCTGCTCGATATGGGTCTTCGACTCAATCCGAATCAGGCCCTTCGCGGTTTAAGAAATTTCTCCTTTGTGGGCCATACCTTGTTTTGGGGATTTGTAGTGGGGCCGGCTCTCGCCTATATCATCACCTTAATTATCCCGCTGGAGTATCCCTATGCGATTGGCCTGATCTTATTAGGATTGGCACCCGGTGTTCCTTTTTTGCCGATGATCGTAAGCCGGGTAAAAGGTGACCTCGGGTACACAGCTGCGTTTATGCTCCTGGTTTCTGTAACCACCGTAATCTTTATGCCTATTGCTGTACCCCTCCTGGTAAAGGGATTAACCGTGAGTGCGTGGACCATCGCCAAACCACTTCTTATAGTTATGTTGTTGCCGTTGGCTATCGGGATGTTAACGCTTCATTTTTACAAAACACGGGCCGCTAAAATTCAACCTGTCGTGAAGAAAATAACAACCCTCTTCACCATTATTGCCTGTACACTATGTGTTGTTGTATACGGAAACGGATTGCTTGAACTCGATTTAAGTTGGGCTATAGTATCCCTCATTATTTTCTTTTTCATACTTACCACCTTTACGTATTGGTTTGGTTTCGGGCAGGAGCATGACCAGAAGATTGTGATCAGCATCGGTATGTCTACGCGAAATCTTGGAGCCGCCCTGGCACCCTTGCTGTCTGTGCCGCAAATTGACCAGCGCGCAATCATTATGGTTGGCTTGGGGTTGCCCTCTATGTTGTTATTTGGCTGGCTTTCGATTAAATGGTTTGGGCAACCTAAATTAACCATTGAAACGTTTACATCCACGATTGCAAAGACAAAGTCATGATGATCCGAAGATTATTGATTCTCTTCGTTGTAAGCCTGATCTATATTCCTGCTCATAGCCAGGTTCTGATCTCATTGTTGTTAGGCGATAACCTAAACTCGGGCAAAGTCGAGTTCGGACTGGATGGTGGACTGAATCTCTCGAACCAAGGTGGCTTGAGTCAAAGCAAGATATTATCAAGTTTTAATCTTGGTTTTTATTTTGATATCAAGCTGAAGCAATCTCCCTGGATGATTCACACGGGTGTGATTGTAAAATCAAATGTGGGTGCAGCAGGCTTGCCGGTATATTCATTAAATGATGCTGATCTTGATAATGCTTTTGTGGGCGGCTCTATCGAACGAAAGCTAAGTTATTTCCATGTACCCGTTTTGATGAAGTATAATTTCACCAATCACTTTTTTCTGGAGGCCGGCCCTCAACTTGGATTGCTCTATAAGGCCTATGATGAATTTACAAATACCGTGCAAAGCGATGACCTAACGTATCGCAATGAAATTCGCGATGGCTTTCATCGCCTGGACGCTGGCCTAACAACAGGCATCGGTTATCATCGTCTGACGAAAGGCCATGGAATGAATCTGGGGGTTAGGTATTATTACGGATTTGTAGATGTTGTGATCGATGACACGGGCAGTTCAATAACGAACCGCTCTCTATATTTTACGGTTGGCATTCCTATAGGAGCTGGAAAGGCTGCTGAAAAAGCAGCAAACAAAGAAAAAAGATAGTTAACAAAATGAGGTTAGAAAAAACAACATTTTAAAATCTAATTTTTATGAACGCAATAGTAAATATCCAATCTAGTGCACAACTCAATATGAAATGGCTTCTGATTTTTGTGGCCGTGATTACGCTTCCTTTCAAAAATTCCTTTGCTCAGGTTTTTACCAATAAAGAAGTTGGGAAGAAGAATCAGGCATTGAGTGATAGTTTGAAACAATCTGATTATCCGTATGCACTACCTATTTGGGGCGACAAGGCCACCAAGGCGGGCTATAGTTTACCTTATTCGGCTGGGGTAAGTGTGCAGTATTTCGGTCAAGAGTCTTTACTGATTATTGATAACCTCATGGTGGGATTCAACAACGGGCCTATGTACAACCTGGATGGGATTGTGCGGTTTGATGAGGCAAAGGCACGCGCCAGTGCTGCTACTGTGAGGCCTGATATCTGGTTGTTTCCTTTTTTGAATGTCTACGGAATACTCGGCAAGGCCCAGGCC
>JBEBJH010000095.1:0-16737 GCA_040079965.1 Cyclobacteriaceae bacterium
CTCCGCTTTTTCACGACAAGAAACACGAAAACGTAATTTACACCTCTCCTGTAAGTGGTGAGATTGTAGAAGTAAAGCGTGGCGAAAAAAGAAAACTGTTAGAAATAAAAATACTTGCTGATAAGAAGGTTGAACACGAAACTTTCAAAAAGTATTCAGTTTCAGAAATTGCTAATCTTTCTGCAGCCGATTTAAAAGATCAGATTTTGAAATCTGGACTTTGGCCAACGTTTGTACAGCGCCCTTTTGGTATTGTGGCCGACCCAGCCGCCACTCCTAAATCGATTCATATCTCCGCATTTGATACCCACCCATTGGCACCGGATTACAGCGTGCTATTTAAAGGTCAGGATCAGTTTTTTCAGGTGGGTGTAGATATTCTAAAAAAATTGACCTCCGGGACTATAAATGTTAACACACACTCCACGAGCGAAATCTCAACGGTTTTCTCGCAAGCAAAAGGAGCAGAGGTAAATAAATTCTCAGGTCCACATCCGGCAGGTTGTGTGGGAGTACAAATTCACCATTTGGATCCAATCAATAAGGGAGAAGTTGTGTGGACTATCAATCCACTGGGTGTTATTCAGATAGGAAAACTTTTCTTAAATGGAATTTATGATACTTCACGAGTGGTTGCCCTTACGGGATCCGAAGTGAAGAATCCACAATACTATAAAACCTTCACGGGTGCATCCGTAAAGAAATTTCTTGATAGCAACCTTACCAACGATCACGTTCGGGTAATCTCTGGAAATCCTTTAACGGGAACAGCGATAGGCAAGGAGGGTCACTTAGGCTTCTTCGATCAACAAATTTCTGTTTTGCCTGAAGGCGATTACACTGAGTTTATTGGCTGGATCACTCCCGGTGAAAGGAAATTGAGCTTCCACCGTGCAGTTGGGTTATTTTCATTCCTTTCCCCAGGCAAAGAAAGAGTGGTAGATACTAATACCCACGGTGAGCCACGTTCATTTGTTCAAACCGGAATTTTTGAACAGGTTACTCCTATGGACATTTTGCCTACGTATTTGTTAAAAAGTATTCTTGCTGAAGATATTGACGAGATGGAGGCTTTAGGAATTTATGAGGTAATTGAAGAAGACCTCGCACTTTGTGAATTCGTTGATGTATCTAAGCACAAAGTGCAGGAGATTTTGCGAGAAGGAATAGAACTAATTCAACATAGTTAATCGTTTATTCGATGAATTTTATTAAGCATCAGATTGAAAAAATTAAGCCCCACTTTGAAAAGGGTGGAAAGTGGGAGAAGCACTATTATTCCTTCGAGGCCTTAGAGACATTTCTATTTGTTCCGGCTACCACCAATGGCGTAAAGGGTTCACAAATACGCGATGCCATTGATCTGAAACGATTGATGATGACTGTGATTATTGCCATGCTTCCATGTTTGATTTTTGGAATCTGGAATGTAGGCCACCAACATTTCCTGGCCGTTGGCCAAACGAGTGCTACGTTGGGCGAAAAGTTTTGGATAGGTGCACTTCAGGTAGTACCCATCGTAGTTATTTCTTACGGTGTGGGTCTGGGAATTGAGTTTGTTTTTGCCACGTTTCGCAGACACCCGGTAAACGAAGGTTTTTTGGTAACGGGAATGTTGATTCCTTTGGTAATGCCTCCGGATATTCCACTTTGGCAGGTTGCAGTTGCTACGGCTTTCGCAGTTATTATTGGTAAAGAAGCTTTTGGTGGCACAGGAATGAATATTCTGAATGTGGCGCTCACGGCCAGGGCATTCCTTTATTTTGCTTACCCCACAGATATGTCAGGAGATGTATGGACCTACCTGGGAGAAGCCCAACAAGTGGCAGGGTATTCAGGAGCTACTCCTTTGTCTATTGCTGCAGACGCAGCTACTACAGGAGCTAACGTAGTAACTTCATTCAACACGTTTGGGGCGGGATGGAATGATGGAGTATTTACTTTATCTAATTTATTTATGGGCATACGCCCCGGATCGATTGGTGAGACCTCTACCCTGATGTGTTTAATTGGAGCATTCATTTTGATTGTTACAGGAACCGGCAGTTGGAAGATTATTTTTAGCGTATTCGCTGGGGCTTACGCTATGGGTTTGTTTTTAAATCTTGTTGGCGGCAATGCGTTTGTAGAAATGCCGGCTCATTATCATCTGGTGATTGGTGGACTTGCTTTCGGAGCTGTTTTTATGGCAACCGATCCCGTAACAGCCTCTCAGACTGAGACGGGAAAGTGGATTTATGGTGGTCTCATTGGTATGTTTACTGTAATGATAAGAGTTTTCAATCCGGCTTATCCAGAGGGAATTATGCTGGCGATTTTGTTAATGAATGTATTCGCCCCGCTGATTGATTATTTTGTGGTTAGTGCAAACAAAAAAAGAAGGTTACAACGTGCGACAGTCTAATCTATACATCATCCTATACTCTGCCGGGCTCACTGTTTTTTGCGGTGCGGTGTTGGCATTTGCTTCTATAAGTCTTAAAGACAGACAAGATGCAAACATTGCTCTGGAGCAGAAGAGTAATATTTTAGCAACCGTAACAACGCTTGAAGAAAATACAAACGTTGTTGAACTTTATTCCAAGCGTATTCACGCTTTCGTCATTGACGCCAATGGGGATATAGTCCCTAACCTGGAGCCTTCCAAAGTGGTTGTTGCTTCCGAATATAAAAAGGCTCCTGCTGACCGGGTATTGCCTGTTTATGAATTTATCAATGAGGCTGACTCCACTAAAGTAGAGGCAGTTGTTCTTCCGGTTTATGGTTATGGTCTGTGGAATACCATCTGGGGTTTTGTAGCCCTGGAATCTGACTTTAATACTGTTCGAGGAGTAAAGTTTGCCCATGCCGGTGAGACTCCTGGTTTAGGTGCCCGAATTGAATCCGATGAAATTCAAGAGCGATACAAAGGCAAAAAATTATTTGACAATGATGCGTTGGTGTCTATTGTAATGATGAAGGGCGAAGGGGCCAATTATTCTGATGATCGTCATCGGGTTGATGGCATGTCGGGTGCCACGTTAACAGCCAAGGGAGTTAATAACATGCTCAAGGATTATTTTAAGTGTTACGAGAAGTATCTGAAAAAGAAAACGATAGCATCCAACTAAATTACTTATGAGTACGGAAGCAGCAGTAGAAGTTGAGAAAAAAGCCGAACCACTTTTTTCAAAGAAGAATAAGAAACTGATTACCAATCCGCTGGATATAGACAACCCAATTACAGTACAAGTGTTGGGTATTTGTTCTGCCTTGGCAATTACATCGCAAATTAAACCTGCAATAGTAATGTCACTGGGGTTAACGTTCGTTACTGCATTTTCGAATGTATTCATTTCACTTATGCGTAACACAATCCCGTCCCGCATTCGTATCATTGTGCAACTAG
Source organism: Cyclobacteriaceae bacterium (assembly GCA_040079965.1). GTDB lineage: Bacteria > Bacteroidota > Bacteroidia > Cytophagales > Cyclobacteriaceae > ELB16-189. Next base: position 3,389 of record JBEBJH010000095.1, read on the forward strand.
CAATTGTATCCGTGTGGGTAATCATGGTAGACCAGCTATTAAAGGCTTATGTGTACGACATGGCCAAGTTAATGTCTGTTTATGTTGGATTGATCATTACCAATTGTATTGTAATGGGTCGCCTCGAAGCGTATGCTATGGGTAATAAGCCATGGCCATCTTTTTTAGATGGTATCGGAAATGGTTTAGGATATGGAGTTATCCTTGTTATCCTTGCTTTCATTCGAGAGCTCTTTGGGTCGGGTACATTGTTTAAGGGCCTTCCTTTCGAGTGGCATGTATTTGCCTCTATGGGTATTAAGTATCAGGGTAATGGATTGTTGCTATTACCGGCAGGAGCCTGTATCCTATTAGGAGTAATCATCTGGGTTCAGCGTTCTATCAATGGTTACCGTGAAACTCATTAATGTAAAGTAGACTATGGAGAACTTAGTTAACATTGGGATTCGTTCGATTTTTATCGACAATATGATTTTTGCCTACTTCTTAGGTATGTGTTCCTTCCTCGCTATTTCGAAGAAAGTAAAGACGGCCTTTGGGTTGGGAATCGCAGTTATTTTTGTTTTGGGGGTAACGGTTCCCATCAATTGGTTAGTACAGAACTATGTCCTCAACGCAGGTGCATTGACTTGGTTGAGTGAGGATTTTGCTTCTATTGATTTAAATTTTTTACAGTTTATTGTTTTCATCTCAGTAATTGCCGCCATCGTGCAGTTAACTGAAATGGCAGTGGAAAAATTTTCTCCTGCGCTTTATGGAACCTTAGGTATCTTCCTCCCGCTCATTGCCGTGAACTGTGCCATTTTAGGTGGGGCCTTGTTTATGGTGGGTCGTCCTTACAACCTGGCGGAAGCTACAGTATTTGGATTTGGTTCGGGTATTGGCTGGATGCTGGCCATTGTTGCTTTGGCAGGAGTTCGTGAGAAAATGAAATACTCCAATGTACCGGCTCCATTAAGAGGCTTGGGGATTACCTTTATTCTCGTGGGACTTATGTCATTAGGTTTCTTGAGTTTCCTAGGCTTCTCGATTTAAGATTTAAAAAGAATGATATCGAAAGGCTTCCGAACTAAACGGAAGCCTTTTTACTTTTACAGATATGAAAAACCCCTTTCGTACCATAGCTCGTTATTTCTTTAGCGGAACCCTGTTTATCGTTCCGCTTGTCGCGACAGGTTATTTTATATACTGGTCATTTGCCCAGTTGGATGGACTGCTTAACCTGCCTTATCCAGGGCTTGGCTTCCTAATCATCTTTGGAGTGATTACACTTTTTGGATACCTGACCTCAAACTTTGCTGTGCGCACGGCTACGGATTGGTTTGATCATGTGATGAATAAAATTCCATTAGTCAAACTGATCTACTCATCCTTGAAGGATCTGATTGGTGCTTTCGTAGGCGATAAACGAAAATTCAATAAGCCTGTACTTGTTTCCGTTAATAAGGAAAACAATTTGAATCAGATTGGTTTTGTTACGCAGGAAGACTTAACCAGTCTCGGCTTACAGGATATGGTGGCTGTTTATTTTCCCCACTCGTATGCTTTTTCGGGTAATCATTTTCTGGTGCCTAAAGAAAGTGTGAGACCTCTCAATATTTCAGGGCCAACAGCAATGAAGTTCATTGTTTCGGGTGGTATCTCGGGATTTAAAGAACAGTAATCAGTCGATCACTCCTGAGCCAATCAGTTCTTCATTCTCATACCAGGCCGCAAATTGTCCTGGTGTAACCCCTCGCTGCGGCCGATCAAAAATAATGTAGAGTCCTTCTTCTTTTTGATGCAACGTGCAGTTTTCCAAAGGTTGACGATATCGTATCCTGGCCGTATAATTCTTTGATTCGCCTATTTTCATTTTCAAGTCTTCACGAATCCAATGTTCATCCGCAGTAGGTATAAACAGGCCTTTTCGGTAAAGCCCCGGGTGATCGTCACCACTTCCTGTGTAGATCACATTTTTATCTGTGTCAGTTCCTATGACAAACAAAGGTTTTTCGTAGCCACCAATATTTAATCCCCTTCTCTGACCAATCGTATAGTAATGTGCACCTTTGTGTTCACCTACCACTTCACCAAGTTCGGGGTTGAGTGTGTATGGTTTTGTTATTTGCAATAAATCATCGGGATCAAAACCATTAGAAAAAGCTGTTGAATCGGACGGTACTTCTATTACGTTTCCTTTCTTTGGCTCAAGTCTCTGTTGAAGAAAATCGGGTAGGTGTACTTTTCCAACAAAGCACAATCCTTGTGAATCTTTTTTATCCGCAGTGGCGAGCCCGGCCTTTTTAGCAATGGCTCTTACCTCTGGTTTTAATAACTCTCCAATAGGAAACAATGCTTTGGATAATTGCTTCTGAGTAAGCTGACAAAGAAAATAGCTCTGGTCTTTATTGGGGTCTTTTCCTGCAAGCAATTGATAAACTGTTTTACCATCTTTTTGAATTTCTCCTTTACGGCAATAATGGCCGGTGGCTACATAATCAGCACCGAGTTTCATGGCAGCATCAAGAAAAACATCGAACTTGATTTCGCGATTGCATAACACATCTGGATTAGGAGTTCGGCCTCGTTGATATTCGGCAAACATGTAATCAACAATACGCTCTTTGTATTCTTTGCTGAGATCAATGGCTTGAAAGGGAATGCCTAAGTGCTGGGCCACAATCATAGCATCATTGCTATCATCGAGCCATGGGCATTCGTTGCTGATCGTCACGGTGTCGTCATGCCAGTTTTTCATGAACATACCAATCACCTCATAGCCCTGTTCTTTCAACAGGTATGCTGTTACACTGGAGTCCACTCCGCCTGATAAACCGACTACAACGCGTTTTTTCATTTAAGTATTAGGCTTCAGGCTTCAAGTCGTGATGAATCTGCTTGCAGCTTCAGGCTTATAGCTTGAAGCTATTCCTTTAAAGTTAAATCTTCACTTAAAAGTTCACTAACCAATTCATTAAATCGTTCTTTAAACTGCTCATAATAAATACCAGTTCCAGGCCCTGAAAAGCCGGTATGGATGTGTTTCACTTTTCCATCTTTCCCAATAAAGATTGTGGTGGGGAAGGCAATAACTTTATTTAGCATAGGCAATGTTGCAGCAGCTTTTTCTTTGTCGTTAACACCGGCAATTACAAAATCATACGAAACACCCAGCTTCTCTTTCATTTTCTTTACCCGATCACTGGCATACTTGAAATCATCTTTGCGTTCATAGGCTAACCCAATAATCTCCACACCCCGATCATTATTTTGTTCATACCATTGTGTGAGAAATTTAGTTTCATCCATACAGTTGGGACACCATGTTCCAAAAATCTGAAGGATCAGAACTTTATTTTTAAATCTCTCATCGGAAGGACTGATTTTGTTTCCTTGCAGATCTGGAAAATTAAAATCTATTTTATCATAGCCCTCTTTTAAGTAAGTTAATGATTCCGCATCGGGCATAACCGCATTATCATTTTTTATTCCTTTGAAAGTTTCATGCGAACTAAGGCCTGAGTAATAATCGCCTTTCAGAGAATCACCGTTGAGTGTTGCGGTAAAGACAAAGGCATGATTTCCATCAAACGTGCTTAGTCTTAGTTGATCATCAATAACATTCCCCTCGAGGTAGCGATAGTCACCCATGGGGGTTAAAAAAGTTCCGGTAAGGTGATTTCCGGTTTGTCCAATAATTCCGACTGAAGGGTAGGTATCTTTGCCAGTGTTAAACTCCAATTGGTATTTACCTGAAAAGTCTGTTGATTTTTCATTGGAAGTTTTTGCGTAGCGATAATCGTCACCAAAAGTAGCTGTAAAAGGCAAGTTGCCTTCAGGGAAATAGTTTTTAACAAATGTGCCGCTGAGTGTATTTCCATCAATCTTGGCGTGTAATGCAGCGTCAAAAATATGAAGTTGCATTTTTACAGAATCACGGGTCACAGTGATTTCATCTAGCAATATTTTTTCTGAAACATTATTCAGGTAAACGAGATATTGCTCACCTTTTTTCTCGACATCGAAAGTAAAGGGGAGTTCCTGATTTTGCAGGACAATAACTCCGCGCCAGACACCGGTTTTTAATTCAGCTGAATTCTTAGAACATGAAACACCAGAAAGCATCAGAAGGACAAAAACTACTATTCTCATGGTTTTTATTTATCGATTCAAAACGCAAAAATGCGATAAATGATTCTATTTTCGTTGTCGTTTAAAGGACTATTAACAATTAATTAAGCTCATGTTTCGCGATTTAAAGGTGCTTGAACTGGCTTCGGTATTGGCTGGCCCCAGTGTAGGTCAGTTTTTTGCAGAGTTAGGGGCGCAGGTGATTAAGATCGAAAACCTGAATACGGGTGGTGATGTTACGCGTTCCTGGAAAGGTACCGGTGAGCAAACGGATGATCGGTCTGCATATTTCTGTTCTGTGAACTGGGGAAAGAAATCGGTGGCGATTGATTTGAACTCCCCGGAAGGGAAGGAAGTAGTTCAAAAGCTTGCTTCCAAAAGCGATGTGGTTATAGCCAGTTATAAACCAGGTGATGCGGAAAAGTTAGGGGTATCTTACCATCAACTAAGAACTAAGAACAAACGGCTAATCTATGGACAAATTGCAGGCTATGGCTCAGTCAATGATCGCGTAGGATATGATGCTGTGATACAGGCAGAAAGTGGTTTCATGGATTTAAATGGTGAGCGAACAGGGCCGCCTACCAAAATGCCCGTTGCATTGGTTGATGTACTGGCTGGACATCATTTAAAGGAAGGCCTGCTAATTGCATTATTAAAGCGTGAGAGAACAGGTGAAGGAAGTCTAGTTGAGGTGTCGCTGATTCAAGCAGCAGTTGCTTCTCTGGTTAATCAGGCAAGTAACTGGCTGGTGGCAAATAAACTCCCCTCGCGCCAGGGTTCATCGCATCCAAATATTGCCCCGTATGGAGATTCATTTATTACCAAGGACGGTAAACGAGTTTTACTGGCTATCGGAAGTGATCGCCAATTTTTTGACCTCATCAGAATATTGGCCTTGGATCATTTGAAATTGGAAGATAAGTATGCCACAAATCAAATGCGTGTGAGTAACCGGGATGAACTCAACACTATTTTGACGGAAGCAATAAGGCGGTTTGAATGTGATCAATTGTTAAAAGAAATTCATCGAAACAAAATACCTGCTGGGGTTATTCAAAATGTAAAGGATGTTTTTGAAATGAAGGAAGCAAAAGAACTCCTGATCGGTTCAGAAGGTCTTATGGGGGTAAGAAGTTTTGTAGCCTCGCCCATGTATGAGTCTGTAACTTCGTTGACACCACCCCCGCACTTTGGACAACACACTCAGGAGATTTTGGATCAATTGGACTCGTGACCGACAACTTAATTCTCTGAGGCCTTGTTGTCTATTAAATAATTTCCAAAACACTCAACACAACAAGGATGATAATCACAGGGCAAACAAATCGAATGGTATTAACCCAAATCCGATAAGGCGCAATACCTAAAATCTTACCCGTCTTAAATCCGGGAGTTCCTATTTCTATCTCATCTACCAGTTTATTAATTTTCATAAACCAGCCGGTGTACAAACATGTTGCTAAAACCACAATCAGCATAAAGAGTGTACCGAAGAGATAATCCATAATATCCATAAATCCTTTTTTCTCGGCACCTAAAATATTAATGTGAATGGAAGAGAATAATTCAGAACTTCCGTTGGAAAGTGCCGAAGGAAGTCCAAACAGAAATGCTATGGCTGCTACAATCCACGCAGCTTTTTTACGGGACCATTTTTTTGTATCCATGAAGTATGCAGCGGGAGCTTCCAACATGGAGATCGTAGAAGTAATGGCCGCTAAAAACAAGAGCAAGAAGAAAAAAGCACCCGCTATATTGCCCAAAGGCATCTGTTGAAAAATACCGGCCAGCACACTGAAAACTAATGTCGGTCCTTCTGATGGTGACATATTAAATGCAAAAACAGCTGGGAAAACCATAAGCCCTGCTAATAACGCCACGGAAGTATCCATAGCTGCAACCCACAAACTTGAAGTAACAATGTTTTGATTTTTAGGAAGATAAGATCCGTATGTAATCATCATCCCCCAACCTACACCCAATGAAAAGAAAGCTTGAGTCAATGCTTTTAAAACTACGTGCCCATTTATTTTTGAAAAGTCTGGGATAAGGTAATACTCTATCCCTTTGCCTGCCCCTGGCAAGGTGACACTTCGGATTATTACCAAAATCAGAATTACGAAAAGCATGGGCATCATAATTTTAGTTGCTTTCTCAATCCCTCCGGATACACCCCCTAACACAATCAAGGTTGTCATTAACATCACAAAGGCACCGAGTGGAATTACATATGATGGGTTGGCAATAAACTCGGAGAAAGTAACCTGTATTGAAAAGAGCGAGGTGAAAATGTATCCTACGGTCCAACCCGCGATAATACTGTAGTAGCTAAGAACTACAAAGGTTACTACCAGCGGTAGTACTCCGGCAAAGAAAACCCAAACTTTATTGCCACCTAAATTGGAAAATGCACTTACCGGGTTTTTTCCGGTGAGTCTTCCTAAAGCAATTTCATTAATCAACATAGGCGCCCCAACCAACACCACACACAGAATATAAACAAACACAAAAGCGGCACCTCCGTTTTCACCAGTTAAATAAGGAAAGCGCCAAACGTTTCCCAGGCCAACAGCTGAACCAGCCGCGGCCATGATAAAACCAAACTTGGAACCGAATTGCCCTCTGCTTGCAGACATAGTAGGAAGATTAAGTAATTGTTATTTTCGAAGTTTAGTAAATAAATTCGACTTATGAATGAAGATGAATGGTAATGGCAGAATTACCTTTTGAGTTGCGATGCCAAAAGAGCCAATCCTTGCTTAAAGGTATGAGGCTCATAGCCCAATTCATGTTTTGCTTTGGTGATGATGAATCCGGTTTTAGGGGGACGCATGGCAGGTTGCTTAAAGGTGCTTGAGTCAGCTGGTTTTATCAGCGACTTATCTAACTTAAAGAACTCCGCTGTTTGATTGGCAATGTCGAAGGGAGTCATCATTTCATCGCTTGAGATATGATAGATCCCGGTAGCTTTTTTGGAGGCCGCCAAATAGCAACCCATCGCCAGATCTTCGGCCAGGGTAGGCGTGCGCCACTGATCGTTGACAACATTAATCGTCTTTCCTTCTTCCAGACTTTTCTTTACCCACAAAACAATGTTGCTACGACTTAGATCTGGTGTTACTCCAAACACCAACACCGTGCGTAAGATAGCCCACCTGAGTTTACTTTTTTGTACCGCTTGCTCACCTGCCAGTTTACTTTCTCCATAAAAATTCACCGGCTTAGGTGTTGCACTTTCATCTAATGGGCCGTATGTTCCATCAAAAATAAAATCGGTTGAAACATGAACGAGATGAATATTATTCTTTTCGCAAGCTTCAATTATATTTTCAACTCCAGTGACATTCGCCTTCCAGCACAGATCACGCTCAGTTTCACATTGGTCCACTTGCGTCATGGCAGCAGTATGAATGACTGCATCGGGTTTTGTTTTATTTAGTACATCCAGTGATTGATCGTGATTGGTCACATCCAATTCGTAAAACTGAACGTGGTTTGGAAGTCCATTAATTTTTTTTCTACCCGTGGCAATGGTGATAATCTCTGCTTTAGAGCTCAGCAGTTGAATTAATTTATAGCCAAGCAGACCGTTGGCACCGGTTACCAGTATTTTCATTTTTTAGCCGGGAATTTATATCCGTAAAGTTCAGTGATTTTTTTCCGAGGCATTTCTTCAACAGTTACAGTCATTCGAACATCTTCCTGTGGTCGGTCGCTATTGTCTCTTGGCAGTCTGGCAATTTTATCTATTACATCAAGGCCATTGATTACTTTGCCAAATACGGTGTAGTCTCCATCAAGGTGTGGAGCTCCGCCTACTGTGGTGTAGGCTTTTATTTTTTCTTCAGAGACATCTTTATAGATTTTCATTCCTGTTTCTTTTTCAATGCGGGGCACCAAGCTAAAAACAGCGCGTTCATAGCCTGGCATGTCTCCGGCCATATATATTGTATTAAGTGAATCAATCAAGGGTTGGTTTGCAGGGTTTTGCATGATTTGCCGAAACCCGGCATTTAGTTTTCCCTGATCGATTCTAAGTACATCCAAATCCTGAGGTAGTATGATTCTTCCCTGCACAACATAAAACTGACTTCCACTGGATGCTTTGGCTGGATTTTGCTGATCGCTTAAACGGGCAGCGGAAAGCGCTCCTTTCTCATGAAAGAATTGAGGATTAAATTCCGCATCGACTGTATAGCCTGGCCCACCCATGCCGAGGTTTTGTCCGGGTTGTGCCTTTTTCGAATCCGGGTCACCACCCTGAATCATAAAACCTTCAATAACCCGATGGAAAAGTAAGCTGTCAAAATAATGTTCTTTTGCCAGCTTGATAAAGTTCGCTTTGTGCTTTGGTGTTTCATCATATAAGATGGCGATCATATCACCCTGATTGGTTTTGATGGTTACTACATAGTCTGAGCCGTCTTGTGAGCATTGACTTAAAAGGATCAGAGCCCCCAGGGCGAGAAAGGAAAGGATACGTTTCATAGCTGCAATTGATTTTATAAAATAGAGTTGAATTATTGTTTATGGATTAATGGTTTTGGCAATCTGAAGCGATAGATCAAGGAAAATCATTTTGGCACTTCCGTTTCTCTCCAAATGATAATGGGCATCGGTAAGCAGCTGATTAACGTGTTCAACTTTCTCTACATTCATAATCTTGCTAAAGTCTTTTACAAATTTTACTTCACCGGTTTTAATGCGGCTAATAGCATCCGCTCCAGCCGAGTGAAGCAGTGTTTCGCGCATCATGCCTAAACCATATTGAAAAAGATTCCGCTGGCTGAGTCGGTCGAGGTCATGAAAATCCTCCGAAAACCCCACCAGCCTAGCGTAATCTCTTTTATAACAGGAGCGCATCCAATCAGCAAAGCGATCCTGAAAGTGATCTTCGTCACTGCTTATTAACTTAATCGCCTGATTAAGGTCTCCTTCAGCGATTTGGATTATTTCCTGTCTTCGGGATTCTTCTACATTATGTTTTTCGCGGAGATAAGTATCGAGGTCTTCATCGGATAGTTGAGGAACCTGCACCATTTGCGTGCGCGAAAGAATGGTGGGCAATAATCGCTCGGCAGCATTGCTCACCAGCAGAAAGAATGTATTAACCGGTGGTTCTTCCAATATTTTTAAGATGCCATTAGCGGCTGAAGGATGCATGAGTTCCGGTTGCCAGATAACCATCACTTTGTAAGAACTTTCAAAAGGCTTCAGCGAAAGCGTTTTGATAATCTCCCGACTTTCCTCGCGGGAGATTAAAGCCTGTTTGTCTTCGCCTCCATAATAGTTGGTCCAGTCATTCAAATCGCCAAAAGGTTGCTCGATTAAAAAAGCCCGCCACGATTTAAGTATATCTGCTTTGAAACGATCCAGATCTTTATCACCCTTTACATTTCCTAACGGAAACACAAAGCTAGTATCAGGATGAATGTATTTTAGACTTTTACTGCAAGCCGGGCACACCCCGCAGGCTTCGTGCTCGCCTTTGTTTTGGCAATGAAGGTAATTAGCATAGGCCAATGCAAGCGGCAAGTTCAACGCGCCCGCTTTGCCCAAAAAGAGTTGTGCATGGGCAATGTGTTTTTGCTGCACGGCATTAACCAGGCTTGATTTTATTTCTGAAAGACCCGGAATGTCAGCGAATTTCACAGTTCATTTTATTTTCGTGATTACTTTTTTTCCCACACCCGATACTGGGCGGACTCATTAAATAAAATGGTTAGAATTTCCCGGTCTTCTTCTGTCAAGGTTACGTTTCTGCGCGCCATGGCTTTGGAAGCTGTGTCTAATGCCTTGGTAAGTTGATAGGTTGTAAAACCAGCAGCACCACCCCAGGCAAATGAGGGAATAAAATTACGGGGATAGCCATCACCAAAGATACTTGTACTAACTCCCACCACAGTGCCTGAGTTAAACATCATGTTAATTCCGCAGCGGCTATGGTCACCGAGCATGAGGCCACAGAACATCAAGCCGGTGTCTTTAAATCCACCTTTTGCATAATTCCATAACTTAATGTTCTCATAATTATTCTTCAGATTACTGGTATTGGTATCAGCCCCGAGGTTGCACCATTCGCCAATCACTGAGTTGCCTAAAAAGCCATCGTGAGCTTTATTACTATATCCAAAAATTACTGAGTTACTCACTTCGCCACCAATCTTAGAGAATGGTCCAACCGTAGTGTCGCCTCTAACTTTAGCTCCCATGTTTACATGCGAGCCTTCGCACAAGGCAAACGGTCCGCGGATAAGTGCACCTTCCTGAACAAACGTATTCTTACCAAGGTAAATCGGGCCATTATCTGCATTGAGCAAGGCTGCCCGAATTTCTACTCCTTCTTCAAGAAAAACCTGGTCACTATTATAGATTCGTGTAAACGGATCAGTAACGGGAGCGGACTTGCGACCTTTCGTTAATAAGGTAAAATCTTCTCGTATCTGAGCTCCATTGTTCTGATAAATTTTCCACACCTGATCGATAAGTGTAAAGGGTGAGGTGAATTCTTTTATGCTTCCTGTAATAATCTCTGGCACTTCATCATCCGGAGTGCGAACGGCCAGAATCATATTGTCTTTCGACAGCGCATCGCCAGGCTTGAGTTGGCGAATAGCAGCGACTAATTCAGCATTGGGGCAAACTGCGCCATTGATCCAGTAATTATCGACCTCATGATGAAGCGGAAATTTTTTTGCCAGGTAAGATTCAGTTGAATAGGAAGCTTTCAGATTCAGATGCTTCTCCCACTTTTCTGCCACGGTAAGAATGCCCACGCGAATGCTAGCCACAGGTCTTGTAAACGTAAAGGGCAACAGGTTTTGACGAATCGTGGGGTTATCAAACAGAATCAAATTCATGCTGCTAAAATAGGCTGATCGTGTTCCATAGCCAAATGCGACACAGTCGCTCAAAAATAAAAAAGGCCTCTTTGCAGAGACCTTTTAAGCAAAAAACGCTAAGAATAATTTCTTTATTATTTGCCGTATTTCTTTTTGAATTTCTCAACACGACCAGCTGTGTCCAAAAACATTTTCTTACCTGTATAGAATGGATGTGAAGCAGAGCTCACTTCCACCTTTATAACTGGATATTCCTTACCATCTTCCCATTTGATGGTTTCTTTAGGAACAGACGTAGAGCGGCTCAAAAACTTGAAATCGCTTGAAGTATCCCAGAAAACTACTTCTTTATACTCAGGATGAAGACCTTTTTTCATATTCTAATTGCTTAAAGGACTGCAAAAGTAGGAAAACACTCCCGAAAAGCAAGACTTAGGCCCCCAAATTTGCTAAGAAATTGTTATGATTGTGGGCTTATTTCGGGGAAACTTGAAAGACCTGCCCCGGTTCGATTATATTGGATTTCTGCATTAATTTCAAAGATTTTACCGCACCTTAATGAAGGATCAATGATGAGGAGGGTATTTTTTGGTTTCATTTTACTAGCCTCTTTCTATAAGGCAGGTGCCCAAAGCACAAATGCCACACTGAACGAAGACTGCTATCATTGGATTGATCGCTATGAGATCAAATCCGGTAGGATTGTTCCGGGCTTTTTCACCTCTGTAAAACCTTATAAGCGGGATGTAATTGTCAAATACCTGGATACCCTTTCGTTAAATGAATCAATTTTTTCCTCTCGTAGCGATCAATACAACCGGGAGTTTTTGCGTAACGACAGCTGGGAATGGAGCAATTCCGAAACCAATACCAGCAAAAAGCCTTTCCTCAAAGAATTGTACAAGAAAAAATCTGACCTGGTTTATGTCGATAAGCCTGAGTTTGATTTGCATGTAAACCCCGTACTCTATTTAAGCGCGGGCTCAGATAGTCGCAGGGATGACCCTATCACCATTAATACCCGGGGGATCGAAATCCGGGGTATGATCGATCGCAAAGTGGGTTTCTATACATTCCTCGGTGAAAACCAATCTGTTTTGCCCTTGTATGTGCAGGAAGAAGTTGACCGCAACCAGGTTGTGCCGCATGAAGGGTATTGGAAGACTTTTAAAGATAATGGTGTCGATTTCTTTCAGGCCCGCGCATATATCGACTTTAATATCAGCAAGCATATTTATTTGCAGTTTGGTAATGACAGGACGTTTATCGGTAATGGCTACCGGTCCCTTATTTTTTCTGACTATTCACCGCCTACACTTTTTCTTCGTGCCAATGTAAGGGTATGGAAGCTCAATTATATGTATCAATTAAACCGCATGGCAGCCGATGCTCGCACTTCTGGAAATCAACGGTATCCTGAAAAGTTTGCGGCCTTTCATCATGCCTCGTTCAACATCGGCAAAAAATTAAACATCGGAGTCTTTGAGTCGGTAGTATTCAGTCCGCAGGATTCTGTGAATGATAACTCATTTGATTATAGCTACCTGAATCCGGTTATTTTTTTCAGAGCTATTGAACAACAATATGGCAGCAGCGACAATGCTTTGTTGGGTCTTGATTTTAAATGGAATATGTTGAAAGGCGTTTCCATGTATGGACAGTTAGTCCTGGATGAATTTAAGTTGGATGAAGTGATGGCCGGTGATGGCTGGTGGGCAAATAAGTATTCGATGCAGTTGGGCTTAAAATATATTGATGCGTTTGGCGTCTCTAACCTTGATCTGCAAGCCGAGTTTAATGCGGTTCGGCCATATACGTATGCACACTATTCTCAATATGGCAGTTACAGCAATTACCGTCAGTCGTTGGCTCATCCCTTAGGGGCTAACTTTAATGAGTGGGTAGGTATTATACGCTATCAGCCAATTCCTAAGCTTAATCTGGTAGCAAAAACCTTTTTTGCCAATCCGGGTCGCGATGATGTAGATCAAAACTGGGGTGGAGATATTTTAAAAAACTATAATGATCGCGAACAGGATTATGGAAATACAATTGGACAAGGAGTGAGCAACACTATTTTATTTATGGATTTTACGGTTTCTTATATGATCAGGCACAATGTATTTATTGATGCCAAGCAGATCATTCGCCAAAGTAAAAGTGACTTGCCTTCCTATAACTCCAATACATCAATTACTTCGCTAGCTTTGCGCTGGAATATTCCACAACGTCTGTATGATTTTTAAATCAATTTGATGAAGATTTTTTTTAGAATTCTTTCCTACGCCAACAAACTAAGAACACGGCTGGTTTTCTTTTTTCTCTACTCTTTCTTAGGAGCTATCTTCGGTGCGTTCAATATTGTTCTTATTATCCCCATGTTGTCCGTAC
>JBEBJH010000096.1:0-16689 GCA_040079965.1 Cyclobacteriaceae bacterium
AAGCGACTCGGTGGTATTTCGTGTGATCACTAATTCTTCTGGCAAGCAACCAGCCAACTCCGCCAGTTTAGCGGCCATCTTTTTCTTATTGTCCCACTGTACCGTGCGCATGTAGTAAGACCCCTGATAATTTACTTCACGGATATGATCGATCTGCTTTTCAAGGATCTCCTGAGGTAGAAAACAATAGTAGCCATTCTCCAGATTGATGTAATCGGGCTTGATTTTATACCCTCCACGAATGGCCTCCCAGAAATCTTCATCCTTGGCTAATACTTCAGCGGGGACATTACTCGTTTGCTTAATCAATGAATCCAGACTTTGCCATAGAGGCACTCCGGCTATTGGTAACATGCCTAAATTTTTAAGAAAAGATCGCTTGTCCATAGGGTAGAATTTCTTGCCGACAAATCTAACTAACTAATGCATATCTAATTTAAGAATGTGATGAACGAGCTCAATCATGTCAAGTGAGGTATATGTTTTGCATGACCTCAGTTTTTAATACCTTTAAATTCTTCAGTTTTAGCTTTGGCCAGGAACCTTCAATCATTTGAACATCTTTTCAAGGAGTTATTTAAACCTCTTTGCGGCTTCGCGATGAAGTATGTGAAAGATTTAGATGAAGCCCGGAATCTGGTGCACGAAGTGTTTATTACTGTGTGGGAAAAGTTTGACAGTCTGCCCAGCGATACTAACTATCGCAGTTATCTTTATACTGCCGTAAGAAATCGGTGCCTCAATCATCTGCGGGACACGAAGAAACACCTCAGCATCGAGAAGGCTGAACATAAAATGATGGAAGAAAGCAGCTCGATGGAAGCGGCTGAGTTAGAAAGGGAAATTGAGCTAGCCATTAACTCTTTGCCAGAGAAATGCCGGATGGTTTTTGAATTTAGCAGGATGGAGGGTTTAAAATATGGAGAAATAGCTGAAAAAATGGGTATTTCAGTGAAAACTGTTGAAGCCCAAATGTCAAAAGCACTAACGGTATTGCGTGCTCATCTCAGCGAATTTATGTCCTTGATATTTATTGTATTGGGACTATAAGGGTAAATGTATTTTTATGTGTTGTAAAGAAGAATAGGTGTGTGAATAAAGAAGAAAACCATATTAATGATCTGATTACCCGATGCTTGACGGGCGAAGCCACTCCTGATGAGCAGGAACAATTGTCAGCCTGGATTGCCTTGCAAGAGGAGAACAGAAAATACTATCAAAAAATCAAGCGGGCCTTTGACTTGAGTGGTGAGTACTATGCCAATAAGGAAACTAAGGTTCCCAACCTGAATTTAGACCATGAATGGAATCACTTTTTGAATCAAATTGAAAAGAAAGAAACCACCAACATTCGATCCATTGCTCCAGAGAAAAATTCATACCCAATGTGGGCCCGCATGGCCGCAGCTATTTTGGTGGTGGTTGCTTCAGGCTTTGTGATTAACTATTTCCTATCGAGTAACAATAACATTCATTTTGAGACTGCCGGTAATACGCTTGAAGTGACTTTGCTCGATGGCAGCCATGTTGCTCTAAATCACAACTCGCAGTTGTCTTTTGCTCCGGAATACGGAACACAAACCCGAACTGTAACACTGAAAGGTGAAGGTTTCTTTGAGGTTGAGAGGAATCCGCAGAAGCCTTTTATTATTGAAGTGGATGGCGCTATAATAGAAGTACTGGGCACCTCCTTTAACGTACAGGGATATGACACTAGAGCGGAGCTGGAGGTTGTAGTAGAAACCGGGACTGTTAAATTTTCTGTGGCTGATGTTCAAAAGGGTGTAACCTTAAACGCTGGTGACCGGGGTGTTTATCAAAAAGAAAAGAAGGACCTGTCGGGTAGAGTAAACAAAGACATCAATTTCCTTTCGTGGAAGACACGCAAGCTTGTATTTGAAGAAAATGATTTGCGCTCGGTGGTTGAAACGTTGAATCATGTTTATCAGGCTAACATAAGCATTGCTACCCAGGTGCCTGATACCTGCGTTGTAACCGTTACGTTCGATCAACAAAGTCTGGAGGCTATCTTAAACGTGTTGAAAACAACCCTCAACCTTACGTATACAATCAAAGGCGGTCAAATTGAGATCACTCATGCGGGGTGTTGACACTAATTCGAAAGTTGACGCTTAAGGGTTTACTCTTATGATACTTCGCAGTCTTAGTTTCACTTGTATCTCTATATTATTCTTACTGACGGCTTCTCTCCCGGCTAACGCCCAGAAAATTCCTGAAAAAAAAATTACACTAGAGAGTAAGGATCTATCGCTGGCCGAAGTACTGGAAGATGTTTCGAAAAAAAGTGGCATTCGATTCTCTTATAATCCAAAAAGAATTCAAGCCGAACGCAAAGTAAATTATCAGGCAATTGAAAAATCGGTAGCCGAAGTTTTAGCTGACCTGGCAGAGCGATTTGAGTTTCAGTATTCTTTCGTTGAGGATCAGGTGATTCTTAAACCAGCAAAGAAAACTGAGAAGCCCGTGGAGCAGTCCGTTACTCTGAGTGGCTATATTAAAGATTCCGCCAATGGGGAGGCGCTGATTGGTTCAACCATTTTCATTAAAGAATTACAAATCGGTACGGTGAGTAATACCTATGGCTTTTTCTCCATCACACTACCAAAAGGCACCTATGAAGTAATCTCCTCCTTTGTTGGGTATAAACATTTTAGCAAAACCATTGACCTTCAAACTTCCATCATGGAAGATATTCTGCTTGCTGAAGAACCCCCGGTTCTGAATGAAATTATTGTTACAGCAGCGTCTGATGAGATCATTGAAGAAATTCAAGTGAGCAAAACGAATGTCAAGCCTCGTGCTGTGGAAGAAAGGCCGGCCTTATTTGGTGAAATGGATGTTCTTAAATCTCTCGAGTCGGTTCCCGGCTTTAAACTTCACTCGGATGGATCTACTTTTTATTACGTACGGGGCGGACAGCGCGATCAGAATCTTGTGCTCATTGATGATTCGCCCATTTATAATCCAAGCCACTTACTTGGTTTGTTCTCAACTATCATTCCTGATGCAGTCACTGACATAAACATTTATAAAGGCGACATGCCTGCCTCTCTGGGTGGACGTTTGTCTTCCGTGCTTGACATTCATACCAAAAAAGGAAATGACCAGCATACACAAGTGTGGGGAAATGTGGGTTTGATTTCCACCAAGTTGGGTGTAGAAGGTCCCTTCAAAAAAGATATAAGTTCATTTCTTGTCTCGGGCAGATTTTCGCGCCTGCAGTGGCTCGCCCAACTACAGGATCAAAGTATTAAGAAATTCAGCTTCCACGACTTAACAGGAAAAATGAATTTCAAATTAAGTGCAACAGACCGGATCTTCTTTTCATTTTACACGGGCAGTGATAATTATTTTTCAGGAAACAATGGTATTAATTGGGCTAATAATGCCGGTACCTTTCGGTGGAATCATATCATTACCGATCGTTTATTTTTAAATACAACGTTTTCCGCAAGCGGCTATGATTATTTCGTATACACCGATGTATCGAAAAACCAACGATGGAATTCACATATCTCGAATCTTAATTTGAAAACTGACTTCAGCTATTTTGTTAACCCACAAAGTGAGCTAACCTTCGGGCTTGGAGTAAATGGATACCGCTTCAATCCTGGTAATCTTCAAACCGGGTCATCCAATACCCAGGTGTCTAATGTGTCTGCGCGAAACTCTCTTGAATTCATTCTTTACGGAAATCACCAGGTTACCCTAAACAAAAAGTGGGGACTCAACTACGGGTTACGACTTTCGTCCTGGACCAACTCAGGTGAAGCTTTTGAATTTAAGTTTGATGACAACCATAATCCAATCGATACTCTCGTTTTTGAAAAAGGAGATCCCTACATCACTTACCTGAATGCCGAACCAAGATTGACCATACAGTATTTGATTAATGAACATTCCTCCCTTAAAGCAAGCTATTCGCGAAATGTTCAGAACGTACATCTGATCTCAAACTCAATTAGTCCATTTACTTCGCTTGATGTCTGGCTTCCCAGTAGTTTTAATATTCAGCCACAACGATCGGATCAGGTTTCATTTGGTTATTACCATAAGCTTACCCGATCCGGAATCTCATTGGTTGCCGAGACATTCTTTAAAAAATTGCACAATCAAATAGATTATGAAACTCATGCCGAAACCTTATTGAATCCATTTTTAGAAAGTGAATTGCGTTTTGGTGAAGCACGTGCCTATGGGGTTGAATTTCAAGCTACCAGGAATGAAGGCCGCTTACGCGGGACAACAGGCTACTCGTACGCCCGTGCGAAACGAACTTTTCCTGAACTGAATGATGGTAAAAGTTATAATGCATTCTCCGACCGACCCCATCAAATCAACCTTACGCTTTCGTATGATATTAATTTAAGATGGATGTTTGGAGTGAATTGGAATTACTTCACCGGTGCGCCTTTCTCATCTCCAGTCAGTTTTTATAATTACAATGGATTGGAAGTTCCTGTTTACGGTCAAAAAAATAACGATCGGTATCCAACCTATCACCGGCTAGATGCATCCGCTACATTTAAGTTAAATAAGAATGTAGAAAAGAAGTATCAACACAGTTTAACATTCTCAGTTTACAATGTTTATGGAAGAAAAAATTCTGTGTTCATCAATTTTAACAAAACCGAAGTAAGCGAACGCGACTTCAAGGTTCCTTCCAATCTGCTGGTAAGCGATCGGGCCATCTCACAATTTTATTTGTTTCAATTCACACCAGCCATTTCATACAACTTTAAATGGAAATGAAAATCCGAAACCTCCTGCTGATTTTCTTTTGTGTGCTGGCTTCCTGTGAAGAACGGATTGATATTCCACTGCTATCTGAAGACAAAAATTTACTAGCTGTAGATGGTGTACTAACCAATGAAAGTGTTAGTCATACCATTACGCTCACGTTTCCATATCAAATGATGAATAGTAAAGCTCTTCCAGTTAGTGGCGCTGTCGTTCTGATTCTGGAGGGTAACTCAGCTACCTACACACTTACCGAAGCTCCCGCAGGATCAGGGCAATATGTTACACCCGTATTCAGAGCTGTATTTGGCACAACCTATACCTTATGGATTCAATATCAGGGCAAGGAGTATTTTGCCCAGGATAGTTCCGTGCCCGTTGAGCCACTCCCTGTTCTGGATTACTATAAAGTCAACGATCAGTACTCCTTAGCACTCAACGAATCCGGAGAAAATGCAAACTATATTGATCATCGCATTGACTGGAAAACAACTCCGGCTTGCTTACCGGATAATGCCTGCGAAGGGCGGATTGTATTTTATGATTTGAAAACCATCGATGTGAATGAGATTTACAAACCTGGTAAAACCGAATTTCTCTTTCCTGTCAATTCCACAATCATCCGAAAGAAATACTCAATAAGTTCAGCGTATCGTACTTTCCTGCGCTCAGTACTCTCGGAAACGGAATGGCGGGGCGGGCTTTTTGATGTAGAACGGGCAAATGCTACAACCAATTTAAGCGCTGGGGCTATCGGCTTTTTTGCCGTTACTTCTGTAGTTTCTGATACCACCCTGGTAGTCGAAAAACCCTGAAATTAATTCAATTCATTAGTTTTTAAGAAATCTTTCAATCACCCGTAAGGGTGTACTCCACTTCCTGTGTTTTAGTAATTGAAAGGAAGATCTAGACTTCCAGAAACTAAAACTGAAACAAACAAAAACTAAAACTTATGAAGACCTTAAAATTCATTTCTAGTCTGTTCGCTGTTGGCCTGATTTTCTCCCTTGTACTTACTTCATGTGAAAACAACGAGTCGGTTCAGCCCCAACAGGATTTATTGCCACAATCTTTTAGCGTGGATATCCCTGCTTCTCTTAGCAACAAGAATAGCATTGCCAATGGCCGGATCTCCGGAAGAATTAAAGAAGACACTCTTCAAGGCAATGACATCTACCTTCACCTCAACACATTCATTGCGGTTGGCGAAGGTGCTTCCAAAATTGTGGAAGAGTTCATCGAAGGAATCCGGAAATACAAAATCGATCGCATTCAATCACTCACCTTTACCAGCGATGATGACAACCGCACAAAAAACCTCGTAGTACTTTCTGATGTTACATTTGAAGATCAAGCCTGGGATTATCAGCTCACTGTTACGGATGCTAACTCAGAAGGCGAAGCTGATGGTGGCAAAGCATTACAAATTTTCTGGAACAAGAATAAACTTGTAAAAGGCATAGCCATAATTAAGCCTTATAACTGCGATCGCATTCAAAATGCAACTGCAAAAGATGCCGTTTTCCGGATTGATTATACTGAAGGTGGTGCTCTTGGTTATGACGCACAAATGGAAGTAACCATTGCAGGGTTGCCATTAGAGAACCCGCTTGAAAATCCATACTCTGTTAGCACATTGAGAATGTTTGCCGGTAAGAAGGGTGATGTAGTAGATGTTTACGGAAACACCAATCATCCAAATGCGATCTTGTTCTCCGGAAATGCTGGTTTCAATTGGGCTTTTGTGGCTTCTGGTAATGATGTTAAAAACATTGGTGTAGCTGAAGTTGGATTACCTCCCAGCATGCTGGATAAATCTGACCGTCAGACCTTGCTAAAAGAATATTCAATCAAAAATGTATTCACTAAGGAAATAACTGCGGTGTGGCCAGGCATCGATCAGAATCTGTTGGCTGCCTATTTAACAAATACTTCAGCTCCCGGGTTTTTTGATGGCAAAAAAGGTTTCATCGCAGGCGGTACTTCACCAGGTGCAGATTGGGATGTGCTGACTAACCGACTGGATGCACTGAGCCCTTACAATCCTAAAAGTACCAGCGAGTTAGTTGTCGAATTCAAGTAAAAATTTCTGAATCAGATTGTACAAGACCTCTGGCTTTCGCCAGAGGTTTTTGTTTCTTTGCACTTCTAAAATTTTAATTAGATAAAATATGAGAGTTTTAATTCTTTGCTTTTTAGTTTTGATTGGCTTTACAGTTCAGGCACAATCCAAAAAAGAACTTGCCGCTGAGGTGACTAAATTGAAAGCTGAAATTACGGAGTTAAAAAAGCCTAAGGAAGCGAATCTTAGTGACGAGGATAAAAAGGCAAGCTATGGGTTAGGGGTATTGATAGCCTCCAATCTTAAAAATCAGGGTGGCGATTCTGTTGATCTGGAATCTCTTTATTTTGGGATTCAGGATGTATTTAAAAAGAATAAGTTAATCATAGAAGAACAAGAGTGTTCAATGATTGTTCAGGGGTATATGCAACAGGCTATGGAAAAAAAAGTAGCTAACATGAAAGCCGAAGGGCAGGCGTTTTTAGACGCCAACAAATTGAAAGATGGTGTAAAGGTTACAGCTTCTGGCTTGCAGTACCAGGTTATCACTTCAGGGAATGGAAAAACTCCTACGGCTGCTGATAATGTTACTGTTCATTATACCGGTAAGTTACTTGACGGAACCGTGTTTGATAGTTCAGTCGAGCGTAATGAGCCTGCCACTTTTGGAGTAGGACAGGTGATTCCAGGCTGGACAGAAGCGTTGCAACTTATGCACGAGGGCGATAAGTGGATTCTGTTTATTCCGTCTGAACTCGGGTATGGCGAACGTGGTGCTGGCGGACAGATACCGCCTTACTCGGCCTTGATTTTTGAAGTGGAGTTAATTAAGGTGAACTAGTAAGAAAAGAAAAATTCAGTTACTCTGAAATTTTCACGACCGCTTTCCCCTTTACTTTTCTGTCCATAAGATCTTGCAGCGCTTGCGGAGCTTCTTGCAGTGAATAGATCTTGTGGATGTGCTGATTTATTTTCCCTTCTTTACTCCAACCAACTAACTCCGCAAAATTTTGCAGACTTTGTTTGGGCTCACGCTCCGCAAAACTTCCCCAAAACACTCCAACAATAGAAGCTCCTTTCAACAAGGCAAGATTTGCCGGAAAAGAAGGGATCTCTCCTGAAGTAAACCCAACAACCAGGTATCGGCCTTTCCAGGCAATAGATCGCAACGCAGATTCAGCCATTGATCCCCCTACCGGATCGTACACTACGTCTACTCCTTTTTCCTGGGTGATTTCTTTTACTCTTGTTCGCAGATCTTCTTTTGAATAATTAATCAGATAGTCAGCTCCCTTTTCTTTGCAAACAGCAAGTTTCTCATCTGTAGAGGCTGCTGCAATTACCATAGCCCCCAGTACCTTGCCCAATTCGACCGCAGCCAAACCAACTCCTCCTGCTGCGCCTAATACCAAAAGGGTTTCCCCCGGTCTCAAATTAGCGCGATCCTTCAAAGCATGGTAGGAAGTTCCATAGGTATATAATGTGCAGGCCGCGTGTAGAAAATCCATTCCATCAGGCATCGGAAAAACCCGTGATGACTTTACAGAAACATATTCTGCAAACCCGCCCCATCCACACAGTGCAACTACCCGATCGCCTACCTTAAGGTGTTTTACATTTTCTCCAATAGCGGCAATAACGCCTGATACTTCACCGCCTGGTGAAAAAGGTAATACTGGTTTGAATTGATATTTGTTTTGGATGATAAGGACATCGGGAAAATTAACCCCACAAGCTTTTACTTGTATAAGAACTTCACTGACGTCAATAGATGGAGTTGGTGCTTCAGTATAAGCGAGTGAATCTGGAAGTCCGTGAACCTGACATTGAATAGCTTTCATTTCAAATAAAGAGATCTGAATCTAACTTTATTTTTTAAAAAGTTTTTTCAGAAGTCCCTCCTTTTCAGGTTGGTTTTTCAATTTATCGAGTGCAGTTCGCAAATGCATCAGAAAAACATCGTCTTTCAAAATATAGTGATCTACTTTCAACTTGGATGTCTTTGCCCGCAGAGTATCGTCATTAGTTGCCGTAATATAAATGACGGAGACCTTAGAGTCTTTCCTGCGAATTTCTTTCAGATACTCGAGACCTGTTTTAGAATCATTGAGAAACAAATGATCAAGGATGATAAGGAAGGGCTTGGTGTTGGCAAGAGCAGCAAGGGCTTCAGTACCAGTTTGAAATACCTGCGTCTGAAATTCTTCCATCTGGTTGAAATGTCCCTTCATGAATTTCAGATAGACCGGGTCGTCATCGATGATAAAAACAAGTTTTTTCATATTGTAAATATTAACATTTTACCTATACCCGGTGAAAAAATGACGATTAAAAAGGCAACAATGTACCTTTTGATTTGATTTTCCTTTATAAATCATAATCCATGTTAAACAGCTCGCTGGCGAGTTTTTCGGTAATCGATTCTTTGGCCGAGGTGATGTCCAAAAAGAAGAAAAGCTGGGGGGTTCAGCTGTTTACAATCCCACAAATGGCCGCCCAGGATTTGAAAGGTACGCTCAAGTTGCTTGGCGAAATTGGTTATTAGGAGATAGAGTTTTTCGGGCCTTATGATTTCAGCGCACAAGCCACTGTTGAATTCTGGAAACCCATTGCCGCTCAATTAGGGATCAAGGGTAATGCATTTTATGGATACTCCATCCCTGAAGTAAAACAAATGTTGAACAACTACGGGCTAACCACCCCTTCGGTACACCTGGATTTTAATACCAGCGTACGAACCTTGTACCAGCCATGGAGGCCTTAAAATCTCTGGGAACAAAGTACGTTGCTGTTCCTGCACTCAATAATCAGGAAGAGAGAAGCACGTTGGATGGTTTTAAAAAATTAGCCTATGAATTTAATGCCATAGGAAAAAAGATGGCTGACTATGGATTGACTTTCGCATACCACAATCATGGTTATGAACATTGGGTGAAAGATGGGCAAACACCTATGGAAATTTTATTGAAGAATACAGATCCGAAATATGTGGCTTTTGAATTGGATATTTTCTGGATGACTGCTGGAGGTGCCAAACCTGTGGAATTCCTCCAGAATAATCCCGGTCGTTTTAAATTACTTCAAATAAAAGATGCCCAGGAATCAATTCGTTTTTCTGGAGATGGTGGTACTCCCGATCAATGGATGGCCTTGTTCCCTAAAATGGCTGATCCCGGTAAGGGTGTATTTGATATTAAATCTATTGTGAAGGAAGGTTTGAAATCAGGTGTGGACCACTTTTATCTTGAGCGCGATCTTAATCCTGATCCTATGAACACATTGAAAAATTCCTTTGAGTATTTTAAGAAAGTCTAATTCGACACTTCAATTCGCTAGCTTAAAGATAATAGGTAACACCATCCGTTGCCGAACTGGTTTTCCGCGTTGTCTGCCAGGGTTCCAGGGCGGAGAATTTTGAATAATCCGAACAGCTTCTTCATCGCAGCCGGCACCAATACCCTTCACGGCTTTTACTTCTGTAATCTTCCCATCCTTGCCAATAACAAATTCAACAAAAACTTTGCCCTCAACTCGCATTCTTCTTGCCTGAGCTGGGTATTTGATTTGCTCGGCCATGCTTTGATAAAAAGCAGCCAATCCATCTTTGGGCTCTGCTGTTACTTCAACGATTGTAAAAATTTGCTCCGTTTCTTCTTCAATTTGTTTGGGAGTTTCAATCACCTCCAACGCCTGAATTTTGGTATCCTCCGTTACCTCTACGTCAAACACAAATTTTACCTCCTGTTCAATCTCTTGTTCATCGGGAACTTCAACCAACTGGGGTTGCTGCACAATTACTTCTGGGGTTGGAGGGATTTCTGTGGCTGGTACGTCCAACATTTCTTCAAATGTGTTGGTATTGCGAGATACCAATTCCATAACAGGTTTATCATATTGTTTCCATTCAAAAGCCCCCAATACCATTATAAGGGTTATGAATAAACTGATACTGAAGAAAAAAAACTCTTTTTTGTCCAGATCAGCATGTTCGGTTTTTTTTAATTCCAAGGCCATAACGAACTGATTTATTTCTGAATTCTTAGTATAAGATTAGATTTCTTTATCCAAGAAATCCATGACATTGGTCAGGTCGCGGGTTGAGAGTTAACAGGTCTTTATCAATACCCAGATAAGAGGCAATTTTGAAGTATTAAAAGATCAGCAAAAGAAGGAAGGCTATAACCAGCAAAAGAGCTACCCACTTGACAGCGGAGGAATATTCTGCGAATTCATAGCCGCAAATGGAGCATGTTTTACTTTGCTTATCCACTTCCATGGCACAGGAAGGGCATTCCTTGGTATTAGTTCGATTTTTAGCCATTTAACCACTTCATAAAACGACCCCACAAACTACGGGGTCTTTCATCAGACTTTTGAGTTATATGAAGTTCCATTGGTTCATCAATAATTCTGGCAGGCTTCGTGGGTTGCCCAACATTCACCCTTTTCAGATAATGCTCTTTGCGTCTTTCTTTGTCACGTTCGGCAGCTTCTCTTTTCCTTTCCTCCGCTTCACGGGCTTCGCGTTCGCGTTGCACGGCAATGGGATTTCTCCAGGGTTGTTGAGTAGCTTCCCACTTTGATTTTGACTGGGGCTTTCTGTTTTCTGGCCTTTGCCTTCCTTGTTCCTGACGTTCAGTTTTCGTCTCTTCTGAGGCTGGTTCTGGCACTGGTTGATCTTTTTTCTTTGGCTCGGGCAATTCGATTTTACCGAGCACTTTTAATCCTGATAACTCCACTTTTGGTGCTTTGATCACTTCAGGTCTTTCCAGCTTGTCTGCTTCAGATTCTAAGATTTCTGGTTGGGAATATTCCTTGTCTGGTTCCTCAGTAACTATAGATTGAGCTATGCTTTCTACGCTCTCCTCGGTTTTTATATCGGCTGCTATTTCCTTTAATCGGTCGGGAGCAAAGTGGAGCACAATGCGATCCACATGCTCATCGTTTAGCTTGGCATTGGAGCCTTCCTCTAAGTAAATCTGGTGGGTTGAGAGATAATCAACAATTTGTGACGGTCTAACTGCCAGTTTTCTGGCCAATTGTCCAAGCCTCATAGGTTATAGTTTCTATAAAGGCGCAAATATACTTTCTTCTGGATACTCTTTAAAAGCCAACTTACTCAGGCTTTTGTCGCCATTTTTTCTTCTCAGCATGAAATTTCTTCTCTTTTAAGCGCGCTTGTTTAGCAGCTTTTCCGGGCTTGGTAGGTCGCCTCACTTTCTTAGGAGCAAAAGCTTTGGATAGAAGTTGCCTTAGTTTCTGCAGTACGGCCTCCTTGTTTTGTAATTGCGACCTCTTGTCCTGAGAAGTGAGTTGCAGAACTCCTTCTTTGGTTAACCGTGTGTGTAGTTTTTTTAAGATTACTTCCCGTTGCTCTTCCGATATGGTTGAGTGAATGACATCCCACCTCACCGTAACTTTTGAATTTACCTTATTCACGTTTTGTCCACCAGGACCGCTGCTGCGGGAGGTTGCAAACTCCAATTCGTTTATAATTTCCTCTGTTCCGGGCGGGGTAATGTTCATGATTTTCTAAAACAATCGCTAAAGATATTAGAGTTGTTGCTAATCCTGATAGAATGCCTTTGCTAATCCATAAAAAATAACGGAGATTTAATAAGTAACTCAGCAGACTATGAAGAAATTTTCCTTCCTGCTGCTCTTGGTGTCTCTTTCCATTGCAGTGTGTGCCAATTCCATTTTAATACCCATGGATGCCGCACAGCACAATCACCTGAAAGCTTACGGGGTTGCTTATTTCGTATTACAACAGGGCGCCCAGCTTGACTGGTTGCTGAACTACCGTGGCGGAAGTTTTCTTATTGAATACTCACCTTCAGTACAAAGTGAATGTACTGTTCGTGGAGTTTCCTTTGAATTAATCTCCAGTGCTAAAACGAATGCCATTCTGCAGGAAATTTCTAATCCTGAAGTAAACATGAATGTGGTTCGGCTGGAGTCAGCTCCAAAAATTGCAGTGTACTCTCCAAAAAATGAATTGATTTCAGATGATACTGATGCGGTTATTTTAGTTCTTGATTACGCTGAAATTCCGTACACCATTCTTTACGATGAAGAAGTTTTGAAAGATGATTTAGTAAAGTACGATTGGCTGCATTTGCATCATGAAGATTTTACGGGTCAGCACGGACGTTTTTTGCGCAGGGAAACATCTATCATTCAGGCAAAAATTCAGGAAGCAACAGCATCACGGCTCGGCTATGCATCGGTAACCGAAATGAAACTTGCGGTTGCAAAAAAGATTAAAGGATTTTGTGCGGGCGGTGGCTATCTATTTGCCATGTGCTCAGGGGCCGAAACGTTTGATATTGCTTTGGCTGCGGAGGGTTCAGGAACTTCCTTTACCGATTTTACAGGAGAAGATGATGCCGCCACCGGTCTTGACTTTTCTAAAACACTCGCCTTCGAAAGTTTTATACTGGAGCCTGCAACCAGTCGCAGATTTTCAAACATCAATACGGGTAGGCCAGATTTTTTCCAGCCCAGCAACGATTATTTTCAATTATTTGATTTTTCTGCAAAGTGGGATATTGTTCCCTCCATGCTTACCCAAAATCATGAATCTGTAATTAAAGAGTTTAGCGGACAAACAACTTCCTTCAATGCTGCGGTGGTTAAACCTGAAGCGCTTGTACTGGGCGAAAATCGCAGGGCTGATAATGTACGCTACATTTATGGAGAACTTGGCCGTGGCCATTGGACATTTTATAGCGGCCACGATCCCGAAGGCATGCCGGGTTGGCGCAGAATGAATACTGATCTCTCCATGCATCCCCACTCACCAGGGTACAGATTAATTTTAAATAATGTTCTTTTTCCATCTGCCAAAAAGAAGAAACAGAAAACGTGAGATCTGTTAGTTGGATAATCTTTGCCTTTTTTGCAATCAGTATTGGACTTTACCCCATCATCTACTTACTTATTAATGCAAACTTTGGATTGCTAAATTCTAAACCGGTTGAACTTCTTGAAAGTAGATTGTGGAATTGGGCATTTTATCAGCATATTTTTCTGGGGGGTATTGCATTACTAAGCGGATGGTCGCAATTCAGCACCCGTTTTAGAACTCGGAATTTATCAACACATCGATTACTTGGAAAAATCTACGTTGTCGCGTGTATCCTTAGCGGAAGTGCAGGGTTATACCTGGCCTTTTATGCCACCGGTAGTTGGGTTGCCAGTTTGGGATTTGGTGGACTGGCTGTATCCTGGTTATTCACGACATCAAATGCTTTTCTTTCCATTCGCAATAAGCAAATTGAAAAACATCAACGGTGGATGATTCGTAGTTATGCTCTTACCTTTGCAGCCGTTACACTTCGAATTTACTTGCCGCTTTCGCAGATTGCCCAACTTGATTTTATTGTCGCTTATCGCGGCATTGCTTGGCTGTGTTGGGTTCCAAATTTATTGGTAGCTGAATGGATTATAAACAACCTCGCAGGCGCTTCATTCCTAAAGGCGAAGTGATTATTTGTTTCTCATAGCCATAAATGTCCAGGCAGCGCCAGCCATATCGGCAAGGCCAAACGCGATCAATGTAGCCGGTGCCCAGCCTATTAAAACAAAAACAATGAACCATACAAGGATTGAAGCTCTTGTGTAGATCGTTAGCGTATAAAACAATGCATTATTGGTGGGGGCCATAAAAACGTAGTACAAACCAATGTTAAATACGAGTACGCCTACAACGCGGATCCAGACCTCATTGGTTTCCGGAAGCTGAAAAGTAGAAAGTAAGGTGTTAGGAAAGCCTGTTAAGGTGATACCTAATATCATCAGGTAAAAACCAAAGTAGTAAACTGATTTGCCAGCGTTTGTCATGGGGAGTGGGTTTGAGACAAAGAAAGTTATAAAATTCCTGAGAATTCAATCTATAAACATTTCCATCTAATCACATCTTGTGACCCAGGATTATCACTTCATCCATTCATACACCTGGTAGTGCTCGCCATTCATACCCAGTTTTTCGTAAACCCGTTGTGCCCGATGGTTGGTTTTATCAACATATAAGCGAATGCCCCGATAACCAGACTCTGGCGTAATCAATTGTTGGATATACTCATACAGTTTTTTATAAACTCCTTGTCCTCTGTATTCAGGCTTGATGTACACCGATTGAATCCAGATTACAGTACCACACCGCCAATCACTCCATTCGTAAGTAGTCATTAAACTGCCAATCACATTTCCATTATCCACTGCCACATAGTACGAACCTTTAGTGGGATCTTCATAAACCTTATGCACTCCTTGCGTAACCGTGTGATAGTCGAGGGCAATGTTTTCTGTTTCCATTGCCATCTTAAGTTGAAAATCTATTATAGCGATGGCATCATCAAGAACTGCAGGTCGTATAGTGATCATAATGCCTGCTTGATGTCGTTGATTAAATCCTCGGCTTCTTCTATGCCCACAGAAAAGCGCAATAATTTATCCGAAATTCCTACTGTCTTGCGTTCTTCAGCAGTAAGCTTTGCATGGGATGTACGCACCGGAGAAGTGATTGTTGATTCAACCCCACCTAAACTGATCGCGCGTTTTATGTATTTTAGTTTTTGAGTGAACTTATGGGGATCCGTTTTTACTTCAAACGACAACATGCCGCCAAAGCCGCCTGGCATTTGCTTTTTGGCAATCGCATGGCCCGGATGATTTTTTAATCCCGGATAAAACACATTTCCAATCTTCGGCTCGCTTTCTAAAAACTTTGCAATGGTTAATGCATTTTGATTTTGCTGGCGCACCCGCAGAACAATAGTTTTTAAACTCCGCTCTACCAGGTAGCACGTTTGCGCATCAAGGCTACCGCCAAAATGCATGGCACTTTGCCTGATTTGCTCAGTCAACTTTTTTGATGATACCATGGCACCGCAACAAATGTCGCTATGCCCACCAATATATTTGGTGCCACTATGGGTTACTATGTCAATTCCCTGATCAATCGGATTTTGATTTACCGGACTAGCAAACGTGTTATCAATGATAGTGATGATACCATGCTTGCGGGCAATCCTGGCCACGCCTGCCAGGTCTGTAATTTTTAATAATGGATTAGATGGCGTTTCCACATAAATCACTTTTGTGTTTTTGCGGATCGCCTTCTCAAAGGATTTCAGGTCTGATACGTCCACCATCGAGTACTCCATACCATAGCGCTCTAATTCATGCTGGGCAGCATGGTGCGTGCCCCCATATAAATCATGTTGAAATAAAATATGATCTCCTGTTTTTACCATTGCGAAAAGCGAAGTCATGATGGCGGCCATGCCCGAACTAAACACCAATCCATCTTCACCATTTTCAAGTGCTGTCAGTTTTTCAACCACAGCTTTTTGATTAGGAGTGTTGTAATAGCGCGGGTAGCGAACTTCGGTTTCATAGTCGTAGGCCGCTGATGGATAAATAGGTGTAACAACTCCCCCAAACAGAGGATCGCCCACCGAGCCTACATGAACACTTTGAGTAAGCTTAGATGCTTTGGAATTCTTCATTAGATATAGTTAACAATGAGAACAAAAATATGCAGTTTGATTGATTCTAAATTTTATTTGAAGAAATTTAAATACATTGGAGTACCCAAGCATTGCGATGGAACATCAAAAGATAAACCTATTTTTACTCAGTATGGTCTTGGTTTGTTTTAATATTGAAAGTCGGGCCGGGTTATTATAAGGATATGTATCTTTCGAAACGAATGAGCTCACAGGCACTATCGTGAAAATCATTTTACCTCAATCGGGTTATGCAAAAAATTGACGTTTGTGTAGTTGACGATCACCAGATTTTTCGCAAAGCCATGATGCGCTTACTTACTATGTTTCCCAGAATTGGGAACGTAACAG
>JBEBJH010000347.1:0-3429 GCA_040079965.1 Cyclobacteriaceae bacterium
ATCTTATTGAGGTAAGCCGCTACCTGTAGTGGTGTGCTTGCAGATAAACGGCCCGTGGGCACAGCTGGCTCATACGTGGTTCCGCCCAGGCCAGCCGTAAACGTCATATCGGCAGCGGGAGATCCAGCCGTTGGCACAAGATCTTTCAAGACGGTCGGTGCCGGATTTACAAGCCGGTGAAATCCTGAACTTACCTCTCTACCCTTGCCAACTAAAAAAAGGTAACGGGGCGAACCTTCGTCCACCAGGTAACGCATAAATTCATAAACGGCACGAGGTGAAGTTTCACCATAATTAAACTGATTATAAAGCTGATCAATACTTACAACCAGTGTATCATAAGATCCTCCTTCCTCGGAAATCCTGTAAGCGGCATAGGCTTTTACCGGATCGGCATAGCCAAGTGCAGGTTGCATCAAAAACTTATTCGAAATAATTACAAAGCCAGCTTGCTCTGGATCAATCACGCGAAATGAAACCGACTTGATTGCCGGGGTAAGGGTAGTGTTAAATACATAGAGCGATCGGAGCACCTGAGTCTCTGGTACTATCGCTTTTAATGTTGATCCTGCACTTGTAGTGCCTATTGAAACAATGGATACAGGATCGGTGACATCCCAAATCCGGAGATTGGCTGCGGCATTTTCCAATTCAAGATATGACTTGTCCGATGGGTTAGATGCCAGTGTATAAGTTTTTTCTGTAACACCTACAGCATCAAAGTTTTGTGGGAACCCAATGCGTATGTAAGAAGCACTGAATTGAAATCGGTTAGTAGCTGCCGAAGGCGCTGAGAAGCGAATTGTGATTCGCCCGTCCGCACCGATATCACTCCAACTAAGCGTATAAGAAAGCTTCTCGGCAGCGTAACCATCAAAGCTATGCGAATCTAACAATCGCAGGGAACCAGAGTTGGGCCCTACATAAATTTCTGCCGCGTGTGGAATCTGATCCCGACCTACCAAAAGAATTTCCAATTGTGGGTCTCCGGCCGTGGGTACAGTTTGTGAAATCAAATCAAGACTATATTCAATGCTTAGGCTTTGTCGAATGGCGGTACCAGTCCATCCTTCGCCTTCATCGAAATGAGTGAACTGAATAACATCGCTGAGTCTATTTCCTCCTGAGTATTCATTCTTGTTGATGAGCAACCGTTCCTCAATATGATGAACTTCTTTCGGAATGCTTGTGACATTAATTTCAGAGAAGTTGGCTATGCGTTTTCCCTGCACGGCTGACAGTTGCCAGGTTAGAAAATAGGCTGTAGTGTCGCTGTAGAGATTATAGTAATTATGAGGTTGTGCCGAAGCGGGTTTATAAAGATCTTTATCAAGCGTACCATCATTCCCAACTCCGTAAAACTCAATAAAGTCGCCCGGATCAAGAATGGCATCTGCCTGACCCTGAACAAAAATGGCTTGTTCCTGTCCGCGATGAAAAATCTGAACTCGTCTTGGATCAATAGCCGAAATCGGAACCCCAGCTGCCTGCAAATCTGAAAATGTGAGTTTATAAACACCCTTTTTTGCAATGGGTATCCGGTAATAGGTTTGGCCTTGTTTTATCCAATCGTGGGAATATTGGGAAAAACCCAGAATAGGTACTAAAAGAAAGATCAAAAGCCTGAAACCAAACCCCACAGTTTTTCTAAAATAAGGATGTATAGAAGGTGAATACGTTTGCAAAATTACTGGTAACTATGGTATTAACCCTGCGAATTCAGCGAAATTAAGGGGATTTTGAAAAAATATTAACTTTTTTCATTTAGTACTTGGCCATACATAGTACTTTCACCGTATAAGCCTTTGAGATCTGATCTTAACTAATATGGATGTATGAACCTTGAAAACACACAAGTACAGATGAGAAAAGGCATATTGGAGTACTGCATCCTGCACATCATATCGCGCGGTGAGGTTTATGCCTCAGATATGCTGGATGAATTAACTGCCGCCAAAATGATTGTGGTAGAAGGAACCTTGTACCCGCTTCTCACGCGCCTGAAGAATGCCGGGCTGTTGGAATACAAATGGGTGGAATCCAAATCAGGCCCACCCCGCAAGTATTATAAATTGACGGAGGAAGGAACTAAATTTCTCAACGGTTTAACCGAAACCTGGGAAGACCTCGTTCATTCAACTCAAATGATAAAAACAAAATCGAATAGCTAACTCCAAAACCCAGTTCATAACGATCTTTCAGCTATGAAAAAGAACATTAGCATAAACATCAGCGGCATTATTTTCCACATTGAAGAAGACGGGTACGAAACCCTGCGCAAATACCTGGATTCCATCAAGCGCTATTTCGCATCGTTTGAAGACAGCAGTGAAATTCTTTCTGACATTGAAAGCCGTATTGCCGAAATATTTTTAGCCAAGCTCAATGAGGGTAAGCAGGTGATTACCGCTGAAGATGTAAGCAGCCTGATTGCCACCATGGGTAGCGTGAGCGACTTCAAGGCAGCCGAAGAACAGGAGTTTTCCGGAGAATTCGCACAACCAGAGTCATCTCAAAAACGAAGTCAGTCAAGCGGCACCAGTGCAGCAGCAAAAAAATTACAACGCGATCAGAAGAGAAAAATTCTGGGTGGAGTGTGTGCCGGTTTCGGTCATTACTTTAACATTGATCCGGTTTGGCCACGGTTACTTTTTGCCCTGCTGGTTTTAGGTAGTTATGGAAGTTTAATAATCGTGTACATCATTCTTTGGATTGTGTTGCCAGCTTCTGAAGACCTGGAGGAGGAACCTTCTGTAAAAAAGATGTTCCGTGATACGGAGAAGAAAGTAATTGGCGGTGTTGCCAGTGGTGTAGCCGCTTTTTTTGGTGCTGATATTGCCTTGATCCGCGTTTTGTTTGTGATAGCCGCCATTTTTGGTGGACTGGGTCTGATTGTCTATATCATTTTATGGATTGCTTTGCCACAGGCCAAAACCATTACCGAAAGAATGCAAATGCAGGGTGAACCTGTCACACTTTCCAACATCGAAACAACGGTTAAGAAAAGCATGAATGAAAAAGATCAGGAAGAGGAGAGCGTGCTAACCAAAATCGTCTTATTTCCCTTTCGCTTAATTGCGATGATCATCGAAGGAATTACCAAAGTATTAGGACCCCTTTTTAAAGTAGCCATTGATGTGTTACGCGTTGCCATTGGTGTTGTGATCAGCTTAACAGGGTTGGCAATGATCCTTACTCTTATTATTGGTGCAGGTGTAATCTTTGGATTCTTCCACTTTAACGATTGGCCGTCCTGGTGGAACCTTAGTGAGACAGGCTTTCCGTTAGAAGCGTTCCGTAACAGCTTCCCTAATTGGATCATCTTCTTCGCCTTTACAGCAGTACTTGTACCTGCGCTATTCATCAACCTGATTGGCAACTCAATCATCGCCAAACGCGTGGTCTTTAATCCCCTTGTAGGCTGGTCGT
>JBEBJH010000348.1:0-3422 GCA_040079965.1 Cyclobacteriaceae bacterium
CCTGATATACTAAAACTTTAAATGCCTGATCAACGGTGTCGTCATGCTCACCCCACATTTGGCGATACAGCAACACCACCATGTTTTCTTTTGGGTCAACCCAATAGGTTGTTGAAAATGCTCCACCCCAGGAATAGGTACCTTCCTGATGTGGAAACACACTACTACCTTTCTCACTTACAATGGCAAAACCTAAACCAAATTTGTTATCTCCAAGATTTAAATCACCAATCTGGTTCATCGTCATCATGCGTACCGTGTTACGGCTTAATAAACGCTTGCCGTTATATTCTCCACCATTGAGCATCATTTGAAGAAAGACCCCATAGTCATAAATTGTGGAAGACAAACCGCCACCCCCGGAGAAATATTCTTTTTTACGTAAAGGAAAATTCATATCAAGCTGACCAAAAGCTTTGTTTTGAATTTTTAGTCCCGCAGAATCTTCCTGAAAAAAGTTTACAAGGCGAGAAGCTTTTTCTTCAGGCACATTGAAATAAGTGTCGTTCATTCCCAATGGTTTAAAAATTCGGGTGCTGAAAAATTCATCGAGTGATACACCTGACCAGATTTCTACCAGGTATCCCAGCAAATCGATATTTAATCCATAAGTCCATTTTTCACCGGGCTGGTGAAAGAGGGGCAAACTTCCAAGGCGAATCATCGCATCTGAAAGTTTACTATCGTGTACGTCAAGACCAGCAGTAATATTATTTTTAGCGTAAATGGCATTAGCAGCCGCACTTCCAATAGTTGCATAGTCAATACCCGAAGTGTGGTTTAATAAATCACGAATTGTAATTTGGCGCTTGGCCGGAATGGTAGTGTAGGTAGTGTCTTTCGGATTGAATTTGTCGAGTACTTTTGCGTCTGCGAAAGAAGGAATGTATTTAGACACGGGTTCATCCAATTGAAATTTACCTTCTTCCCAAAGCATCATCACGGCAGCACTGGTTATCGCTTTTGTTTGAGAGGCAATCCTGAAAATGCCTTCCTTATCCAGCGCTGTTTTGGTTTCTAAATCATTATAACCGACTGATTTGTAATGGGCAATTTTTCCATTGCGAATGATTAAACCCACCGCTCCGTTAATCCAGCCCTTATTCACCCAGTCGTTCATTGCATTATCCAACCTGGCTAATCGTTCCGAAGAAAATCCAGCTGATTCGGGAGTGGCATTGGCAACGACACTTGATTTTTTTTCAGTCGGAGTACTGCAAGAAAGAATGACTAGCAGAATGAGGAGAATGGAATAGGGTTTCATGATTTTTGAGTTTGAGGTACCGAATATAACTTTTTTTATTTTGATTGATTACCGGCTACCCAACTCACTACTACAGGACCTATTAACCCCGACTCAATTAATGAGTTGTTGCCACCACCAAACCGGAGACCGCTTCCTGACAATACTTTTTTGTCAGGATTTACTGCATCGCCACTAATCCGGTTAGTCCATTGGTTTGTTACTTTGATTTCAATTTTATTTGTTCCTGTCTTTAATGCGCTGGTAATATCTAGTTCATAAGGTAGTTTCCATAAAATGCCGAACGATTTTCCATTAACAGATACCTCGGCAAGATCTTTAACCGTGCCGAGATCGAGAATGAATTTTGCTCCCGGCTTAAACCATTCTTTGGTAGCTGTTAATTCTTTCGTGTAGGTAGCGGTGCCGCCAAAATATTTTACCCCGTCTTCGGGATGTTCTGATAATGAGATTAATTTATCCAACGTGATTTTTTCGGGAGCCCCCAGGTTAGGGGGGAAGTTCACGTTCCATGGTCCCGCAAGAGTAGCAAGAATGGTACTTACTGGTTTTGTGTTTTTTTGAGAAGTAACTGTCGTTGGATTTCGGAATACAATAAAGACAGATTGTTCAGGATTTAACGTAACGGATACAGTAGTAACCCCACCTTCGATAACATATTCAACAGCTTCCGATTTTCCGGTATCCGCATGCCATAGCTCTGGGTTCTTTCCGCTCATGCGGAATTGGATTTTTGCTTCTTCCTTCTGATTCCTCAGATTCGAGATAAAGTAGATGTCAGCTTCATTAGTCCTGCGATGTATCCAACTCAAATAGGTATTTACATGAGGTTTTGTGTAGTCTACATCTTTGAAAACTTTTTTCTCAGCCAAAACCGAATTCAGCGGTGCTCCCCAATACACGTGTCCTTTTCCATAGTCATGATGAAAAATCATCTGACCATCGGCATCGCCCCAGATCTCATTCGCCATGAGGGCAACATCGTTATCAGTTGAAGGGTAACCTGTAAGACTTGGCGATTTCATCGGCTTTGGTCCAACGATGGTTGCTCCATTAGCGACTAGTTCTTTTATTTTGTGAAGCACTTGGGGAGTCATCTCAGCGGTTTCGGGCAGCACCAATACTTCGTAACTCATACCACTCTTCAATACAATCTTTCCGTCTTTGACAGCAGCATCTTCCAGTAAGAGATCAGTTCCCAGAAAATCAAAATCATAACCAGCAGGAGGTTCTGGTTTTACTTTTTTCCAGTAGGGAACAGAAGACGGAATGCCTTCCCCTAAGTAATAAGCTAAATCGGCAACAAAAGTTCCTTGCTGCAACATGAAACTGTTTCTCGAGAGATAGGTTACGAAAGGGGCAGCTTGTTCGGCCCACGTGATGTTACGGTGAATGTGCGTACCCACCATCGAGTTACCGGGCTTGGTATCCAATGGCTGATGTGTTGAGGTATGGAAGATGAAACGATTAACGCCCTGGGTATTCCAATAATCGCCAATGAGTTTCATCGAAGCGGGAGCTTCGAAGGCCCCACCTGTCCATGATTCGGTAGCTACAAATTTCTTTCCGTAGATGTGTGAGGCAGAAGCCGCTTCACGTATGTCTGACTGATGGGCCTGAAGCCGATCTCCGGCTCCACGATACGCGTGATCATCATCGAGATCTCGCGGTGATTTCCAGCTGCTGCTTTCTGCAGAACCCAATCCTTGAGTCATGCCAAACTCTGCCATGGGTATGTCAAGATACTTTTTATTGAGCATGGCATCCTGAATGATGGGCATGGATATTCCTGCGGATTCGCCATATAATTTAATGCCTTGCTGATGGGCTAATTCTGAAAGCGCTTTATAATGATTGTCTGCAATAAGATCAGCAATCGTTCTTCTGAAATCCCAGAGGAAACGATCGCTGACATCGGCATTCTTAACTATGCGGCCGCTAAGCACAGGCAAATAAGGAGTCATATCATAACCTCTTCGTTTCAGAAATTCCTGCGGCATGTCTTCCGTCCAGTTTTGTGCATCGGCTTCGAAACTATCAGTAAGCCAGTATTGCATGCGCTTGCCATAGAGCGGGCCAAGTACCTGGGCAATGGGATTGGTGTAATTTTTATAATACGATTCAAGATGTTTCTTGCTCAACTTATCTACTTCATAGC
>JBEBJH010000097.1:0-16558 GCA_040079965.1 Cyclobacteriaceae bacterium
TCCATCACGATACGTGCCTGATCTTCTGTAAAAAACGAAGGCGTATAGGTAAGTTCCGGGGCAGCTTTGCACCCTTGCAAAATACCCGATAAGGCCGATGCTGACACAGCCGCGCCCATCAGCAGGGCTGTTTTGCGGAGTGCTTCTCTTCTATCGATGAGTTGATTCATAATCATTCAATATTTAAAGATGTTACAAGTTACCTTTTTTTAGTTCTTCTACCGCATAGTTGGCCGCCCTTGCTGTAAACGCCATGTAGCCAAGGGATGGATTCTGACAACCCGCTGAGGTCATAAACGACCCATCGGTTACGAACACATTCTTGCAGGCATGCACCTGGTTCCACTTATTGAGTACGGAAGTTTTAGGGTCCTTACCCATCCGGGCAGTTCCCATTTCGTGAATACCCAGTCCGATGCCAGTTTCGCGATCAAATTTGCGAACGTTTTTAAATCCGGCACCTTCAAGCATTTCAGCCGCATCATCGGCCATGTCTTTCCGCATTTTCATTTCATTTTCCCTAAGGGGAGCATCAAACGTAAGCGTAGGAAGACCATTTTTATCTTTCTTGTCTTTGTTGATCACCACTTTATTATTGTGGTATGGCAAAATCTCACCGAAACCACCGAGGTTCATCGACCAGCCACCCGGAGTGGTGAGTGCTTGCTTCAAATCGGCACCCAACAATTCTTCTTCGGCACTGCGCGCCCAGCCCGCCCGGCTCGCTCCCCCCTGGTACCCAAATCCGCGTAAGTAATCGCGTTTGTCTTTTCCGATGTTACGATAGCGAGGAATATAAACGCCATTGGCCCGTCTTCCAAAATAATACTGATCTTCATACCCTTCCACCTGGGCTGCGGCACCTACGCTGAGGTGGTGATCCATAATGTTGCATCCCAACTCACCGCTATCATTACCAAATCCATTTGGGAATCGGTTGGAGATAGAATTTAGCATAATGAACGTTGAGCCAAACGTAGAAGCACAAAGGAAAATTACTTTTGCATAAAACTCCATCTGCTCCCCGGTTTCTCCATCCACCACCTTCACTCCGGTCGCTTTTCCTTTTTTCTCGTCATAAATCAATTCGTATACCACCGAGTTTGGTCTCAAGGTCATGTTGCCGGTTTTATCTCCGGCAGGAAGCGTACATGAGTTACTGCTAAAATATCCCCCGTAAGGGCACCCGCGACTGCAAAGATTTCTGAACTGACACGTACCTCGCCAGGGCGTGTGCGGTAACGCTGCGGTGGCATGTGCCACGCGACCAATGGTTAATGAACGCCCAAATTTTTCCTTCATGGATTTTTGCAAATCCAATTCTACACAGTTGAGTTCCATGGGTGGGAGAAATTTTCCATCCGGAAGGTTTGGAATATTCTCGATAGAACCACTCACACCAATGTATTGCTCTACATAATCATACCACGGCTCAATTTCTTTGTAGCGCACGGGCCAATCAATGGCAATTCCATCTTTTGCATTGGCTTCAAAATCCATTTCGCTCAAGCGATAACTCTGGCGACCCCATGTGATGGAGCGACCTCCCACATGATAGCCCCGCATCCAATCGAAGCGACTGATCTCTGTATAAGGATGCTCGAGGTCGTTGACGAACCAATGCGCGGTTGAAGGGCGAACGGTGTAACCGGTACGCGCCTGTACTTTTTGTTTTTCCAAATCCTCCACGGTTGGACGATCGCCTTTAGGCAATTGCCAGGGGTCTTTTGTAGCTGTTGGATAATCTGGATGCTTTACATCCCGACCTCTTTCAAGAACTAGCGTTTTGAGTCCCTTTTCGCTAAGTTCCTTCGCAGCCCACCCCCCACTGATCCCGGTACCTACTACAATGGCATCGTAGGTATTCTGTTGCTCTGCATCAATATTCAAATTCATAGTTTACATTGAGTTTAATCGAATGTAAAAGGTAAAAATATTTCTGTAACAGTTGTATCACCGTTCGTCATATTTTGACGCGACTGATCCCGAATTAAAACCGCTCTATGATACCGAGGCCGAAAAGTGCAAAGTCGTATTTCACGGGATCTTCCGCATCGAGTTTGCGAAGGTTGGTGGTGAGTTCAATGGCTGTTTGCCAATTCATGCCCTTTCGCCTGATTAGTTTAAGCTTCCTGGCAACCCGCTCCACATGAACATCGCATGGGCACACGAGTTGCGAGGGCGAGATCTTCTTCCAGATTCCAAAATCCACACCTTTGTCATCTTGTCTAACCATCCAGCGCAAATACATGTTCAATCTTTTACAAGCCGACTTGCGGGCCGGGGTTGAAACATGTTTAAGGGTTCTTTTGGGATAATCCGGTAAACTGAAAAAGGTATTCTGGAAGTTGATCAGTCCGGACTCGATGGGAAAATCTGGATTTTTTAGAATTTGTTCATTCGATCCCAAAAAGGCTTCCTCCAGAGAATTATGTTTTTTATAATACGTAGAAAGCCTTTCAATAAAGTATAATGCATCGGTAGCATTGAATGTGCGATGCTTAAATTTTTCGAACGGTTTCAAATCCGACAAGGTATGATTGAGCATAAAATCATACGGGGTATTATCCATGATTGACAAAAGCTCTTTGCATTTATTGATTATGGTTATCCGTTGGCCCCAGGCAAGGGTGGCGGCAAAAAAACCAGCGATTTCTATGTCTTGCGTGCGCGAAAACTGATGCGGTATTGAAACCGGGTCAAGCGTAATAAAATCAGGGCGATTATATAAATCAACTTTGGCATCCAGAAAATCCTTCAGTTCAACGATGTTTGTTTTCTTTCGAGCCATCAGTTTAAAAAGCGCAGTTCAACCCTGCGGTTAGTTGATCGCGAAGTTTCATCGGTACCTTTTACCAGTGGCGTTTGCTTTCCTAAGCCCAGTGTTTTTATCCGGACCGGGTCAATCCCCTGATCAATCAGGTAATCGGCCACGCTACCCGCGCGGTGCAGCGATAATTCCAGGTTATAGGCTTCCGTGCCAATGTCATCGGTGTGACCACTCACAATCACTTTCCAGGTTTTGTGAAATCGCATGATCTCCACCAGTTTTTTCAACTCCGGATACGAAGACTCCAGCAGGGTAAAATCATTAAACCTGAATTGAATGTTCTTCAACACATAATCTTCGTTCGTTTTGATTTCGGGGTACCCGGACAATACCGGTGCCTGCGGTGTACTCCCTACCTTTATTACCTTCACATCATCAATAAAAAAATAGGCAGCTTTGGCAAGCATGGGCTCGGTGCTTTGCGAGTTTTGAATAAGTTGGTTTCGCGTTTTATCGCGATCAGAAAAATTTCCGATGGTGATAAATTTTTCTCCGCCCCTGGCTTCGTGTGTATAAGCAAATCGGGTCCAGAGTCCGGTTGAGCGGCTATAGATCGTGCTATTAATCCTTTCATAGGTTGCAGGTGAAGGAAACACTTCGTCACCGATAGTTTGATAGGAAGAATCCGAAAGCAAAAATCCAATGCGGTCGATGCTGTACTTTGAATTGGACGAGAGCTTAAAATAGAATTCAACCAGATACTTCGCGCCTGCCTCCAACGGAGTTGACAATTGAGCCTGAAGGTATTCCCGATAATCTTTTCTCGGATTGAAAATGAAACCATAAATACCCGCATAACCCGAACCGGTATAGGCTTTTGAAAACCCTGCCCAATTGGCTGGCACCCCGGCATCGCCAATGCTGCAGCTATGAAATAAATCGGGTGTGCCGGTAGAAGGAGATCTCCAACCGGGAGCAATTTCTCCCGTAGACGAATAATTAAAAGAACCAGGGCATTTATAGTATTGTTCAAAGCCCGGGTTGGGTACCAGGTTTTGCGCCAGCACCTGCTGGGTTACTGCCAGAAAATAGAGGCATGCCCAGACCTTCATGAAAATTTATTTGTAATACGTAACCTCCACCCGAAACTTCGGATCTATGGCCCCCAGTCGATCGTATGCTGACTTGGAAATTTTAATAATCACATTGGTATTAATTCCTGTGTTGGGCAATTCGCCTGCCACCCGTACAAAAACCTCGCGGTTGTTCAACTCGTTTCTGACTTTAAGAATCGTTCCTACTTTGGCGGTACGATGTAAGGCCAGGTATTTTCTATTTCCATCGGTTCCTTCAATCAATTCAGCTAAGCCCCCCTGCTTCACTTCATCCGAACCAGTTACCTTTTCAGAAATGCGGATGGTTGTCTCCTTAACTTCGGGTTGAGGTTTTATCTCTGGTTTCACGGTAGTAACAGCAACTACTTCTTTTACTTCTGGTTTGGTCTCTGCTTTTGTCTCAACAGGATTTCCATGCATCGGTTGGGCTATAAATAAGGTTTGTCCAACACTCACATCACTTCCCGCCATACCATTCCATTCCTTGAGTTGCTGCACGGTAATTCCGTACTGCCGTGCGATTGAATAAAGAGTTTCCTTGGCTGCCACGGTGTGCACCCCTTTCAGGGATTTCACTTCGGGCACAGGTGTTGATGCCGTCAATGCAGTTTTCTTTTTGATAATTAACTCCTGCCCGGTTGAAAGAGAATTGTCTTTCAGATTATTCCACGCCTTGATATCATCTACCGATACATCGTAAAGTTTAGAGATCGAGAAAAGAGTTTCTTTAGGCGCCACTTTATGAATACGGTTGCCGCTCTGCTGTACTTTGGCCTTGGGCACATAGGGTATTTTTAAAGTTTGTCCCGACGCAAGACCGCCATCCGCGGTCGGGTTTTGCTCAAGAATGGCCGTGATGGGCACCCCATAGCGTTTCGAGATACCATAAAGCGTTTCCTTTTCATCAATGCGATGGATAATAAACTGCTTTCCATTGATGGTTTCCATTCTGAGTGAATCCACAGGTGCCGGGTGGGTCCACGAAACAAGAGTTAAAAAAATTACTTTAATCATAGCTTAAACAATGCGAAAAGTTACCAATTCTGACTTGTTCTTCACAAAAAATAAGTGGTCAGAGACCACAAAGAACGTATTTACACCAATCCCCTTCAAATTCGTGCCAATTTCCTCTTGCCATACGATGTTTCCGGCCCTGGTAAAGCAGGTTAATACATTGGTAAATGAGCCGGGATTTCCACAATAGAAGGAAATAAAAATAAATCCTGAATGTTCAAGATATTCAACACCCAGCAAAGGAAGTTTCTGTGTTCTACCTTCTAAGAATTGTTTCACAGTTTCGAAATCATGCTCACCGGCCAGATACTGAAACGGTTGAATGAGTTCATTCGTATGTTCGCCTTCAATTTCAATTGGCTGATTCAGAGGCTTTCCGTCCGCCACCGAAAGTGTAAGCAAACGCGTTACATCCGGGTTGGAGGTATTCTCGAAAATTTTAAGTACTACCTGCGAAGGGGTTACCCGCACTAAATTAATCCACCATAGTTCAGGCAGCGAACTATTCCTCCAAACAATTTCCTTTTTCTGATAATCGATAGCACAAAAAGAGACTTTGCGGTTTGTTTCATCCCGCTCTTCAACCACCACCCAGGGTTTACCGGGCACAGGCAGCACATTCCAAATAACCGTGCTGAGTTGTATAGAAAAATGGTGGCGGGGTTTTTCGATCAAGACTTAGTATTTTTATATCAAAAATAAGCTAAACCATGCGAAAGCTCCTGTTCATAGTTTGCCTGATCGGATTGATTCCTTTTGCATCCCACTCACAAACAGCAAAAAAGAAAGTTTTGGTGATGAATATCAAAGCTGAGATTGATCCACGAATGGCCCGGTATGTGAAACTAGCGCTGGAGCATTCGGAACGTACAAAAGCCGAAATCATTATTGTTGATATGGACACATTTGGCGGAGGGCTTAACGATGCCAAGGAAATTGTAGATTGGTTAATGGATGTAAAAGTTCCTCTTTGGGTATTTGTCAATTCAGATGCCGCTTCTGCAGGAGCCCTTATTTCTATTGCATGCGATAGTATCTACATGGCACCTGGCGCAACCATTGGCGCGGCTACAGTGGTAAATGGAACCGGAGAAGCTGCCCCTGATAAATACCAATCGTACATGCGCTCCATTATGCGCTCCACAGCTGAAGAAAATGGTCGCGACCCTCGAATTGCCGAAGGCATGGTGGATGAAAACGTTGTAATCGATAGTTTGAAACAAGTCGGCAAAGTGATCACGTTCACTACTTCCGAAGCCATAGAGAACGGATATTGTGAAGCTAAAGTAGAATCGATTGAAGAAATCCTGAAGCGAAACAAAATCGAATCATACGAACTTGAGACCTTTGAGTTAGGGGCAACAGAAAAGATTATTGCTATTTTTCTAAATCCCTTCATCAGCGGTATCTTGATTCTGGTTATCATCGGTGGTATTTATTTTGAGTTACAAACACCAGGCGTTGGCTTTCCATTGATTGCCGCTATCACCGCGTTGGTGCTTTACCTGGTTCCTTATTACTTGAACGGGCTAGCCGATTACTGGGAGATCATTGCACTCTTTGTAGGTGTATTACTGATTGTGGCAGAAGTCTTTGTTATTCCCGGATTTGGTGTGGCTGGTGTTGCTGGTATTTCCCTGACGGTGCTTTCGCTAGTGTTGATCATGCTGAACAATGACTTTTTCAATTTTGAATTCGTTCCGCTGGGTGACATCATTGTTGCTTCTTTTGCCACCCTCGGTGGATTAGCGGGAGGAATTTTACTTCTCTTTTTTGGAGGCGCCAGGCTCAGCAAGACAAAAGCCTTTCAACGAATTGCCCTGAGCGATACCCAGGAAGTTAAAGATGGTTATTCGGTAAATACCTTCAATGCAAATCTGCTCGGCCAAACGGGAAAAGCCTTTACCATCCTTCGTCCAAGCGGCAAAGTGATTATTGACGAACAGATTTATGATGCTTTCACACGGGGAGATTTTATTGAAAAAGGAGAATCCATTGAAGTAATAGGCACTGAAGGCGTTACCTTAAAAGTCAAAAAAGTAGCATGAAAATTCTTGGAATAATTCCATCTCGGTATGCATCCACGCGCTTTCCTGCCAAACCACTTGCCGATTTAGGCGGTCGCTCCATGATCAGACGAGTTTATACCCAGGCGAATAAAAGCGATTCACTGACCAAAGTAGTAGTAGCAACGGATCATTTGGAAATCTTTGAACACGTCTCTGCCTTTGGTGGAAATGTATGTATGACATCTGAAGATCATGCCAGTGGCACCGATCGTTGCTTTGAAGTGCTATCAAAAGAAAGAGAGAAATTTGATTACGTAATCAATATCCAGGGCGATGAACCCTTCATCTCACCGGAACAAATTGATCTGTTGGCTTCACTGCTGGATGGGAAAACTGAATTAGCCACGCTCATTAAGCGGCTTGAAAATCAGGAACAACTTGTCAATCCTAACCTCGTGAAAGTGGTGTTCAATAAAAATCACGAAGCCTTATACTTCAGCCGGTCGCCCATTCCC
Organism: Cyclobacteriaceae bacterium; assembly: GCA_040079965.1. Lineage (GTDB taxonomy): Bacteria > Bacteroidota > Bacteroidia > Cytophagales > Cyclobacteriaceae > ELB16-189. The sequence continues at coordinate 7,424 of JBEBJH010000097.1, forward strand.
TATTGGCGTGGTAAGGAAACTGATTGGATACATCACCATCATTATTATAAACACATCGGCATGTATGGGTACCGCAGTGACATCCTGGAGAAAATTACCTCGTCAAAAGTTTCCTTATTGGAAAGAGCAGAATCGTTAGAGCAATTGCGTTGGTTGGAAAGTGGTTACAAAATAAAAGTAGCCGAAACCACCCTCGAAACGGTTGGTATTGATACTCCTGAAGACCTGGAGCATGCCCGTCATCATCTGAGAATCAATCATGACTGAGATCCCGGAGGTTGATCACTCGCGGGAACCCACGTTGGCATTCTTTCGCGCGTATACTCAACAGCACAAAGCCGCTTTTCAGAATAAGATAGTTTGCGATCTTTCGGCAGGCCGCGGTTACATGGCCAACTTATTTGAACAGGCCGGAGCCGTTGTTAATGCTTACGATCTCTTTCCGGATCAAAATAAGTTTGCCAAATCGGCTGTCAGAAAAATTGATTTGCAACAAAAGTTTCCGATTGATGATTCATCTATAGATTTGGCCATCTGCTGCGAAACGATTGAACATCTGCCTAATCAATACTTTTTATTTCAGGAAGTATCAAGAATTATCAAGCCCGGTGGAATTTTTATACTCACGACTCCCAATAGTTCATCCCTTCGTAGTCGCTTCTCACAATTTATGATGGAGAGTGAACACTATGGAGCACCTGCCCCCAATGAACTGAATGCTTTTACTATGTGGGAAGGAAGCAAGGACGGATACTTCGGCAAACTTTTTATAAGTGGGGTATTAAGGCTACGAACCCTGGCTGCACTCAATCACCTTGCGTTGAAGAAAGTACATCCAACACCAAGAAGTTCAACCTCTGCGTTTTTGCTTTTCTGGTACCCTGTGCTCTACTACTTTAATTGGAAGGACATGAAGAAGCAGATCAAACAAGACCCCGGTCATGCGAACACGTACCGCACTATCTTTAAACTGAACACCTCGATGGACGTGCTTCTAGGCAAGCACCTGATTATGGAGTTTGAGAAAGACTGAATGACAGAGCGGTCTCACCGCTACTTTGCAAGTGTCTTTAGCGGTCTGACCGCTTTCAAAGAGATGCATCTAATATTTCAAAATCTCGTTGAGTGTCTTTAAAGCACGCTCAAGCTGATCGGGCTCTACACTTCCCATCTTTTTTATGAGTCTGTCCTTAGACATTGACCGGATATGAAAAACCAGCATCTCCGATTCACTTTTCAAACCATTACCTTTTGTTGGACTCAATATAGGATTGCCCTTATACTTTTTAATCTTCGTAGACAGCGGAACTGCAATAACAACATTCAAATGCTGGTTCAGGAGATTACCGCTTACAATCACTACCGGGCGAGGCCCCGCTTGTTCACTTCCTTTGGTAGGATTGAGGTCTGCATTCCAGATTTCGCCTTGCCTCATTCTTCCAGCTGCTTGAGATACTCTGCCATCCCCTCTTCCGCTATCTCCATAATATTAGCATCCTGAGAAGCCATTTTATACGACTTTATATATTCGGCTTTTTCGAGATGTTCAAGATATAGGCGCACTGCATTTTCAATTAATTTGTTCTTGGGCACCGAAAGAGCCTGAGCCTTTTCAGAAAGCAGTTGTAGAAGGTTGTCTGGTAGGGTACTCGTAAAAGTGGCCATTTTGATAGATTTATCAAGTAAAAATACAAATTATACGTATAATCTATAAGTATTAATGGTATTTACTTAGCTACTGAGTCCTTTCCAGTTCAGTCAGATTTTGAAGAAGCTTTAAAGTAATAACCCCAGGCTTCCCGTCTCCGATTACTTTATCATCAACATGCACAATGGGTACAATCCGTTTGGTTGTACTAGTAAGAAAAACCTCGCGCGCATTAAGCACATCGGTTAGTGTCAACTTTCCTTCCTGAACTATGACTTCTTTATTCGATAACGATAGAATATTTTTCCGGGTGATACCATGCAATACCCGCTCGGCAGGAGTTACTACCGTTCCATCGTTCAACACGATGAATAAATTGCAGCGGGGAAATTCTGAAACCTGTCCATGCTGGTGATACACTACATCATAAGCCTGCTGTTCCTTTACTTGCTTCTGGAGCCAGATGCCCATGCTATAGTTGATGGTTTTTACATGCGGAATATCGCGCACATATTCATGTGTAATTATCTTAACCCCCTTCTCCAGAAGAGCCTGGCCAGGCATAGTCAATGAATGTTGGGTAATGATCAAATTTGAGGCAGCGATTTCGTAGCCATCGGGAGAATAGCCTCCGGTGAGAATCATCTTAATACCACATTCTGCTTCCCCGTTTTTTGCAATCAACTCATAAATTACTTTCTTCAATTCTTCCCGCGAAAGCGAAATAGAAAGTCGCATAGCTTCCGCTGATCGAAAGAAGCGATCAAAATAATCCTCCAGGAAAAGCGGGCGGCTGTTGACTACCTTGAAGAAATCGAAAATACCATAGCCGCGTTGCGTAGCCAGATCGCTTACATGGATGTACGTTTTTTCAGCTGGTAGAAATTCGTTATTAAAAAATGAATACATACGTTTACTTGATAGCCTGATGCTTCTTTAAAATTTTTACTACTTCTTCTTTCGGCAGGGCCTTGATTGTATGACCTTCTTTTCCGGTTATCGTTTCAGCAGCAAATAAAGAATTAATGATTGCTTCCTCCGTAGCTTCAATTACGGCCATGAAGAGTGGAGACATGGCATCATTACGTACTAAGGTTGCGGTTTCTGTTCTCTCTTTTGAATCATGTCTGATCCGAAGTTGTGGGGCTGTTGAAAAAGCAATAACATAGTCACCACTTCCGTTCGATCCGATGCCACCCGTCTTTGCCAACCCCATAATTGCTCGCCTGGCCATGCGTTCCAGATTCCGTGCATCTACTGGCGCATCCGTGGCCACCACAATCATACATGAGCCATCGGCCTTGTCCATGAGTTGGTCACTCAGGTAAAATTGTTTTAGCTCTTCACCTACCGGAACGCCATCAATCTGTAACACGCCACCAAAAATTACTCTGTACCAACACCCCTATAGTGTAACCGCCCGACTTTTCCGGAAGCATGCGCGAAGAAGTTCCGATGCCACCTTTAAATCCAAAGCAAACCGTACCCGTACCTGCGCCAACATTTCCTTCCGGCACCTTTCCAGATTGTGCCTGGGTGATGGCATTCCGTACATGCTGTTTCTTTACATGTTGGCCCCGAATGTCATTGAGATACCCATCATTGGTTTCGCCCACCACCGCATTTACTGATTGTACATTTTCATTACCCTTCAAGTCGAGTGTATACTCCACAACAGCATCAATAGCCATTGCAACTCCCAATGTGTTGGTAAGTACAATAGGGGTTTCAATATTTCCAAGTTCAGCTACCTGCGTACTTCCGGCAAGTTTTCCAAAACCATTGCCTACATAAATCGCTGCAGGTACTTTCTCCTGAAATAGATTTCCATCATGTGGAAGAATTGCAGTAACTCCCGTTCGAACTGAACTCCCTTCAATTAGCGTACTATGACCTACCTTCACGCCAGTAACATCCGTAATTGCATTGAGTTTACCGGGTGCCAGCACTCCGATCTTCACACCTAAATCGCGAGCACGATTTTGTGCTTGCACTTGAAGTGAAAATAATAGCAAAAGCAAAACGATTGCTGGTTTTTTCATAGCTCAATTCTTTTTATTCGCTCAACCATCTCCAACACGGCAGGACACACCAACGTATTCTTATAGGTCAGATCCATGATCTGCACCATTTTTTTTCGATCTGTATGTGGGTACTCGCGACAGGCTTTGGGTCTGCTTTCATAGACTTTGCAATAATTATCAGTATCTAAAAAAGGACATGGTGAAGATTTCAACACATAATCATGATCTTCGTCAATGCGCAGGTAGTGTTCAATGAAGTCACCGGGTTTCATGCGCAACGCTTTAGCCACTCGTTCAATATCAGTTTGATAGAAAATCGGACTGGTCGTTTTGCAACAGTTGGCACAGGTAAGACAGTCAATTTCTTCGAATACCTCTTCATTCACTTTATGAAAAGCATTATCTACATCGCGGGCATCCTTCTTCTTCAGCGATTGAAGAAACTTTTTATTCTCAGCCGACTTATTTTTTGCCTTTTCGCGGAAGCGATCTAAATCCATGATCAAAGGTAAATCATTTGTTCCATGCGCAAAATCATCTATTGTCGCTTATCTTCGCCACATGAACCGAAGCATCCTATCGCATATCACCAGGCATGTTACGCTAACAAAAGATGAAGAAGATTTTTTTATTGCCCTACTCCGGCCCGTAAAGCTAAAACAAGGTGAGTTTGTAGAAAAAGCGGGCGAAGTAACCAACAATTTTATTCATGTGAATTCCGGTTGCCTGATGACGTACTTCACTGACAAGGAGGGTGACGACCAGGTAATTCAATTTGCCACTTCGGGTTGGTGGACGGGTGATCTGCATAGCCTTACCACCCAACAGCCATCAATCTATACAACCCGGGCACTGGCCGACAGTGAAGTAATGCTCCTGCCAAAAGTTCGAATGGAGGAACTGTTGGAACGCTACCCTATATTCGAACGCTACTTTCGCATCACGTTCCAGAATTCGTTGGTTACCCATCAAAACCGACTCATTGAAGCTTTTGCTAACACAGCTGAAGAGCGCTATTCAAGTTTTCAGAAAAAATACCCGCACCTCGAGCAGTTTGTTCCTTTAAAATACATTGCCTCTTACCTCGGCATTACACCGGAGTTTCTTAGTAAGATCAGGAGGAGGAAATAGTTACCAGTTGGCAGTATGCAGTCAGCAGCAATTTTCAATCTTTACTGCCTGCCTACTGCTCTCTGCCTACTGCCTACTTTTTTTCTTAACCTAGTTCAAGTCTGATCACCCCCTTTCTTAACCTTGTTCAATAGACTCAGGCAGGGGGCCAACCTACCTTTGTATCGCAATCGGAAGTAAAGCGAAAGCACTTTACCGAGGCACTAAAACTTAAAAACTATAAAATCATGTCAACAGCAACATTAGCAGCAACTAAATGGGGAATTGATACTACCCACACCGAAGTACAATTTAAAGTGAAGCACCTGGTGATTTCCACCGTAACCGGCTTCTTCAAAAAATTCAGCGGCAGCGTAGAAAGCGAAACTGAAGACTTTGATGGCGCATCAGTAAACTTTAGTCTTGATGTAAACAGCATCGATACTAATCAGGCTGATCGCGATACGCACTTGAAGTCACCCGACTTTTTTGCAGCCGAACAATATCCTACCGTTGATTTCGTGGGAACGTTAAAAAAGGTATCTGGCAACCACTATAAACTGGACGGAGCCCTGACCATGCGTGGAACAACCAAAGCGGTGGTATTGAACGTAGAATTTGGTGGCATCATGGTAGACCCCTGGGGAAATACAAAAGCCGGTTTTGAAATCAATGGTAAAGTTAACCGTAAAGATTTCGGTTTGAACTGGAACGCATTGACCGAAGCTGGTGGCATGGTAGTGAGTGAAGATGTGAAACTTCACATCAACGCAGAATTAGCAAAAGGTTAATTCACTGTCTTTAACAAACAAAAAAGTCCGGCAAGCCGGACTTTTTTTTATTTATATAGTGTCAGTCTTCGAAAGCCTCAGACTGACAACTTACTTTCTATGGCCTCAACTGACAACTCTCTGTCATCCTAGTTTAATGGCACCCTGAGGCTCTCGAAGGGTGACACTCACTTTAACGTCTCCCGAATTCCTTCCTTATAAAAGGTAGGATTTTCATTAAGAAACTTTTGAGCTTTGCTGCTATCAAAAATATAGTCGTTTTCAAACTGATACATCATCTCTACAAATTCGCGAAGCACGGGAATAAATAGACCCAGCACCCTTACTCCTGTTTTCGACATGCCTTGCACACCCTTGTTCGGCATGTTCATAATTTCATAGGCCATACGAATCAATTCTTCACCTGTCATTTTTTCAGCGCTGGTCAATGCATGCCAGGTTTGATTGTACGCTTCCTCTGAATTTCCAAGCAAGGCAACAGTCTTTCCTGCATCCGGAGTGTAGGTAAATGTGTGGACTCTTTTCTTATCTCCAATCCACTGTGCTCCTTTACCCGCTTTCAACCTCTCGGTTACCGTAGAGTGAATTAAACTTAAGGTTGCGCCAGGACCATAGAAATCTGCCGCGCGGATAATCATACCCTTTAAATTCCCGGCTTTAATTTCATCCAACAAGTGGGAAGCTATCTTCGCGCGAACTTCACCTTTTTTACTAGTAGGATTAAAGGGAGTTTCCTCCGTCATGATACCGTTTACGAGACCATATGCATAGACGTTATCAAAGAACACAAGTTTACTGTTATGTTTCCTGCAGGCATCAATTGCATTTTTCATAACTATGGGCCATTGCTGTTGCCAGACCTTAGCCTCATACGTTAATCCTGCCACCAGATATACCACATCACTTCCGGCCACAGCCTTTTCTGTTTCTGAATAATTCAATAAGTCGGCCTTAACCAATTCATCCGATGGATTCACTTTCTGTGGATTGCGGCTTACCTGCCGTACCTGCGATGTTAATCGTGGAAGATGGCCTGAGAGTTCTCTCCCTATTATTCCATTAGCCCCAAGAATGGTTTGCATATATTTTATTCTTTAGTCGTTAGTAGCGCCAAATTTATTGTCACCGGTAGCAAATATTCTTATAGGGGCAAAATTTACAGTTCTCTGTAATTGTAGTCTGATCAAAGTCTTTATCCGGGTTAAATACTTCCTCCAACAAAGAAGTCAGCCGCTCTTTAAATTCTACAAGCAGTGGTCTTGCATCCACAATTCGCTCCCTTTTAATAGTGAGTCCAAAATCAGAAGAATCACCAAAGAGGTAATTGCGATCAATTAAACCAGGCACTAACACATCTGCGTCAGCAATAGGGCGATTTGAATTAAACAGGAAGGCATAAAGCAAGGTTTGAAACGCTGCCTTATTCCGCTTAGGTTTTCTTTCAAAAAGAGCTTCTATACTTGCAAACTCAAGAGAATCTCCACCCGTTTTGTAGTCGACAATTCGTACCATGTTTTCCTTTCTATCCACACGATCTATCTTGCCACCAATCACGACAAACCCGGGCGTATGATTAATTTTCATAGTATGAAGTAATCCTTCCTGTTCGATTGCTTCTATGGTAAACGGAGCAAGCCTCTTGTCCTGCTCTAAAATCCTACTCGCAAACTGCTTAACCATTTTTCGCACCACAACACTTTGGCCTTCGTAGTCAACCTTCTTGCCCGGCTCCAGATTATAGGTATCAATAAATGCTTCATCCATTAATTTCTCGATCGTTGATTCTGCACTTACAAAATCCCCTGATTCAACAAGATTATTTCTCTTTTTTGCCGCTAGGTTTTTATAGAATTTTTCCATCACCTTGTGAACAAAATTTCCGAGCACACGGGCATCCATATCATCTTCTACTTCGTTGGGTTCATGAATACGCGCTACATACCTGAAATAGAATTTTAATCTACACTCCAGGTACGAATTAATGGCGGATGGAGAAATTCCCTGGAAGCGCGGTGTGCCTGTATTTAATTTGGCAAGCGCTTCAAGCACTGTTTCGGTTTTCTTTATAATGATGGGGTTAACCGGTGTTGGCTTAACAGGATTGTGTAACACCTGCGGTTCAATCTCCAACCCACTTTCAAACATCAGTTGCTGTAAGTAGCGACTCTTTTCACCTTGTCCCAACTGATCTGTCTCGGTATTATAAAACAAGAAAACATTTTCGGCACGCTGCAACACCCGGTAAAATAAATATGCGTAGATCGCATCCTGATGCTCGGTGGTAGGAAGCCCGTAAGCCTTTCGGATATTAAACGGAATATACGAACCTTTGCCGCCAAACGATGGAAACGCACCTTCGTTGAGGGAGAGAACAAAAACATTTTTGAAATCAAGGTTGCGGGTTTCCAACACACCCATTACTTGCAATCCTTTCAGCGGCTCGCCACTAAATGGAATTTTTTGCAGCCGCACCAATTGACGCACCAATCGCAAAAATGATTTCAGGGACTTACGATACTCTTTATCATTGCTGTTAACCGGCTGAGCCGAATTGCCCATTACCTGCTGCACCCGGTTTATCAATTTTACAAATTGAAAGGCATACTCTTTATCCAGATCCATTACGGATTCGAGAGAACCAATTTCTTTGATCACCAACGTGAGGTAAGCCAATAAACCCTCATCCATCGTGTCAAACACAACCCGATGAATGTCGAGTGTTGTAGCCAGAAAACTCTGCGGCACATGAATCCAGTTATGCTTCAGAATTTCTTTTCTTTTTGAATTGGCTGTTACCGGATCAGCAGCAATTACATACGGGTGAGATAAAATAGCAAGTACCTGCCGATGATGAAAGTGATCTTTCCTCTTTCCAATCTGAAGTTCAACCAGCAACTCAAGCAGGTTAAAGAAAGACGTGTTACTGAGAGAATAACCCATGGTAACATTTAGTTTGTCAACCGTGGGCGGAATTCCATATAACACCGGCATCAATAACTTTTCATCCGGTAATACAATAAGGGTATCTTCGGGAATCATTCCCTTTTTCAATTCTTCTTCAAGAATCTGACCCATCAATTTTGCCTGCCCTACCGGCTGCGCTGCGCCCAATACCCGGACTGATTTCTTCTTTCTGAAATTGGAGGAAAAACTTGTTGGAAATGTTTTACCGAGAACTTTATGCTTTTGATACTCTCTGAAAAAATTACCAGCTTCCTGACGTTCATTGTTTACATAATAGTCGTCAGCATCCCAGATTATCTGGCTTCCGTGATCAACAAAATAGCTGAGTATAACTTCTTCAGCTTTAGTTAGCGCATTAAAACCTACAAACTTTAGTTGTTCAGGCTTCTGGTAGGTGGCTCTCCCTGAAGAAATTTTTTCTGCCACCATGCGATGAACCATACCTTCGTAAGCAAGACCTTCTGCTTCGAGCTGACTTCTAAAAGTTTGATATAGATTAAAAAGCTTGCCCCATACATCCAGAAACCTCCTTTTATTATTTGTCAGGTTTTCGTCAAACCCTTCCCAAAACTCAAGGAGAAATTTACGCTGCTGATCC
>JBEBJH010000098.1:0-16551 GCA_040079965.1 Cyclobacteriaceae bacterium
AACTGGTATACACCAGCGTCATATTTGTTAAAGGGCACCATGCGGCAAAGTCTTTTAGATGCAGGTTTGATCAAAGAAGCAACGATTAATCATGCTAATTATACTCAATTTGAATCCTGTAAAATTATTAATGCCATGCTGGGCATGGAGGCTGAGGAAATCCCTGTTTCTTCCATTCTCTGAGATACCGATTGATTGCAGAATGTCGTTATCTTTTTTTTATTGACTACATCCTTGTTAATTTACTGATATGAAAAAGCGATTAGGTATTTCGTTATTTTTCTTGTTGTTAATTTCTGCCACGCTGCAGGCACAAGCATTAAGCACAAAAAATAAAAAAGCAATCGAGCTTTATGTACAAGCAGATAACTATCGGGTCCGAGGTCAATTCAATGAAGCCATTTCTCTTCTTAAGGAGGCGATTACTAAAGACAAAAAATTTGAAGAAGCCTACTACCGCCTGGCAATCACCTACACGGGCATGGAGAATCAGGTGCAGGCTGCAGAAACTTTTGAGCAAGGCCTTGTACTTGTTCCGGAGGGAGCCAGAAAAAAATCTTACCTCTATGAATTAGCTGACATCCATCTTAAACAAGGTAATTATGCTAAGACACAAAATTTTTGTAAGCAGTTTTTACAACTGGAGAAAACGGATAAACGAAGAATTGACAAAGTAACTTTATGGAATGTGCAGGCAACTTACTCAATCGCTAATGAAGGTGTGCTTGTTGATTTTAAGATTGAGCCGCTCAGCGAAATTGTAAATCAATATCCCATGCAATATTTTCCTGTGGTTACCGGAGACGATTCACAACTCATTTTTACCGCCCGATTTGGTGGCAGCCGAAATGACAATGAAGATATAGTGGTTTCAGCAAAAGCCCCAGATGGAAGGTGGGTGGCGCCAGTTTCAATTTCCAATAACATAAACACAATTCAACGCGAAGGTGCCTGTACAATTTCTGCTGATGGAAGACATTTGATTTTCACTGTATGTGGAACCTTGGGATGCGATTTGTATGAGAGTCGTAAAACCGGAGGTCAATGGTCGATTCCCAAAAGTATGGGGCCCGCAATCAATAGTTCAGGCTGGGATGCTCAGCCATCGCTCTCGGCCGATGGCCGCGAACTCTATTTTGTTTCAGAACGCAAAGGCGGAATGGGGGGCTACGATATCTGGTATTCGCAATTGGAAGAAACCGGATGGACCAAGGCAACTAATCTCGGGCCGACTATTAATACTCAATTTGATGAGATTTCTCCTTACATCCATATTAACAATCAAAATCTATATGTTGTATCAAATGGATACCCCGGCTTTGGTGGCTATGATATTTATCGAACTGAAAAAGACGAAGCTGGCTGGGGCCAGCCTGTTAATTTAGGTAAGCCATTAAATGATCATAAGGATCAATATTCATTTATTGTATCGGGTGATGGAGCCATTGCTTATTACTCAAAAGAGGAAAGCAAAAATAGCAGCCGACTTTTTAAAATCACCCTACCAAAAAATCTGACCACGAAATCCAAAGGCAATGTTGTGAAAGGCATTGTGACTCACGCTACAACACAAAATCCAATTTCTTCAGTAATTGAACTTTTCAATTTGAAAGAAAATGAAATGGTTTCAAGAGTTAATTCTGACTCGGTTTCTGGCGAGTATTTGATGGTACTTCCGGGCGGTTCGGAATATGCACTATATGTAAGCAAGCCAGGTTTTTTGTTTCAAAGCCTCCATTTCAATTATGAAGAAAAAAGTGAGTTGAAACCAGTGATTAAGGACGTCAGTCTTTCTCCTGCACAACAAAATGCTATAGTGGTACTGAACAATATCTTTTTTGATCTGAATAAATATGAATTAAAACCCCAATCGATCACGGAACTAAAAGAAGTGGTTGATTTTATGAACCGGAATCCAACCCTCAAGATTGAAATAGGGGGCCATACAGACAATTCAGGGACCGAGGCCTATAACCAGCAATTGTCGGCCAAAAGAGCTAATTCGGTCGCGGAGTTTCTAAAAAAAACCCAGATTCCTCCCCAGAGGATAGTTGTAAAGGGGTACGGCTCTCAAAAACCAGTCATACCTAATACTTCTGAGCAAAATAGACAGCAAAACAGAAGGATTGAATTCAAAATTTTATAGGGAAAAATGACCGTTTGCTAACCAAAACTACCGTCAGGTTGGCAATTTTATGTAAATGGTTATTATTTATACTTCAAGGGGCATTTTCTTATGTTTTCTAACCCCCATCTATACAAAAACTGTTTTTTTTCGACCATCTTTCTTATAAGTTTGCCTCACTTAGAACAATTCTAAATTTAAACCAAACTAAAACAGTATGAAGAAAATTTTACTAGTAAAGATTTTCTCTGTGCTAATGCTGATTACCAGCGTAGCATGGGCGCAAGATCGTACCGTCTCGGGAAGGGTCACCTCTGCCGATGATGGTTCGGGCTTACCGGGTGTTAACGTCCTTTTGAGAGGTACAGAAACCGGTTCGATTACCGATGTAGACGGGAATTATCGATTAAGCATACCAGCCTCAGGCGGTACGTTGATTTTCTCCTTCGTTGGGTTTGTAACTCAGGAGGTTGCAGTGGGGAGTCGGGCCGTCATTGATGTTCAGATGGCTTCCGATGTAACTCAATTATCTGAGGTTGTGGTTACAGGTTACGGGGTTCAGGAAAAAAGAACCCTAACTGGCTCAATTGCATCCGTAAAGGGAGATGTACTCCAAAATGTACCCATCCAGTCAGTGGATAGAGGTATTCAGGGCCGCCTGGCGGGTGTTCAGGTTTCATCTTCATCGGGTCAACCAGGAGGTGCTCTTAATGTTCGCGTAAGGGGTATCGGTTCAATTAATGCTTCTAACGATCCGCTTTGGATTGTTGATGGGGTTCAATTGGGTCGTTTTGGCCAATCTACTCAGGGTTCCTCTAACCCATTGGGTTCTATCAACCCGAATGATATTGAATCTGTCGAGGTGTTGAAAGATGCTGCTTCTTCCGCTATTTATGGTGCACAGGCAGCCAACGGTGTAATCCTTGTAACGACCAAAAAGGGTAAAAAAGGGAGAACCAGGTTGGAGGTTAACGCTCAGTATGGAACCGCGCAGCCGTTCAATCTTTATGAGATGATGAATGGACAACAGTTTGCCGAAATGAAGGAGGAAGCGTATCGTAATGCTGGCCTATCTGTAAATACAGCATACAGCACTTTTGGCGATCCAAATGATGCAAACCTGGAAAGTCATGATTGGGTAAATGAAATGTTTCAGAATGGTCAGTTAGGTACATATGACCTCTCGATGTCTGGTGGTGATGATAAAACTTCATTCCTCTTCTCTGGTTCGTATCAATTCCAGGAAGGTCAGATCATTCAAAGTGACTGGCAGCGTGGAACAGCTCGTTTAAATATTACTCATAAGGCAACTGACAAATTGACGATCGGTGCTAATATCTCGCTGGCCTACCAGAGAACATTTGGTTCAATTGCTAACGGTAACTTTGTAAACGGACCTTTCCAGGCGGCATTTACAGCTCAGCCTACTTCAAATCCATATACAAGTCAAGGTGGCTTTTCTCTCTATCCTACACGAGCACCTGGTTCTCACTTGTTTGGTTATAATATTAAGCAAGGGGTTGAGCAGGAAGTTCGTTTGGGTCGTACCCCTCAGACTGTTTCCAGTTTTAATCTGGCGTACGAAATTATTCCAGGATTAACCCTTGCTGGGTTTGCTGGTGTTGATGCATCCTTTGGAACTGATAATAACCAACGCCCGGGAACAATTCCGGTATTTGCAGGTGGCCAGATGGTTGTAGTAAGCCGGAGAACAATTGCATGGAATACAAACACTACGCTTAACTATTCAAAGAAAATAGGAGACATCCATCAAATTTCTGGTCTTGTTGGTTTTGAGTATCGCAGAGAAGAGCGCGGTGGAGTAACGGCCAGTCAGTTTACCTATCCTAACCCCGCATTAACACTCCTTTCTTCGGGTGCTACTGCTCGTCCTGCATCAGAATTCTATTTCGACAACGCTCGTCAGGGTCTTTTTGGCCAGGTTAAATATGCTTTGAAAGACAGATATATTGCTGACTTCACCTTGCGTAGAGACGGTTCCTCGCGTTTCGGTACGAATAGCAAGTATGGTACTTTCTATGCAGGATCTTTGGCATACCGGATTACGGAGGAAAGTTTTATGGACGGCCTTACCTGGTTGGATGATTTAAAAATCCGCGTTTCTTATGGTAAGATCGGTAACTCCGATATTAACGATTATGATTGGTTCACTGCGTATGGTAGCCCGGCTGCTGGTTCTACAGGGATTCCTGCTGGTGCCCAGTATTTGGGAGGTTCTATCTTGCGTTTGGCAAGATTGGGTAATGACTTGATTTCATGGGAATCTGAAACGCAAGCAAGCGCAGGTATCGATTTTGCCTTGTTTGGTAGCAGGCTAAGAGGTTCTTTTGAATACTATAATAACTTAACCGAAAACTTGTTGTTTGATGTACCCCTTCCTACTGACTCAGGTGTTGGTTCAGTAAGAGGAAATAGTGGTGAAGTGGTAAACAGGGGATTCGACATTGAATTGGGTGGGGTTGTTATGGACAAAGGATCATTCAAGTGGAATATAACTGCTAACGTTAGTACCCTGCACAATGAGTTGGTTTCACTTCCAAATAATCAGAAGCGAATCGGAAACACACTTATCGTGGGTGAGCCAATTTCCTTCTTATACTTATTCGATTATGCAGGAATTAACCCGGCCAATGGTAAGGCTATGATTTATGACACCCTGGGTAATCTTTCTTACAGTGGTGCAACCAGAGATGCTGCCGTTCGTGGCTCGAACATCCCTAAATACTTTGGTGGACTTTCCAATAATTTCTCCTATAAGGGAGTTAATCTTGAGGTCTTCTTCCAATTTCAGGGCGGAAACCAGGCATTCAATGGAGACTTATACAACTTATATGCTTCCGGATCCAGCGCAAACAATCAGTTGGTTAGCCAACTTGCCCGCTGGCAAAACCCTGGTGATGTTACCAACGTTGCCCGGGCTTATCAAGGCGGTGTTATCGATGGGTTTGATCAGCAATTCTCAACCTTTGGTACCACACAATTTATGTCGGATGCATCCTATGTCCGTCTGAAACAAATAACGTTGTCTTACAACTTACCTTCCAGCATTATATCAAAAATGAAGTTGAACAAGGTGAGTGTATTTGTTCAGGGTTTGAATCTTTGGACCTATACCAAGTTTGATGGTATTGATCCGGAAGTTGTCAGCAACAATAATGGCACGGGAGTTTCTTCTTTCGGTGTTTATCCAGTTGCAAAGCAATTTATGGGCGGAATCTCCATAGGTCTCTAATTGTTCAACCAATTAAAGCGTAAAATGAAAATGAAAATGAAATTAAATAAGATAGCAATTACAGGCCTGTTCGCTCTTAGCCTGGTTGCGTGTGATATCACAACGGTTGATAAATCTGCCTTGTCTCCTGCGTTAGCGTTAAATACTACAGCCGGAGTTCAAAGTGCTGTATTAAGTACCTATCGCAGAACCGCTGAGTTTGACTTTTATGGTCAACAGGCCAATCTGCATGGAGATGCATTTGCTGATAATATCGAAATCGTAAACCGTACGGGTCGTTACGAACAAGAATGGGTAAACGGTATTGGTGTTTATGCTAACCGTTGGGCTGTTTCTTATCGTGGAATTAACGATGCAAACTATGTGATCGAGTATCTGCCTAAGTTGAAATTGTCTGATGTTCCCTCATCGGGTACTATCACTTCTCAGCAAGTCTTAGATCATTTGAAAGGAGAAGCCCTCTTTTTGAGATCACTTTTCTACATGGAGCTATTGCGTGTTTATGCTTACTCGCCAGGTAAAGAAGTGAACGGTTTTAATTTGGGCGTAATCTTACGTGATACACCAACGGAAGTGGTTACTGATGCTGATAAAAGAGCACGAAGTACCAACCTCGAGTGCTATCAGTTTGTAGAAACGGATTTGTTAGAGGCAATTAACTTATTGCTTCCGGCTTCCGCCATTGGCGCTGCGTGGCCTGCTTCGTTAGGAACTAATACGTTCCCTTTCAGAGCAACCAAAGCGGCTGCCCATGCGTTGTTGGCTCGCCATTATCTGAACTGGAGTCGTTTTGCTGATGCCGATACACAAGCTACCACAGCGCTTACACTTGTTCCTACAGCAGCTCCCGTTACTGCAGCGGGCTTTGTTACAGCCTTTAGTACGGCAACACATCCCGAATCAATTTTTGAAATTGAAATTCGTGCCACAGACTGGAGTGGTGTAGATGGCGCAAACAACTCCATGAATTCGATTACAACCAATATGCTGAGTGGTAGCCAATATGTAATAGCTGCCAGTGCAGAATTGATTGCAGCACACGAAGCTACGGATGTAAGAAGAAACCTCTACATCAATACAGCGGCCACTCTTAACAAACCCCAGTCGCGCAAATGGCCAGGTGAAAAGGGAGCTTTTGTAGAAAACATTCCTGTTATCCGAAGAGCGGAGATGTACTTAATCCAGGCCGAAAGCCGTGCTCGGCAGAACAATGATGCGGGGGCTCAAACGGCAGTGAATACAATCCGAACAAACCGCGGATTAGCGGCTACAGCACTAACAGGTACAGCGTTGGTTGATTTGATCATGAACGAGCGCAGAGTTGAATTTGCTTTGGAAGGCTTCCGTTTTTATGACTTCAAGCGGTTAGGTCAGGATATCACCAAGCCAGCCGCTTCTGGTGTGGGAACCTTGTCTTACTCGGATTTCAGAGTATTGCAACAGATACCTAACGATCAGGTATTGTTAAATTCTAGTCTGGTGCAAAATCCTGGGTATTAATTTAAATCTGTAAAAACATGAAAATGAAAGCTATATATAAAATCTTTATGTTCGTGGGCTTGCTGGCTTTTGTATCAGCTTGCTTTGACGATCCGGGAACAGATCTCCTGTTGGATGGGGCTGCAGTACTTGAAATCAATGAAGCAACAACAGCAACAGGATTGGATGTAAGTAAATCATACAATCGGGTTACTGATGGTTTAAAAATCAAAGACTCCATCCGGGTTAATTTGGTTGGCCCGCAGCGCAGCACGCCTGTGAGTGTAACCTTTACTATCGATCCATCCAGCACGGCTGTGGCGGGTACGCATTATAATCTGATCACTACCAATTCAGTGACCATTCCAGCCAATGGCAGTTTTGGATATATCTATTTTGAAGTAATTGATGATAGCATTTTGCCTGGCGAAATCTGGAAGCTTAAGTTCAATCTGACCGGTAATGATGCGAATGCCACCATTAGTTCCAAGTATGGGGTATTCACTCGTTCTATCCGCACACTTTGTCCTTTTAGCCGGGCAAATTTTGTTGGTACCTACAGCACGAATGAACCTGGGTACGGAACTTATAACAATACTTCAGTTGCTGATGGCGCGGATGCAAACACTATTGTTGTAAGTAATTTCTGGGATTTTGGAGGTACGGTTAAATATGTGTTTAACCCTGCTAACAATGCAGTTACACTTCCTACACAAGATGTGGTGATGGGTGGAGTAACCTATGTTGTAGCCGCAGGTGCTTCAGCTGGTACTTATGACGCTTGTACATATTCATTTGTTGTTCCTTATACAGTAAGGCTAAAATCAACAAATGCATTGCAAGACACAAATACACATACATTCACTAAAATATAAACTCAGTTATTTTATTAAAAAAGCCCTGATCTTTTCAGGGCTTTTTTTGTTATGTATCTTTGTAACTTATTGATGCTATGAGAATTCTGGTATTATTGTTTTTTGCTTCTACGGTGCTTCATGCGCAGCAGGCCGAGAAACAGAAATTGGAGAACCTAAACCGCCTTAAAGACGAGTTCTCTAATTCATATTACCAGCAGCGTTTAAGGGCTGAAGCATATGCCTCCCAACATAACACCCCCCTCATTCAGAATTTTTCGGACGGAACAGTAATACAGTTGGTTGATGTGGATTCTTTTGGTCAACCGGTTTATATAACAACATTGAATAGAGGTCTGGCTGCTTCAACCAATGTGGTAAAGGTAAGAGAAGGTGGTGGCCTTGGATTGAATTTATTAGGATCAGGGATGGAGGTAGCTGTATGGGATAGCGGTCCAGTCTTTGAGCATATTGAGTTTGGTTCGCGAATTCTTTCCAGGGAGGGAGGTACCGCATCGGACCATGGAACACATGTGGCAGGAACCATTCTTGCAAGTGGTATTAACAGCAATGCGATGGGCATGGCACCAGAAGCCAAATTACACTCGTATGATTGGAATAACGACCGGGCGGAAATGATATCGATGGCACAACCAGATCAAACCGGGTTATTATTTTCCAATCATTCATACGGTTTTGTGCAAGGTTGGGATTGCCAGAGTGGGAGTTGTACATGGAGGGGAACAGTTAGTATTAGTGATAAGGAAGACTGGCGTTTCGGATTTTATACAACCCTTGCCCGAGACATTGACCAGATAGCCTTCAATGCACCTTACTATAGCATTTTTTGGGCCGCGGGTAACGATCGGGACGACCGGCAACTTGTAGGAGCCCCTACTTATCCCCAGGATGGAAATCAAGGCAGTGGATATGATTGCATCTCCCAGGAAGGAACTGCTAAAAATATTTTTACTATTGGTGCGATTCGAAAAGTAGTTGATTATACTGGACCTTCTTCTATTGAGATGAGTAGTTTTAGTGGGTGGGGCCCAACCGATGATGGTCGTATTAAACCAGACCTGGTTGCACCGGGTGTTGACATATTTTCTACGATCACAGATAATGGATATACAACACAAAGCGGAACGAGTATGGCTACTCCGGGAGCAATGGGCTCGGTTACCTTACTCCAGGAACTTCAAAGAAATTTGAATGGTGGTAACTTCATGCGTTCGGCCACGCTAAAGGCATTAACCATTCATACAGCAAAGGAAGCAGGATTAACCCCCGGTCCTGATTATAGTTTCGGTTGGGGCTTATTGGATGTAGCGGCAGCAGCGAATGTATTGCTGACAAAGGATAATCAAAATGTTTTTGTTGAGGAGTTGGCTTTGGAAAATGGAGGGACTTTTGAATTGACGTTAACACCCAAGGCAAATACTAAAATTACGGCCACAATAGCCTGGACGGATCCGGCAGGTACCCCCGTGGGTTCACAGTTGGATCCAACTACTTTAATGTTGGTTAATGATCTGGATATGCGGATTGTTGATGATGCCAGCAATGAACAGTTTCCGTGGGCTCTAAACCCTGATTTAGTAACCTTAGCCGAGGCCGCCTTTAAGGCAGATAACTTTAGGGATAATGTTGAAAAGATTGAGTTTGAAAATCCAGAACCTCGCACCTATAGATTGCGGATAAATCACAAAGGCACCTTAGCAGGCGGGAATCAGAATTTCTCATTAGTTATTACGTATACTTCTGTCAACGAACCTCAAACTGCATATTATTGGGTGGGTGGCTCAGGCGACTGGTCTGATCCATCTCATTGGGCATTGACGAGTGGCGGAGTAAGCGCAGGAGTTGCACCGGATCAAAACAATCGAATAATTGTTGATGAAAATTCTTTTTCTACAGATAACGAATGGATTTCATTATCTGGTAATGTAACCATTGGTTCAATCACCTGGCTTAATAAAGCACAAACGGGGTTCAATCTAAATGGTCATTCACTTACTGTAAGAGGTAATTTAACCCTTGCCTCCGATAAAGTATCTGTCTCTTCAGTTGGTAAAATCATTTTAGATGGCACCCTTAACAGTGAGAATAAGGTGTTGGCCAATAACAATGATTTCTCCAAGGTTGATATTGAAGTAAATACAAATTCAACCATTGATTTTGGGGGAGGCCTATGGGTAAATTCGATTAGCCTTACTTCAGGCACTCTAAATCTTGCGGACGCAAGCCTAAAAGTAGGTTCATTAAAGGTAATGGGAGCCTTGCCAAAATCGTTAAACCTAACCCGAACAACTCTCACAGAAGTAATTGAATTAAGCCTGGAGTCCGGTAGTCTTGCATTGATAAGCGAAGGAGTTTCGATAGCGCCTGCGGAAAATTCAATAATTAATTTAGGAGGTAAACAAGTAGATGGGAGACTATCCGTTGGAAAACAAAATACTTCTTTATTTGGGAATAATTCAATAAAGGAAGTAGTGATTGATGGAAAATTGCTTGTTAAAGGCAGCAATTCTATTGAGTCATTGACGCTAAAAGGGAGTTCTACAATGTCAATAGAAGCGGGGTCGGTTCAGACTTTGTATCAAACGACAGAGATTTTTTCTTCGCAGACAAATCGTGTAACGATTGAAGCAGTGGGCGGGAAGGCTTCCTTAAAATTCGATGATCGTTTCAAACTATGTTTCGATTTTTTGGATATAAAAGATGTGGATGCTACCGGTGCCGCGGTGATCAATGCAGGTCTTTCAAGTACGTTAACGAATTCTCTAAACTGGGCTAAGGACGCTTGCGAAAATATTTTGTTTCCAGACTTTGAGACAATCTATAATTGCTCAAACGGGATTATTCAATTGATTGATAAAAGTGGAGGTGCTATTGAAGCCTGGGCCTGGACCACCAATAGTGCGAGCGCTACCTTGGTAAATGAAAATGAGAAAAATGGAACAGTGATTTTCCCTCAGGCTGGTGAATATGAAATCACCCTAAGAATTTCCAATAGTAATGATTCACGCACGTACAGTAAGTCAATTACTGTTGTGGAAAATGATTTACCGCAAAATCAGATTGTGCTAAATGGACTGAATTTATTCAGCACGCAGCCTGGCGATTCCTATGAATGGTATCGCGACTTTGAAGTGATACCAGGGGCTACCGGAAGGTCCTATCCATTTAATGGCGAACCGGGGTCCTATTTTGTTCTGACAAAGAGTAGTACCTGTAATCGCATCTCTGATACCGTCTTAATTACCGGGTTTTCTGAACCAATCGGAACAGCAACTTCGTTAAGTGTATATCCTAATCCAGCGGAAGATCAAATTTCAGTTCGGGGACTGGCTCACTTTTCGAGTATAAAAATTCTGAATGCGTATAGCCAACAGGTTTATGAGACTGAAACTTCTTCGGATTTGAATATTCCGGTAAGTCAGTGGTCAAGAGGAATTTATTTTATAATTATTGTCACTAATCATTCAAAACATACACAAAAAATAATTTTGCGATGAAAATAGTAATAGGGATATTCTTTTTAATGACAATTGGTGTAGGACATTCTTATAGTCAGAATATTATACTAGGGCCCCATAATGTACTTATCAGGACCAAGAAATATGCGGATATAATAGGTACTGCCTACTTATATCCATCCTGGGCTACAGGAACTCTTACAGAGAAAAATGGAAACGTTTATGTTAATCTTATGTTAAAATATGATTCCTATAAAGATATTGTAGAATTGAATCAGGATGGTCAGATTTTGGAAGTCAGTGCCGTGGAATACCCGAAGTTCACCCTAACCTTTGTTGAACCAGGGACTGATAAATTAATAAAGCACTCATTTTTATCAGGCTTTGATATTCCCGGTTTTTCCAGAATAAATTATTTTGATCTTATCTATGAAGGCCGTTTAACGCTATTAAAGAAATATAAAACTTCGTTTCTTGAAATGAGTGTTGCAAATTATGGCAACTCAGGAGAACAAAAGAGCTTTCAATTAGACATACTTTACTTTCTGATTGAGCAGGGTAAATTTCCAAAGGAGCTGAAACTGAATAAGAGATCGATTATTGAGGCTTTCCCTAAGAAAGGGGCAAGCATCGAGTCTTTTATGAAGGAGAAAAAGATGAAGGGAAAAACTGAAGCTGATTTGATTGAGATTATTAAATTTTTGGATGCGAACTGAGATAGTTCTTAACATAATCCTTCACGCCATCCTCCAGCGAGGTAAATGATGTTGAGTATCCAATCTTTTTTATCTTCTCCATATTCGCCTCAGTGAAATACTGATACTTATCCCGGATATCAACAGGGGTGTCAATAAATTCAATATTTTCCTGTTTGTTCAATGCTCTGAAAACGGCTTTTGTTAAATCGACAAACGTGCGGGCCTTTCCCGATCCCAGATTATAAATCCCGGAATTTTTCCGACTATGCATAAGAAACAGACAGACGTCAGCTACATCCTTTACATAAACAAAATCCCGCATTTGCTCACCATCCTTGAAGTTCGGGTTGTGTGACTTAAATAATTTCATTTTTCCAGTCTTTGTAATCTGGTTGTATGCGTGCCAGATTACAGAAGCCATCCTGTTTTTATGATATTCATTGGGTCCATATACATTAAAGAATTTTAGACCCACCCAAAAGAAAGGTTTCTCTTTTTGCTTCAACGCCCAAACATCAAAGTCCTGTTTAGATTGGCCGTATGGATTAAGCGGTTTAAGCGTGGGTATCTGGGATTCGTCATCATCATAACCCATTTCGCCAAGACCATAGGTTGCTGCGGATGAGGCATACACTAAAGGAATCTGATACTTACAACAGCGAACCCAGATATCTTTCGTGTATTGTGTATTTAGTTTGTTAAGCAATGTGGTATCAAATTCAGCGGTGTCGGTGCGGGCCCCGATGTGAAAAATGAATTCTACAGTTTCATAATTTTTATCTAACCAGGTTAAAAAATGATCCCGATCCACCCGCTCTTTTATTTTTGAACCAACCAGGTTTTTATTTTTTTCGGCATTATCAAATTTATCAACCGCGATGATGGCATTAAAATTCTCCTGGTTGAGTCTTTGAATCAGGTAACTCCCAATAAAACCCGCTGCTCCGGTAACTATGATCATAGGTCAATTTTTTCGGCAATTTACATAAAACCGGCTTCTGTGAATGGACTAAGGACTGTTGTATATTTGCAGTAGTCTTTTAAAAAAATGGTTTACGTTAGTAGAAAAGAGCATTTCAACGCGGCCCATAAACTTTATAACCCAGCTTGGACCCGCGAAAAGAACATAGAGGTATTTGGTCCTTGTGCCAATGAAAACTGGCATGGACATAATTTTGATCTGATTGTTACGGTCAAGGGCACACCCGATCCGGATACCGGATTTGTCATTGACCTTAAAAAGTTAAGTACCCTTATTCGATTGGAGGTGACTGATAAACTGGATCACAAGAATCTGAACCTGGACGTTGACTTTATGAAAGGTAAGCTTGCCAGTTGCGAAAATCTGGTGATTGAAATCTGGAAGATCTTGATGCCAAAAATTTCAGCAATCAGTAAGTATGGAGTCCTCCATTCCGTGCGACTTTGGGAGACTCCTCGGAATTATGTTGAATATTTTGGCGACCCGGTTTGAAGTCGCGCCCGCCTTTTAATTTGTACTTTTAGCAATGCGTTACTATCTGATAGCCGGTGAACGATCGGGAGACCTTCATGGCAGCAACTTAGTAAATGCATTGCGACAGCGGGATCCACAAGCCATCGTTCGTGGGTTTGGAGGTAACTATATGAAGGAGGCTGGAGTTGAGGTTGTTGTTGATTACAGTCAACTTGCGTTCATGGGTTTTTTGGCAGTCATGGCCAACTTTCGTACAATCTCAAGACTTTTAAAATTTTGTAAGCAAGACATTCTTGCATTCAACCCTGATGTAATTATCCTGATTGACTATGCGGGCTTTAACATGCGGATAGCCCGCTTTGCAAAAGAGAAAAATTTAAAGGTGTTTTATTATATCTCTCCCAAAGTGTGGGCGTGGAATATAGGTCGAGCCTGGAAACTGAAGGCCAACGTTGATCATCTGTTTTCCATTCTTCCGTTTGAGAAAGAGTTCTTCAAAAAATTTGATTGGGAGGTGGACTACGTAGGTAATCCGGTGTTGGATGCCATTAAAGCTTTTGAGCCCGATCCGGAGTTCGTTAAGAAGAATGATCTGCTTTCTGAAAAAAAAATTGTTGCACTTCTGCCGGGTAGCCGCAGCATGGAACTGAGGCGCATGATTCCAGTAATGGCAGAGGTAGTGCATATGAACCCGGATTATCAATTTGTAGTGGCGGCAGTAAAGACATTGCATGAAGAGCTGTATCAACCTTTGCGGGAAATCTCTTCGGTAAAATTTGTTTATGAGTCTACGTACGATCTGTTAACACATTCAAGGGCTGCTATCGTGACCTCGGGAACCGCCACGTTGGAGACCGGATTGTTTAAAGTTCCTCAGGCAGTTATTTACAAAGCCGGACTTCTGGAGTATTGGCTTCTGAAACAATTAGTAAAGATCCCTTTCATTTCTCTGTCAAACCTGATCGCCAATCGATTGGTGATCAAAGAATTTATTCAATACGAAATGACTGCTACCAATTTAAATGCTGAGTTGAAGCAATTGGTAGAAGATACTCCTACAAGAAAACAAATGCTAAGCGATTACGATGATGTATATCGCTTGTTGGATACAGGATCAGCATCAGAAAACACCGCCCGACTAATGGTTGATTACCTTAAAAAGTAGAAACCTTAAGCAACTTTCAGTTTGCTATAATGCGACTTGTTAAATTTCTCTTCCGCATAAGCGCGATTGATAACAAGCCGGTCAGTTGTTTTGTCAGAGGGAAGTTCAAACATGGCATCGTTGATAATTGCCTCGCAAATTGAACGAAGGCCGCGGGCACCTAGTTTGAAGTCAAGTGCCTTCTCTACAATAAAATCCAGGGCTCCTTCTTTAAACTCTAATTCAATGCTCTCCATGTCAAACAGCTTCTTATACTGTTTGACAAGAGCATTTTTTGGTTCCGTTAAAATTTTGCGAAGAGCTGTGTGATCCAGGGGATTGAGGAAGGAAACGACTGGTAAACGACCAATCAATTCTGGAATTAAACCAAAACTTTTTAAATCCTGTGAGGATACAAACTGTAGCAGGTTATCCTTATCGATATCGCTGGGACTTAAACTATTTGCAGTTGATGAAAAGCCAAGAGGTTGAGTATTCAATCTCTTACCTATCAATCGAGAAATGCCTTCAAATGCTCCACCACAGATAAACAAAATATTCTCGGTATTGACAGTGATCATTTTTTGATCCGGATGTTTGCGGCCTCCTTGAGGAGGTACATTAACCGAGGTGCCTTCTAATAATTTCAACAAAGCCTGTTGTACGCCTTCACCACTCACATCGCGGGTAATAGAAGGGTTATCCGACTTACGAGCGATTTTATCGATCTCGTCAATGTATACAATTCCTCGCTCGGCAGCTTCAGTATTATAGTCAGCAGCTTGAAGCAGGCGAGTCAAGATACTTTCAACATCTTCACCCACATATCCGGCTTCCGTTAGAACGGTAGCATCGGCAATACAAAAGGGTACCTGAAGAATTTTAGCCAGGGTTCGTGCCAAGTAGGTTTTGCCGGTCCCGGTTTCACCCACCATAATGATATTTGATTTTTCAATCATTATATCAGTATCAATCTTGCGTTGCATCAAACGCTTGTAATGATTATAAACCGCTACTGAAATGATTCGCTTAGCCTGATCTTGCCCAATTACGTATTCGTCCAGGAATTTCTTAATCTCTCTGGGCTTTATCAATTTGAAGTTAGGTAAGGAGCCAGCCTCTACCTTATTCTTCTTTTCTTCGGATAGAATTTGATTTGCCTGCGTTACGCATTTATCACAAATGTGGGCGTGTATCCCTGAGATCATCAGGTCTACATCTTTCTTATTTCTTCCACAAAACGAACACGTAACTTCAGCCATGGAACCGGGTTTAAAATACAAATGTACCCATGAAACGGCTAATCTTCAATTCCGGTTCAATGGGTACATTTTCGCCCTTAAATCAGGGTTATTTCTTATTTTTTCTTGCGTTCAAGCACCTCGTCAATCAGACCATAGGCCTTAGCCTCACTGGCGCGCATCCAGTAGTCACGGTCCGAGTCTTTCTCAATCCGTTCAAAGGTTTGTCCACAATGGTTGGCCAGAATGGTGTACAAATCCTGACGCAATTCGATAGTTTGCTTCAGTGAGATTTCCATGTCTTTTGACGTTCCCTGCATTCCGGCCGAGGGTTGGTGTATCATTACCCGGGCATGAGGTAATCCGGATCTTTTCTTTGGTGAGCCGGCAGCAAGAAGTACAGCACCCATGGAGGCTGCCAATCCGGTACAAATCGTTGCTACATCAGGATTAACATATTGCATTGTATCATAGATACCTAACCCGGCATGAACTGAACCACCCGGGCTATTTATGTACATAATGATATCCTTCTTGGGGTCTGAGGACTCCAGGAAAAGAAGTTGAGCAGTGATTACATTAGCCACGTAGTCATCCACGGCAGTTCCGAAGAAGATAATTCGATCGGCCATCAGACGGGAGAATACATCAATTACGGTGGCTCTCATCTGGCGTTCTTCCACAACGTTGGGAGTCATACCCGTTACCGTATAGGGGTTTTCGTTTAAGTATTTTGCGTAACTGTCTAATGCATTACCGCTCATGCCCATGTGGCGCACGGCATATTTTCTGAATTCATTGGATTGTGACATAGCTATATAT
>JBEBJH010000349.1:0-3398 GCA_040079965.1 Cyclobacteriaceae bacterium
CATAATTATTTTATTGATTTTCTTGACAAACTGTCAGAACAATAGAACATTTCTTATTCCTAAAACAGATGCAGATAATGGTGGTCTGTTTTTACCCGATGGATTTGGGGCATTGGTGGTAGCAGATAGTGTTGGAGGCGCCAGGCATTTGGCGGTCAATGACAATGGTGATATTTATGTGAAGTTGCGTCTTATTGATGGAGATTCGGGCACTATAGCATTAAGAGATACCACTAATGATGGCAGAGCGGATATTTTTCAACGCTTTGGGGATTACCCCAATGATGGAAGTTTTGCAACGGAAATGCGTATACACAATGGTTATTTATATTTTAGTTCGGAGCTGGTGGTGTATCGACAAAGGCTAACACCATCCAAATTAATTCCAGAGGGCAAACCAGAAATAATAGTAGTAGACCAGTATCCCATTCGATGGCATAATGCCAAGTCATTGGCTTTCGACAACCAGGGTAGTATGTATGTTACCTTTAGTGCTCCAACAAATGCCTGTGAAGATTGGAGTTCAATTAATTATTCCGGTAGTGGCCCAACCACAAATGTTAAAGGTGAATTCCCCTGCTCACAACTAAATGACTTTGCTGGCATTTGGAAATTTGATGAAAATAAATTTGTACAACACCAATCAGATGGTCAACGATTTGCAACAGGCTTACGAAGTGTTGTAGCCATTTCCTGGAATGAGGAAGATAATAGTTTATATGCCTTGCAACATGGAAGAGATTATCTACATGCTCATGCCCCGCAATATTTTAGCCCCTGGCAGAACGCTGTTTTACCGGCAGAAGAGTTTATGACAATTAAGGAAGGAGATGACTTCGGCTGGCCCTATAGTTATTATGACCATTTCAAACAAAAAAAATTATTGGCGCCAGAGTATGGTGGGGATGGTATCCAGGAAGCAAAAGGCTATGCAAATCCAATTATTGGGCTGCCAGCACATTGGGCACCTAACGATTTGTTATTTTACAAAGGTGATCAATTTCCCGCACGATATAAAAGAGGCGCATTTATTGCATTTCATGGTTCAACCAATCGTGCACCATATCCTCAAGCAGGATATATTGTGGCATTCATCCCATTTGAAAATGCCCGCAAACCTGTCATCAGTACGACCTCGGGAGGCATGCAGGAAAAACCAACGGATGAATGGGAAGTGTTTGCAGATGGTTTTGCGGGAGTAGACACTATTACCAATATGAGTGAAGCCAAATATAGACCCATGGGTTTAGCAGAAGGACCAGATGGTTCCTTATATATATCTGATTCAAAAAAAGGTAAGATCTGGCGTGTTGTGTTTAAAGCAGATCCAGCAAATTTTGGGAAAGCACAGCTTATAAGTATGGAAAAAAGAAAATCAAGGACCTATCTTAAAACACCTGATGAAAAAGCAGATAATTTATCTTCGAAGTAACCCATCGATGCCAGTTCATTTTGTATTACCCCGACTATTTTGCATCTGGGATATTGAAATGTACCGATGAAAATATTTTCATTGGATTTTACGAGGCGGGAAGAAGGCTTATCTTTAGGGATAATAAGATGTGATTACATCAGATTCTAGAATGAACCATCCCTTAGTGAAAATCTTCATAACGTTTACGGTCTGTTTACTAGTTAGTTTTTCATCCTATTCTCAATCCATTTTAGATACTCGGCTCGATGGCACAGTAACAGGCAAGAATTTAACTTCTTATTTTCTTGAAGTTGAAAAGAGCAGTGGAGTTCGGTTTTATTTTCTTCCTGAATGGACTGATAAAATTTACTTTGGCGAAACTGAAAACGGATTAACGCTCCGGGAAGCATTGAATGAATTATTTCTTGGTACAGAACTGAGTTATACGATAATCAATGCGAATACGGTTGTTTTATTGAAAGACCCTACACAAGCACTTGAACGAAACACCGTGCTTAATGCTGCCAACCGCGAACAAAAAAGGATTAACAGAATAGTCATTGGCAGCGTTGATAAAGCAATTGTTAGGAAGCAAGTAGTCTTATCGGGCACCATACGTGATGGAAAAACAAAAGATCCGCTAATAGGTGCCAGTGTAGTTGTGAAGGATATTAAAACAGGAACCGTTACTAATTCAGAGGGCTTTTTTGAATTGCCGTTGAAGCCCGGGTTGCACCTTATCAGTTTTAGCTATGTAAACTTCGAAGAGAAAATTATCGATCTTGAGATCTATTCCAATGGTGAATATTCAATTGAATTAGAAGAAACACCTACGTTGTTAGATGAGGTTGTGGTTCAGGATCGGTCGGCCCGCGAAATCACAACGAGTGGTATTGGGCAAACGCAGTTGAGTTTGCAGGAAATTAAACGTGCCCCGGCATTATTGGGTGAAGTTGATTTGATTAAGCAAGTGCAGGTAATGCCCGGTGTAACCACTGCTGGTGAGGCGGCTTCAGGATTTAATGTGCGTGGTGGAAGCGTTGACCAGAATCTGATTCTGTATGATGGGTTGCCTGTATTTAATAGCTCGCATGTTTTTGGTTTTTTCTCATCGTTCAATTCAGAAGCAATCAGGGATGTTACCTTTTACCGGGGTGGAATTCCATCAGAATTCGGTGGCCGGGTTTCTTCTGTGCTCGATATCCGTTCCAAAGAAGGGAGTTATGAAAAATGGGGTGCCAGTGGCGGTATCGGCCTTGTATCCACTAACCTGATGGTTCATGGCCCTATTGCCCGCAATAAGACTTCCATCGCAGCCTCCTTTCGTACTACCTATTCGGATTGGTTGATTAATTCGATCCGTAGTAACTATGTTGGTCTTGAGAACAGTACTGTCTCCTTTTATGACGGAGCAGCAAAACTTTCCCACTTGTTTAGTGAGAAAACGAAGTTGACAGTTTCCGGTTATTTGTCACACGATCAATTTCGATTACAAGGTGATACAACGTTTCGATGGGACACCTATTTAGGATCGGCTCGTTTGGATCATGAGTTTAGTTCCCGACTCAGTGCCTCGCTTCAGGTAGGTTCGGGGCGTTATAGCTATGAAGTTGCGGACATCGATACGTTAACGGGTTTTAACCTGAAGTATCAGATTACCTATCCATCGATACAGGCAGATTTTCGTTGGAATGCTGGTGCTCATAAAATTGGCTTTGGCGTTCAAAGTACTTATTATGATTTTAACCCGGGCACATTGACCCCCTCTTCGGATCAATCGGACAAGAAATTTATTCAGATGGAGGTTCAGCAATCTCTTGAGTCGGGTATCTATCTGTCGGATCAGTTTGACTTACTGAAGCGACTTCATGTTGATCTGGGTGTCCGGTATTCAATTTTTAGTGCCTTAGGTCCAGGCACTGTGTATACCTATGAACCGGATAAGCCCCTCGAATCAATTTATTTAACCGATACAATTCAGTAT
>JBEBJH010000350.1:0-3397 GCA_040079965.1 Cyclobacteriaceae bacterium
GACTTTTCATTTTATTATTGATTTTTTCAGCTCTGCCATTTCTTTCGAGTGGGCAGGAGAAAGTAACCTACGAGTGGTTTTACTGGATTCGCTATTACAACGTGGCGCGAATAACCGACAAGTTGGCGTTACATACCGAAATCGATAATCGCAGGTACTTCAATCCTTCGAGGCAATCCCAGTTTTTCACACATATTCATCTTCATAGTAGAATCAAACCATGGCTGGATGTCGCTGCAGGTTTCAATTTTAATCTCACCAAACTCCCTATAACTTCTCTGTCAGTGCCGGAGTTACGACCCTGGCAGGAGATTAACTTGCTTTCTAATTCTAAAAGTAAATGGCAATTTCTATTTCGCTATCGGCTTGATGAGCGATTCATTCACAATAACAATTCGGTTGAATTGACAGATGGTTACCATTTTAACCTACGACATAGGTTCAGGGTTATGGTAAGTACCACGTTGGCAAAGTTTAAGAATAAAAGCATATTAACGCTCAAGTTATATAATGAAATCATGCTTAATACTGGTGATGTGCCGCGACCCTTTGATCAAAATCGTTTGAGCGGTTCTCTTGAGTATCAATTTAATAAGCGGTGGTCCATTGAAAGTGGTTATATCAACATCCTGCAACCTAAATCTGATACAGAGTATTACGATCGTAACGTAATTCGCACTACGGTGCATCACCGGATAGGTGGCCACATACGATCAGAAGATTAAATCTTATTAATTTATCTTTGCTATGCACTTTAACTCAATCGCTATGGGTGTTGGCAATGCATTTACTTCAACTGTTGTTCGGCAAGGCTGCGTTGCCTTGTCGGGAAAATAGGTTGCGTAGATTTTATTGAACAACGCGAAATCATCTTTCATATTTGTGAGATAGACTGTAACGTCAACCAGATTTTCCCATCGCGAGCCGGAAGCTTCCAACACATACTTCACATTCTGAAATACGGAATGACACTGCTCCTCAATATTATAAGCGATAATGTTTCTTTTATCATCAAGGGTAACCCCTGGAATTTCTTTTGAATCTTTTTTGCGTGGACCTACACCGGAAAGAAAAAGCAGGTTGCCTACTTTTCGTGCATGGGGATAAGGACCTACGGGTTCGGGGGCTTTATCGGATGAAATTATCTCACTCATAGAATTAAATTCCAAAAACTAAACTCGCCCACAAACTGTGATACTCTGCCCCTTCCTTTTCGGAGTGGATCATCCTTACGCTGCTCACCATCCACGGCCCGGAAGCACTGATTGGAAACCGCATCGTACCGTCATTTTCAGTATAAATGTTTTGAAGAAAAGTAGTGTCGTTCACTTTATTCCAGACTTTCACCAACGCGTGAGCCGCGGGTTTTCCTTCAAATAAAACCCGACATTGCAGATGATCCCCTGCCTTTAGTGTGTAGGGATTTTGATCCGGAATGATCTCATACCGCAAGCCAAGTTTCTTCTTATACGTATCATCTGTTTTATTTCCAGCCTGAACCAACACTTTGGCGTAGCGGTTATAAAATTCCATTGATTTTTTGTTCAGGCTACCCGATTTAGTCCGCTCATCCAGGATATAGTCAAGGCCATCCTCTTCTAGGTAGTCGTTAAACTTTTCACTCTCTAATTCGATGTAGGCTGCATTACTCTGTAGTGAAAATAAATAAGTTCCTTCCTGATCGGCTTTGAAGGCAAGATTATTTCCCTGGGTCGGTTTAACTTCTTTTGCCAGGTCACGAACCCCGCTGAGACGATGTAGCTCCATTTTCTCAGCCTTATGTTTTTTCAAATCCCAAAACTCTCCGGTAAAGCTTTCGCCTACCATAAAGTCAAGTTTGATCACCTCACCGATAGCGAACTTAAACTTTGCAGGCTGAAGCCAGAATTCATGTGCTTGTACAATACTTGCAATCACTAACACCGTAATTAATGCACTCAATTTTTTCATAACACTATTTTATACATTTATCTTTCAACTTTTCCTGCTTCCCATAATCTCCTCTATTTCTTCAGCTTCAATGGGAATATTACTCATTAGATCATGGTTCTTATTCTTCCCGATCACTACATTATTCTCCAGACGGATCCCAAACTTCTCTTCCTTAATATAAATGCCTGGCTCAATCGTCCAGACGGACCCAACCTGAACTTTATCATGCATGTTGCCAACATCGTGTACATCCAATCCCAGCATGTGAGATGTTCCATGATAAAAATATTTTTTCAAAGCCGGGTTATCAGGATTCTGGTTTTTGATATCAGTTTTGTCAATCAATTTTAATTTTAGCAGCTCCGACTCCATCAACTTTTCAATTTCTTTCTGATAATCGAAATACACAACCTCGGGTCTAAGCATTTTCATCGCCTGACGGTGAATGCGAAGTACAGCGTTGTAAACTTCTTTTTGTCTTTTAGTGAATTTACCGCTAACTGGAATTGTACGAGTGAGATCGGAATTATAATTCGCATACTCAGCAGCCACATCCAAAAGCACTAAATCTCCGGCATGGCACTGCTCTCTGTTTTCGATATAGTGCAGGATTACATTATTTTCTCCGGAAGCAATGATGGGCGTATAAGCAAATCCCTTTGACCCCAGTCGTTTGAACTCGTGAATAAATTCTGCTTCAAGCTCATATTCTGTCACTCCTGGTCTCAAATAATTTAACACCCTGCGAAACCCGCATTCCGTTATATCGCAGGCCTTTTGCATCAATTCAATTTCACGGGGTTGCTTTACCCTGCGCAAGTCACCCATAATGGGTGCAATTCTTTTGTATTTATGCAACGGGTATGTCTTTTGGCACCATTCAATAAAACGCGCATCCCGACTTTGAACCAATATTTCAGACCGATAATGTTCATTCGTATTGAGGAACACATTCTCCACTCTGCCCATGGTCATCATGTGGTGAAAAAGTTTTTCAAAGCCTGAAACCCAAACCACAGTTTCTATACCTGAAATCCCGCTAGCTTCTTTCTTAGTCAGCTTATGCCCTTCCCATTTCTCCATCAGTTCATTGGGCTCGCGAAGAAAAAGCACTTCCCGATATTTCTTATCCGGGAAGTCTGGACAAATCACCACTATGCTTTCTTCCTGTTGAATGCCGCTCATATAATACAAGTCGCTGTTTTGAATGTATCCAAGGGTACCATCGGCATTGCTGGGCATAATATCGTTGGAATTAAAAACCACCAGCGAGCCGGGCTTAAGGCTTTTTACCAATCGCTTGCGATTGGAGATGAATAATTCCTTCCCGATAGGTTCGTGTCTCATGTTGAATTTCAGGATTTACTTGATTAATCAGTTAACTTCTGATAGATTTTGGAAAGTTACAAAATACCTTCGCACATGAAAAAGCAATCTATTCTATTCCTCTTGTTGATTTTGTCCT
>JBEBJH010000351.1:0-3395 GCA_040079965.1 Cyclobacteriaceae bacterium
GAGCGGTTCCGATCGTGACGGAGGGGAGAACGAAACTTAAGAGCCCATTCTTCTCCGAAACAGGAAGGAGATCCAACTTAATTGCAAAAATTAGAATAAGCATTGGACCGAGCCAAAAATTAGGAGTCGCAATTCCCAAAAGAGAGAAAGATGCTAATGTGTTTGGCTACCTGGATCCCAATGTAAAAAAGTTCTACGATGCTATTGGCCTAAACTATGGCACCGCCAATGAAGACGGTGATAGTGTCCCCACATTTTCAATTGATCAAACGGGCACCTTACTATGGGATGCGCCCGGTGCACCAGGCGAATATAACGTTGCCTTTTTAATTAAGGAGTGGCGTAAAATAAATGGCATTTGGATAAACCTTGGATTTGTGACGCGCGATATGCAGATCATTATCGAAGATTGTTTGAACCAGCGCCCCGAACTGCAAGTACCACCAGATCTCTGTGTGGAAGCAGGTGAGTCTGTGTCTATTGATGTGTTTGGAACCGATCCGGATTATGATAGCGTAAAGATTGAAGCCTTCTCAGAAATATTTTCGATCAACCCATCACCCGCAACCTATTCTCCTCGCCCAGCCATCTTTCAAAAAACCGGGCCCGGTCAGGATGCTAAACTTACGTTTACCTGGAATACTACCTGCAATCATGTTCAGGACCAACCTTATCAGGTAGTATTTAAAATCAGTGATAGCTCAGACAACGGTCCTACGCTGGTACAATTTAAGACCTGGAATATTCGGGTTGTGGGACCGGCACCCAAATGGCAAACAGCGCAGGTAGATTTGGGCACCCGAACTGCCAATTTGAAATGGGATGATTATGTCTGCAAGTCAAACGCAGTTACCATGCAGATATGGCGCAGGGTTGATCAATATGTTTTTGATCCACCCGAATGTGTTACTGGCATGCCGGATTTTTTGGGTTATTCCTTGATTAAAGAAGTACCCATTAACAGTGTTACCACCTACAGTGATAACAATAATGGAGGGGGTCTCGCAGTGGGTGCTCAATATTGTTATCGACTGGTAGCTATTTTTCCTCAACCGGGTGGCGGGGAAAGTTATGTATCAAAGGAAATTTGCCTGCCCCCCATTTTAGCGGACGCTCCGGTTATTATTAACGTAACGGTAGATGTTACAAACCGAACCACCGGGCAGGTAACGGTTAAGTGGAGGCCGCCATTCGATGCGAGCCTGATACAGTTTCCGCCACCTTACACGTATGAAGTGCAACGAGCCGAAGGTTTTTCGGGTGACATAAAGTTGACCCCCGTGTTCCCCGGAAGAAGGCCAGATACCGTGTGGGTTGATACAGGCATTAATACCCTTGAGACTGTTTATAATTATCGAGTTACGGCATATGCCAGCGATGGTACCCGGGTAGATGTTTCTCCAACGGCTTCAACGGTACGACTGGAAACAAACTCGCAGTTTTTGCGGATCGCCTTGTCGTGGAATGCAGATGTGCCGTGGTCGAACCAGACCCAGGATTACCCAAGGCACTTGATTTATCGCGGACAGATAGGAGATACGGAAAATGAACTGGATCTGATTGACAGTGTAGATGTAAATCAATTTCAATTCAACTACCTGGATTCTGGTCAATACAACGATGAGCCATTGAAAGACACCGAGTTTTACTGCTATCGGGTAATGACGCGCGGAGCCTATGGTAATCCAAAGATTGACGAGCCTTTGATAAATTACTCTCAAATCATCTGCGCACAACCGAGCGATGACATAAAACCATGTCAACCTCAACTGACTATTGAAGCCCGCGACTGCGAAGAATATATTCAGACAGCTTCATGCGGAGCAAATGTATATAGCAACGTACTTACCTGGAATCGTCCGGCTGATCAGAAGTGCCGCGATGATATTCAGAAATACAGAATCTATAAGGCTAACAACACCGAAGGAGATTTTACAGAGGTTGCCATGGTGACTGATACTTTTTTTGTAGACTCAAACCTGCCTTCGTTTGCCGCGTGTTATAAAATCTCAGCCCTTGATCGGGCGGGCAACGAGAGCGATCTTAGTGAGAGTTTTTGCTTTGATAATTGCCCGTATTATGAATTGCCTAATGTGTTTACACCCAATGATGATAATTGCAACGATTTATTCAGTGCCTTCAGTGATCGGGTGGCAAGCGAAGTAGGGGAAGATGGACAAACGCCCTGTGGTCAGGATTTGAACGATCTGCGCAGGCGATGTGCACGATTTGTGCTCAGTGTTGATTTCCGGGTGTACAATCGGTGGGGCAAAGAGATCTATAATTATCAGTCCGGTGGGGAGCGATCTATTTACATTGACTGGGATGGAAAGGACAATAATGGAAAAGAACTTGCCAGTGCTGTTTATTATTACAATGCCGAAGTCACCTTTGATGCCGTTGATCCTGCCAAACAGAAACAAAACATTAAAGGATGGGTTCACCTGATCCGCTAGATCATCCGGTCATTCTTTTTGATGGGGTATGTAATTTGTGCAACGGTTCGGTTCTATTCATTATTAAACGAGACCCCAAAGCAAGATTTTACTTTGCCGCCTTGCAATCTGATTTTGGAAATGGACAGTTGAAGAATTTCGGTTTGCCTACCACCGAGTTGAATAGTGTTCTCCTTATCAAAGCAGGAACGCTTTATCAAAAAAGTAATGCGGCATTGGAAATAACAAAACACCTGAGTGGTTTGTGGCCGGCCCTTTACATCTTTAAAATTGTACCTCCCTTTCTTCGCGATGGGATATACACGTGGATCGCCCGCAACCGCTATCGCTGGTTTGGTAAAAAAGATGCCTGCATGATTCCAACCCCTGAGTTGAAGTCGCGATTCCTGGCATGATTTCGTACAGGAATTTTGATCTTATCTTTTCATCGTGTAAAATCGAATCTTAATTGTCAGTTTAAGGACGACTAAAAGTCAATCTGTCATCGTCTAGCCTCAGGCAAGACGATCCAGTTGTGTATAGACTGAACGGGATTCCGGGTCAAGCCTGCCTTTGCCGAAGCGGCTTCGCGCAGGCAGGCCCGGAATGACACATCGATATGTTTTTGACTTTTAGTCATCCTCAAACTGATATTGTATTTGATTTACTTTAATCATTTAAAGGATAATTAATTCATTGAAATGAAAGCATTTATTTTCCCCGGACAAGGTGCCCAATTTACCGGCATGGGCAAAGAACTTTATGACGGGAGTGCCACGGCCAAAGTATTGTTTGAAAAAGCAGATGACATTCTCGGATTTAAAATAAGTAAGACGATGTTTGCCGGCACGGCCGATGAGCTGAAGCAAACCAAAGTAACACAACCTGCAGTTTTTATTCACTCCGTTGTTACTGCACTCGCACAGGATGCGGTTCAGCCCCAGATGGTCTGTCTCTTAT